>CAIUOU010000099.1 GCA_903900845.1 uncultured Opitutia bacterium
CGGGGTGTTCACGACGTGGTCACCGGTGAGACGAAGCGCCCCGCCGACGCGGCCCGGCACCGAAACGTTGTCCCGACCCGTGGTGGCGAAGTGGGCCGGGTCGATCGCGCTCGCAAAGCGCTCCGGGCGCCCTTTCGCAGCCTCGGTCGCCGCCGGGGTCTCGGCGCCCGTCACGGGCTTCGCGGGCGCTTCGGGGGCCGGGAGGCGATCGTCGAAGGAGAAATGCGCCAGCTCGTCGGGTACGGCGGGCGCTCCGGGCGGCGGCGGTGAGCTGAGCCAGGCGGCGAAGGTCGCGGCGCGTTCGGATCGCGCGGCGGCGAACGCGGCTTCGGCCGAACGCACCCCGGCGAGCACTTCGGCGTGTTTCCGCCGCTGCGCGTCGTCGGGCAGGCGCAGGGTCGGCGTCGGCACGGCCGGCGTGAAGAAAGAGTAGAGGCCGGCCTCGTCGATGTCGTCGAAGAAGGCGAAAAGCTGGTAGTAATCCTTCTGCGAGATGGGGTCGAACTTGTGATCGTGGCAGCGGGCGCACTCCAGCGTGAGGCCCAGGAAGGCGGTCCCGAACGTGGTCGTGCGGTCATTCACGTGGTTCACGCGGTATTCCTCCTCGACGGATCCGCCCTCGCTCTCCTGCGGGTGCAGGCGGTTGAACGCCGTGGCGAGGATCTGCTCCTCGGTCGCGCCAGGCAGCAGGTCGCCCGCCAGCTGCCATGTCACAAAACGGTCCCAAGGCAGATTGCGGTTGAAGGCGCCGATCACCCAGTCGCGCCACGCCCAGACGTCGCGCTCGCGGTCGACCTGGAAGCCGTAGCTGTCGGCGTAGCGCGCGACGTCGAGCCAGTCGACTGCCATGCGTTCGCCGTAGCGGGGCGAGGCAAGGAGCGCGTCGACCGCGTGTTCGTAGGCGTCGGGCCTCGGGTCCGCGAGGAAGGCCGAGGCGGCGGCGGGATCGGGCGGCAGGCCGGTGAGGTCGAATGCCACACGGCGTAGCAGCGTGGCGCGATCGGCTTCCGGCTGCGGGGCGAGCTGCCTTCCCGCGAGGGAACGGAAGACGAATGCATCGACCGGATTCCGCGCGGGCTCGGCGCCGGCCGCGGCAGGCACGGGCACCGGCGCAAGCCGCTCGAACGCCCAATGCGCGCGGTATTCGGCACCCTCCTCGATCCAGCGGCGCAGTGTGTCGACCTCGCCGGCCGCGAGGCGCCCGAGTTTGGACTCCGGCGGCGGCATCACCTCATCCTCGTGAGGACTCACGATACGCTGCAGCAATTCGCTCTCCGCGGCCTTGCCCGGCACGATCGCCGCGCTCCCTTCGCGCAGCCGCAACGCGCCCTCGCGGGTGTCGAGCCGCAGCTTGCCCTTGCGCGTGCCTTCGTCCGGCCCGTGGCAATGGAAACACTTGTCGGACAGGATGGGCCGCACGTCGCGGTTGAAATCCACCGCGCCGCGAGCCGTCGCGGCGATCGCGCCGGCGAGGAGCGCCAGCAGGGGCAGGGCGGGGTGACGCGAAAGCGGGCGCATGAACCGCCGGAACATGGATCCGCCCTGCCGTGAAATCAACCCCGCGCCCCCGCGCGCTCAGAATCGGCCGCGCACGCCGATCGTCCAGACGGCGCCGAAATTATTCCGGTAGACGATGGTGCCCGGGACATCGGCGTAGGCCTCGAGCGGCTGGTTGAGGATGTTGCGCCCGCTCAGCGTGAGCTCGTAGGTGCGGTTGAGTCGCCAGCCGCCGCTGAAGTCGAACATCAGGCGTTCGCGCTCCCACTGGCTGCGGGACGCGGTGATCGAGGTCGCGCGGGCGGCGGTCCAGGTGAAGCGCAGCTGGGAATTGAAGCGGTGGTTGCTGAAGCGCAGGCCGCCGTTGGCGGACTTCGAGACGAGGTCGACGATCTGCAGATCGGGAATGGTGCGGGAGACGGAACCGAACACGCTGAAGCCGCGCAGGAAACCGGGCAGGAAGACCAACTGCTGGCTGTACTCGACGTCGACGCCGCGGATCCGGCGGGTGCCGTCGGCGTTGGCGTTCCGGAAGAAGTTGTAGCCGGTGTACTCGGGATCGTCGGCGTAGCCGGCCTCGGCGGCGGTGACCGGTGCGCTGAGCGTGCCCATGTTGCGCACGTTGAGCTGGTAGGCGGAGACGGCGACCGTGCCGGCGGGCTCGAGGGCGTATTGCGCGCCGAGGAAGAACTTGTCGGAGGTCTCCGGCTTGAGGTCCGGGTTGGGCAGCGTGACGCGCTGGGTGGTCTCGTTCACGGCGATCACGCCGGCGATCGCGTTGTAGTTGGGGCGGCCGATGGACTGGCTGGCGGCCGCTTGCAGGGCGAGCTCGCGCGTCGCCTGGTATTTGACGCCGCCGCTGAGGAACGTGTGGGCGTAGCCGCCGTAGGACGAGGGGCGCACGCCGTTGCGATACTGGTGGATGACGAACGGGATCGTGCCGGGCGTGTAGCCGGCGGCGCGCACCACGGCGGCGGGGAGAATGTCGAACGTGCGCCCGATCGTGCGGGTGCGCTCGTGCCGGGCGCCCAGGTTGAAGCGCAGCGCGCTCCAGCGCGCGTTGGCCTCCGCGTAGGCGGCGTCGACCTGTTCCTGCACCGAGCGTGGGTTGATGAACACATTGGTGAAGTTGCCTACGGTGTCGGGCGTGAATTGTTCCGGATTAGAGCGGAACAGCGCCTGCATGGCGTTGGTGTCGGGAAACCGCAGGCCGAGGCTGGCCGCGTTCCCGCCCTGCTTGGGGTCCCAGCGGTGGTTGGCCTCGGCGAGGTACACCGTCGTCGGATCGAGCTGGGAGCCGCGGGGGCCGACGAACGTCCAACGCTGGGTGCCGCCGTCGGTGTTGCCGAACGTGGTGAGACGGCTCTTCAGCCCGGCGAGCAGCTGCACGGGTAGGCCGGGGTTAACCGTGGTGCGGGCGTCGAGGTGCCCGGTGAAGACCTGGCTGCGGCCGTCGCGCGCGGTGCTGGCGATGTTGTTGGGGTTGGCGTCGTCGCGGCCGAAGCTGGCGGGGTCGTTCCATGGCCGGCCCGCGAGCTGGCTCATGGTCCATGCGGTGTGGTTGGTGTCGCTCCGCTCGGCCATCCAGCCGAGGCGGGTGAGGCGCATGCCCACGTTTTGGAAGAAGCCGTCGCGCAGATCCTCGTAGTGGGTGACGCTGCGGGAATAGCCGCCGCCGAGCGTGAGCCCGAGGTCCCCGCGCTGGTGCTCGAGCTTGGCGACGTAGTTGACGGTGTCGTTGAGCTTCTTGCGGTGGTTGGCGGAGGTCTCGAGCCGGGTGTTGGCGTTGGCCGCGGGGCGCGCGATCACGCGGGTGAGGGTGGAGGCCGGGTCGATCTGCGCGATATTGGCGGTGAAGATGAACTGCCGCGCGTAGAACTCGTCGCCGAGGTGGGAGCCGCTCGTGCGCAGGGAGAGCACGAGGCCGGGCCGGAGTTTCAGGTCGAGGTTCGCGCCGAACGACTGGCGGTCGATGATCTTCGGGGCGTCCTTGAACGTGATGCCCGTGATGACCGGGCCGCGCGCAGGGTTGGAGAAGTCGTACGCGTTGGTCACCTGCTGCTGCTCGCCGTAGATGGTCGAGCTGCCGAGGTTGAGCTGGAGCCCGAGGCGCCCGTCGAGGAACACGTCGCCGTAGCTGAGATTGCCGCCGGGGCGCACGACCCGCTGCCGGCGGTCGGTCGGGCTCGCCACGCGGCCGAGCGTCATCTGGTAAGTGTTGGCCGACGCGGTGAACTGCACGGTGAGGTCGCGCCCCTTGCGGTCGAAGGCGCTGCGGCTGCGGAGGTTGATGGCGCCCGCCGGCGAGTCGGCGTCCATGCGCGCGGTGAGGGTCTTGTTCACCTCGATGGTCTCCACGTTGTTGATGGAGGCCTGCTCGAACTCGAACTGGCGCGAGTCGGCACCGAAGCCCGCCGAGGCCGCGCTGGCCATCCGCATGCCGTCGACGCTCACGCCCGCGTACTTCGGGTCGAGCCCGCCGATGCGCACCGAGCGCGCGTCGGACTGGCTGTAGTCGATCGCGACGCCCGGCACGTACTTGATGAACTCGCCGATGTTGCCGCCGGTGATGTCGCCGAAGTTGTCCGACGCGATGACGTTCTTGAAGTTGAGCGCGGCGCGCTGCTCCATGATCGCCTTCGCGTTGCCCTCGCGCTCCGAGGACACGACGAACTGGTCGAGACGGACGACGGGGGCGGGCCCCGCCGGTTTCGCGCCCGGGCGCACGCCGGCGACCGTCAGCTCGAAATCCCGCCGCGCCACGCCACCGGGCGGAATCTCCAGGGTGGCGGTCGCGGTGTCGTAACCGGTGTAGGTGACGGTGATGGTCGCGGGGCCCGCGGGCACGCCGGGAATCCGGAAGGTGCCGTCCTCGCCCGAGTACACCGCGAGGTTGCCGCCGGCGACGGTGATCTCGGCGTTGCGGACGTATTCACCTGTCGCCGGGCTCAGGATACGTCCGGTGACCGAGCCCGGGGCGGGTTGGGCGGCGAGCGGGAGCGCAAGCAAAGAGGCGACGCAGACGGCAAGGAGCAGGGGCACGGGGTTTTTCACAAGGGCGGGGTGCTCTGGGGTGGCGAGGCGCGTGACGGCTCCGTGCTGCGGGTGGGCTTCGCGGTGGTCAAGCGCTTGGGATGACGCCGACTTCGCTCTTGCCTCCCGGGCGCTTGGTCCCTCGAAAAAGAGTGCCAGCTGCCTGTGGCGTTTCGGACCGGAAGTCCCTGGCGCCGCCCACCCCCACCATCAACCCCCTGACTGCATGCAAACGCCTTCCCGCGTCTCTGACCGCACCCGTAGGGTGCGCCGCCTACTGTCGCTTCTGGTCGCCTTGGCCCTGCCGCTCGCCCTCGGCGCCGCCGACTCCGGCGGCACCATCACCGGCACGGTGAGCAACAACGCCACCGGCAACAATCTGGAGGGCGCCCGCGTCGAGATCCCGCGGCTCGGCCTCTCGGTCCTGACAAACAATTCAGGCCAGTATGTCTTCATCGGCGTGCCCGCAGGCGACCATGAGCTGGTCGCCACCTACATCGGCCTGGATCTGGCCAAGGCGACGGTCTCGGTCGCCGCGGGCGCGCGGCTGGTGCGCAACTTCGACATGACGTCCGGCATCTACAAGCTCGAAGCCTTCAAGGTCACCGGCGAGCGCGAGGGCAACGCGGCGATGATCACCGAGAAACGCAACGCCGACAACGTGAAGGACGTCATCGCCATGGATTCCTTCGGCTACCTGCCGAACATGAGCGCCGGCGAAGTCGTGATGCGTCTGCCCGGTGTCGCCGGCAGCCCCACGGTCGAGGGTCTGAACTACCAGTTCAACGTGCGCGGCATGCCGCCCGGCCTGAACAACGTGACGGTGGATGGAATGACGATGAGCACCACCGGCGCCGGCAGCCGCGCGTTCGAGTTGCAGGGTGTCACGGGCGCGATGTTCGAGGGTTTGGAGCTCGTGAAGGGCCACACGCCCGACAAGGGTGCCGACTCGCTGGGCGGCACCATCAATTTCAAGTCGCGCTCGACCTTCAGCATGAAGGAGGACCACCGCACGACCTACAATTTCAGCACGCGCTGGGCGCCGCCGTTCTTCGAGCAGACGCCGATCCGTTCACAACACCGCGCGCATCCGATCCTCAATCTGACGCACCAGCAGGTGTTCAGTGTGTTCGGCGACCAGCGTAATCTCGGCGTCTCGCTCAATCTCTTCTACAGCGAGAACGCCGTCGGCGGGTTCTACACCCTGTACGATTACGTCAATGTCCCGGAGGGACCGGCCCCGATGCGGCAGTACGAGGTTTACGACAACACCAACAACCGGAAGCAGATGAGCGTGAACTTCAAGGCGGACTACCGTTGGTCGCAGGAAACGAAGTTTTCCCTCACACTGCTGGAGAACGATAATTTCGAACGGCACCGCCGGCGTCCCCTCATGCGCGCTTTCGCCGGCGCCCAGGGGACCCAGCCGAGCGCCTCGACCGCCTATCTGCCGGGAACCTTCACGGACACCGTCACGGCGATTCGCCCGGTGCCCAACAACTCGATGATCGAGGTGATCAGCGACGGTCCGTTGAACTACAACTTGCGCATGCGCCGCGTCGACTTCATGGGCGAGCACAACTACCGGAACTGGAACATCGAATACGGCGCGAGCGCCACCGAGTCCCACCTGAACAACGGGCAGGGCCGCGGCGGTGTCATGGCGATGCGGTTTTTTGACCCCGCGTTGCAGACCCCCGGTGCGCCGGTCGTGTTCGGCAATGCCGGCTGGGTCATCGATCGAACGGCCTCCGCCACGTATCCCAGTTTCCGCCGCAACGGCGGGGCGGACTTCACGAATCCCAACAACTATCTTCCGCGCGCCACGGACGGCCTGACCCAGCAGCGGAATGAGAGCGACCAGTTTGGGTACCAAACCCGTTTCGACATTCGCTACAAGACCCCCTTGGCGGCACCGACCTTCCTCAAGGTCGGAGGTGCCTGGCGGGAGACCACCCGTGACGAGTGGGGCAAGGACCGCCACCGTTGGCAATTCGCCGGCTCGCTGCGCTACGACCCGAGCCTTCGCCTCGCTCACGATCCGAACTACCGCAGCCACATCGGGGAGAAGACAGGCCTCGGGATTCCCATGTGGCAGTCCTCGATGCACACCGTGGATGGCTGGCCCAAGGATCCGGCGCTTTGGGTCGAGGATCATTATTTCCGGGAGCAATCCAAGTTCACCGCCACCAGCCAGGTCATCGAGGAGGTCACGGCCTACTACGCGATGGTGAACGGGCGGCTCGGTCGGGAGGGCTGGCTCGGTCGCACCGGCTATCTCGGTGGCGTGCGCTGGGAGGACACCCGGACGAAGGGCAACGGTTGGGTGCGCGCCCGCACCCTGAGCACGACGGCGCAGCAGCTGGCGGATCCGGTCGGCTCGGCGCAGCGCGACTACGCCAACACCCGCCGGATCATCGAGGGCGCCTACAGCGACCTCTACCCGAGCATCCATGCCTTTCACGATATCACCCCGAATTTGAAGGGCCGCGTAAGCTGGTCCACCAGCTTCGGCCGTCCCGATATCTCCAACATGCGGCCGGGCGAAACGGTCGACGAGGTCAACCGCCGACTCACGGTCAACAACCCCGGCTTGAAGCCCCAGACTTCGAAGAACTGGGACGCTACGCTCGAGTACTACTTCGAGCCCGTCGGCAGCCTCACGCTCGGTTGGTTCCACAAGTCGATCGAGGACTACATCGTCACCGGGCAGGATGTGGGTCTGATCCCGGGCGGCCGGGACAACGGCTATGACGGTGAATACGAGGGTTTCATGGAGCGCACGTCGCTCAACTCCGGCACGGCGATCGCCCAGGGCTGGGAGTTCGCCTACCAGCAGCAGTTGACGTTCCTGCCGGGTCTCCTCCGGGGCCTGGCTGCTTCCTTCAACTACTCCTGGATCGAGACGCACGGACTGCGCGGCGGCACCCGCTACCTGACGCGTCGTGAAGTCGCCGGCTTCATCCCGCATTCCGCCAACGCGTCCCTGCGTTGGAGCCATCGCGGCTTCAGTGTGCGCGCCCTCTACAATTTCACCGGGGAGTACATCACCTCCTTGAGCGCCATCACGACTCCCGGGCTGAATCTGTACCGCTACTCGATGAAGACCCTGAACGTCGGCGTTAGCTACCAGTACAAGCCGACCCTCGGTTTCTCGGTCGATATCGCCAACCTGTTCAACGAACCGCAGGAGTTTTACATGGGTAACAAGAACCGGTTCCGCCAGGGCATCACCAACTTCGTCACCGTCGCCGTCGGCATGAACGGCCGCTTCTGACGCGCCGCCTACGTCGGTCACTTCGGGCCCGGCCTCACCGCCGGGCCTTTTTCGTCTCCGGGTGTTTCGCGCTCGCGAACGCGCGCGGGATTTTTTGAGTTGGGACGGCGCGGGGATTTTTCCCGCCGCTCAACCCCATGAAATCGTACTCCCGCCGTCGTTCCCTGCTGCTGTCTTCCTCCTTGATGGGGCTCGCGTTTGCGCTGCTCTCTCCGGCCGCCGTCCGCGCCGCCGCGGCCGGGTCGGGAACCATCGCCGGCACCGTCAGCAACGCCGCCACCGGCAACCTGCTCGAGGGCGCCCGGGTCGCCGTGCCCGTCCTCGGCGTCGACGCGCTGACCGACAACACCGGCCTCTATGTGCTCTCCAATCTTCCGGCCGGCTCCCATGAGCTGGTCGTCTCCTACATCGGTCTCGATCCGGTGCGGGCCTCCGTCGCCGTCGCGGCCGGCCAGCGCGCTTCGCGCAACTTCGACCTGACGACCGGCATCTACCAGATGCAGGAGTTCCGCGTCACGGGTGAGCGCGAGGGTGGCGCTGCCGCGATCACGGCCCAGCGCAACGCCGACAACGTGAAGAACATCGTGGCCATGGACTCTTACGGCAATCTCCCGAACATGAACGCCGCCGAGGTCGCCATCCGCCTGCCGGGTGTCGCGGGGAACTTCGGCGACGAGAATCTCGTCGACGGGTTCACGGTGCGCGGCATCGGCCCGGGTCTCAACACCATCACCCTCGACGGCTCGCCGCTCACCAGCCAGGGCGCGCTCTCCCGCAGCACCAACATCAACAACCTCACCGGCACGATGTTCGACCAGCTCGAGTTGGTGAAGGGCCACACGCCCGACAAGGGCGCGGACTCGCTCGGCGGCACCATCAACCTCCGCAGCCGCTCCCCGCTCTCGATGCGCGAGAAACGCCGCGTCTCGTACAGCGCGGGCGTCCGCTGGGCGCCGCCGTTCCTGGAGCACATCCCGCTTCGCGAGGCCCACCGTTCGCACCCGATGCTCAACGCTCAATGGCAGGAGGTCTTCGGTGTGTTCGGCGGCGACCGTAACCTCGGCGTCTCGATGAATCTTTTCTACAGCGAGAACGCGGTCGGCGGCTACCAGACCGTGCGCGACTTCGAGAACACCGTCAGCCGCCCCGCCTACGTCTGGGACTACCGCACGTGGGACAATTACAACAACCGGAAGCAGCTCAGCCTGAACCTCAAGACCGACTACCGTCTCTCCACCAACACCAAGCTTTCGATCAACACCGTCCTCAACAACGCCAACGAGACGTTCCGCCGCCAGTACCAGACCCGGGCCTACACCGGCACGCAGACCACCGTGCCCAACGCCACCACCACCGGCGTGGTCCCGGGCTACACCGATCTCATCACCACCGTCCGCCCGGTCGCCGCCGCCATCATCGAGCAGCAGACCACCGGCCCGGGTAATTTCTACAACCGCATGCGACGTCTCGATGTCGGCGCCGAGCAGGTCTTCGGCCGCCTGCAGCTCGACTACAACGCGGTCTTCACGCAGACCAACATCAACGGCGGCAGCGGCGGCCGCGGCGGCGTGCTCATCAACCGCCTGACCGGTGCCGGCTGGATCCTCGACCGCACCGAGTCCGACCTTTTCCCGCGTTTCCTGCGTAACGGCGGACCCGATTTCACCGACCCTTCGAACTACCGGCCCACGCAGTACACCAACACCATCCTGCAGAACAACAACGTGCGCCGCGAGGTGCGCGGCAACGCCCGCTACGAGTTGCCCACGTCGTTCCCGTTCTCGCTCAAGACCGGCGCGAACTGGCGCTCGCAGTACGCCGACAACCAGAGCGTGTCACGCCGCTGGAGCTACACCGGGACCGCCGCGCTCCCGTCCGATCCCTCCATCGTTTCCTTCGACCAAATCAAGACCGGGCGGCGCATGCCCTACTGGGAAAACGTCCAGTTCTTTGTCGACCGCCGGCCGGTCACCCCCGCCTCGTGGCGCGAGGACCTTTATTATTCCTATCAGAACAACTACACCGGCAACCGCGCCGTGAACGAGTGGGTCACCGCCGGCTACGGAATGGCCCAGGCCCGCTTCGGCCGCACCTCCCTGCTCGGCGGCGTCCGCACCGAGCGCACCGAGACCGAGAGCTGGGGCTACGTCCGCTCCCGCTCCGGCAGCACCGCCGCCCAGCAGACGGCCGATCCCGAGGGCTCCGCCAACCGCGACTACGCCGGCACCCTCCGCAAGCTGCGCGGCGACTACACGAAGTCATTCCCGAGCGTTCACGTCGCGCACGACGTCACCGCCAACGTGAAGGCGCGCCTCAGCTGGTCCACGAGCTTCGGCCGTCCCGCGCTCAACAACGCGATGCCCAACGAGACCGTGAACGAGACGAACCAGACCCTCACGGTGAGCAACCCGTCCCTCCTCCCGCAGTCCGCCGTGAACTGGGACGCGTCCCTCGAGTATTACTTCGAGCCCGTCGGTAACCTGTCGGTCTCGTGGTTCCGCAAGAGCATCCGCGATTACATCATCACCGGCACCAACGTCGGCACGGTTTCTTCCGGCAACGACAACGGATTCAACGGCGAATATTCGGGTTTCACCTTGTTGTCCTCCTCCAACGCCGGCACCGCCACGGTCAACGGCTGGGAGTTCGCCTATCAGCAGCAGTTCACTTTCCTGCCAGGTCTGCTCAAGGGGCTCGGGGCTTCGCTCAATTACACCCTGCTCGAGGCTTCCGGGAACTTCGGCGGCGCGACCAACCGCGAAACCAACCAGGTGCCGGGTTTCATCCCGCGCACCGCCAACGCCAGCCTCTCGTGGCGCTACCGCAAGTTCAGCACCCGCGTGCTCTACAACCACGTGGGTTCGTACATCACCAGCTACAACGCCACGAGCCCGGGCTACAGTGCGTACCGCTTCGCCTACCGCACGGTGAACTTCGGCGTCGCCTGGCAGTTGCGCCCGGCCGTCCAGCTCACCGCCGACGTTAGCAACCTCTTGAACGAGCCGCAGCGCACCTACCGCGGTTTCAGCGACCGCATGTCGGGCACGATCATCAACGGCACCTCACTCTCGTTTGGCGTGAACGGGCGGTTCTGAGGAAGGTCTTCCCGTTAGATCCCGTCGCCCGCCGTGAACGCCAGCTGCACGTCCAGCGGCCGGCGCCGGTTCTCCTCCGCGTAGGCCTCCATGTAGAGGCTCCACGTCCTCGGGTCCGCGAATTCCGCCTGGGAGTTCGTTCCCGGTTTCACCCGCACGCTGATCGGGCGCACCACGTTGATCAGGTAACCGAGGTTGTCGGGATTGTAGTCAAAGGGTTGGGACTCGCCGCGGCCGGAGTGCGCGCGGGAGAGGATCTCGTAGTCACCGGGCGCCGTGACGGTCCACAACGCCTCCCACTGCCGCCAGCTGTACGGTTGGTCGATGCCCTTGAGGTGCGCCGCCTGCCACGTGCGCCCGCCGTCCGTGCTCACGTCCACGCGGCTCACGCCGGCCTCGCCCGCCCACGCCACGCCCGCGATGCGCAGCGTGCCCGCGCCCACCGCGGCGCCCGCCGGCGGCGTGAGCACCTCGCTCTTCACCGAGCCCGGCCCGAGCGGCTGGCGCCGGCCGTCGCGGATGATCGCGTACTTCTTCGTCTGGAAGTAACCTTGGTAGGGCTGGTCGGTGACCCGCATCGTGCGGAGCCACTTCACCGAGGCGACGCCGTACCAGCCGGGCACGAACAGCCGCAGCGGCGCGCCGTGGTTCGGTTCCAGCGGTTCGCCGTTCATCCGGAGCGCGACGAGGGTGTCGGGATGCAGGGCCTTTTCGAGCGGCAGGCTGCGGGAAAAATTCATCTGGTGGCCGTCCTCCTCGCCGTGGTCCGCCCCTTCGAAGATCACCTCGGTCGCCGCCGCTTTCACGCCTGCCGGCTCCAGCAGGTCGCGCAGCCGCACCCCCGTCCACTCGGCATGCCCGATCGCGCCCGCTCCCCATTGCACCCCCGCCGCCTTCTCCTTGAGGAACGAGCGGCCGTTGCCGGCGCACTCCACCGTGGCGAACACGCTGTGCTGCGGCATCGCCTCCAGCTGCGCCAGCGTCCAGCGGCCCGGACGTGTCACGAGGCCCTCGAGGTTGAGTTCCCACGCCCGCGCTTCTCCCGCGGCCGGCGGCTCGAAATGGTTGCGGACGAAGAACAGCCGGTTCGGCGTGACCCAGCTGGGCACGTGCTCGAGGGGCGTCTCGCTGTTCTCCGGACCTGAGGTTACGATCCTGCGCGCGGCGTTCATGGCGCGAGGTTGGTTGCCCGTCCCGGGACCGGCAAACGGTATTCCGTCTAAAAGTCGAAGCTTGGCGACCGACAGGCTCGTCGAGGTGAAGGGCGCGGCTCCGAGCCGTTGCACGGAGGAAACGCGGAGGGTTCTAGGCCGGAGACTCGACGGAAAGCCCGAAGCGCGGAGTTTGGCCCGCGGACCAGAGACAGGGCGCAGAATGTAAGCTCGCCGGCGCGTTTTGCGCCTTTGGGCGGCCAAATGACCCATGGCCGCGAAGAGACGCAAGAGGCGCAAAACCGAGAAGGGGAGGGGAATCCACGACTCTCGGTCGCCGCCACTTTCTCCGTCATTGCCATTCACCTTTCCTCATCCCTCGCCCCGCGCCGAGCGAGTCGCGAGGAAAGATTCGCCCCGCGTGCGGCCGGCTGTTTCCTCGGTTTTGAGATGAACACCCCCGAGCAGAACCTCGCGCGCCTGCAACTCGTGCTGCCGCCCGCCCCGCGCCCTGTCGCCGTGTACCGGCCGCTGGTCGTCGTGCAGGGGCTCGCCTACGTGTCCGGTCACGGGCCGGTTTGCACTGACGGCTCGCTCATCCGCGGCCGCGTCGGCGCCGACCTCGACCTCGTTGCGGGCCACGCCGCCGCTCGTCAGGTCGGCCTCGCCATCCTCGCCACGCTCCGCGACCAGCTGGGTTCGCTCGATCGTGTCCAGCGTGTCATCAAGCTCCTCGGCATGGTGAACTCCGCGCCCGATTTCCTCGAGCACCCGAAGGTCATCAATGGCTGCAGCGAGCTTTTCGCCGAGGTGTTCGGAGCGGAGCGGGGTATCGGCGCCCGTAGCGCCGTCGGCATGGGTCCGCTCCCGGGAAATATCGCCGTGGAAATCGAGGCCATCTTCGAGCTCGCGCCATGACGCCCGCCTGGATGCGGCTCGCCGATGAGTCCGCCGCCCCTTCCCCCGCGCTGCTGGTTTTCCCCGATCGCATCGAGGAAAACCTCCGCCGCATGATCGCCCTTGCGGGCGGCCCGCAGCGGCTGCGGCCGCATCTGAAGACCCACAAGTTGCCGCAATTGATCGCGCTTCAGGCGCGCCTCGGCATCACGCGCTGCAAAGCGGCCACCATCGCTGAGGTCGAGATGGCCGCCGGCGCCGGCGCCACCGACATCACGCTCTCCACCCAGCCCGTCGGACCCAACGCCGCCCGGCTGGTCGCCCTCATCCGCGCGTTCCCTTCGGTCGCCTTCTCGACGATCGCGGATGACCCCGACGCGGTCGACGCGCTCGCCCGCGTCGCCGCCGAAGCCGGGGTCGTGGTCGAGGTGCTGGTCGATCTCGACGTGGGCATGGCCCGCACCGGGATCGCCCCCGGACCGGAAGCCGCGCAACTGTACCGCCGTATCGCCGCCGCGCGGTCGCTTCGTCCGGGTGGCCTCCACGCCTATGATGGACACTTGCGCCAACCGTTGCTCGCCGACCGCATTGCGGCCGCCGCCGGTGGCATCGCCCGGGTCGATGACCTTGCCGCGGCGCTCCGCGCCGAGGGCCTGCCGGTGCCGCGTCTCGTGTGGGGAGGCACGCCGACGTTCCCAGTCCACGCCCGCCGCGCCGGCATCGAGTGCAGCCCGGGCACCTGCGTTTTATGGGACGCCGGCTACGAGCGTAACATCCCCGACCTCGAGTTTCTCCACGCCGCCGTGCTGCTGACGCGCGTCATCAGCCGTCCCGGTGCCGGCCGGCTGTGCCTCGACCTTGGACACAAGGCCGTGGCAAGCGAGATGGCGCACCCGCGCGTGGTCTTTCCCGAATTGCCCGACGCCCGCGCGGTCACCCACAGCGAGGAACATCTCGTCCTCGAGACGTCCGCGGCGGACAAGTTTCCCGTCGGTTCGGCGCTTTACGGCATTCCGTGGCACATCTGCCCGACCGTCGCGCTGCATGACCGCGTGCAGGTGGTGCGCGAAGGCCGCGTGGCGGAGACATGGACGGTGACCGCGCGAGCGCGGCGGTTGGGAGTCTGATTCCCATGTCGACGCCACTGCTCCTCGCTCTGGCGGCGATCGCGCTGCTCGTGGGACTGGTGACATGGCTGCGGGTGAACGCCTTCGTGGCGCTCCTGGCGGCCGCCCTGCTGGCCGGGATTGGATCGGGGCTGGCACCGCTCGCTGCCCTGAAGGCTTTTCAGGATGGGGTGGGCGCCACGCTGGGCGGCATCGCCGCCGTGATCGCGCTCGGCGCGATGATCGGCCGCCTGCTTGCGGAGTCAGGCGGCGCGCTGGTGCTCGCGGAGCGTCTGGAATCCTGGTTCGGCGCCGGCCGCGCGCTCCTGTGCGTCGTGGTGCTCGGCCTCGTCGTCGGGCTCGCGACGTGGTTCACCGTCGGTTTGCTGCTGATGGTTCCGGTGGCCGCCTCGCTGGCCCGTCGCACCGGACGGCCGTTCCTCACGCTGGCGCTGCCGCTCGTCGCGTTCCTATCCGCGATGCACGGGCTGACGCCGCCGCACCCGGGCCCCGTCGTCGCGATCGACGCGCTGGGCGCGAGTCCGGGCGCGGTGCTCGCGCTCGCGTTCGTCGTCGCGATTCCGGCCGCGCTCCTCGCCGGTCCGGTGTTTGCACGATGGGTCGCGCCGCGGATCGACGTCCCGCCGCCCGGGCCGGCGGAAACGTCCGGGCCGGCGGTGGGACGTCCCGGCTTCGCGGCGACGGCCGGCGTGATCGCGCTTCCGGTCGGCCTCATGCTGGCCAACTCGACGGGGGAGCTTCTGCTGCCGGCGGGTGGCGCGGTCCGCGGTGCGCTGGCGTTCGCCGGGCATCCCGTGACCGCTTTGGTGGCGGCGCTGGTGTTCGCAGCGATGGTGTTCGGCCGCGCGGCGCCGTTTTCCCGGGCGCGCCTGCTCGAGTTCACCGAGCAGAGCGTGGCGGCGATCGGCATGACGCTGCTGGTGGTGGGGGCCGGGGGCGGATTTGCGCGCGTGCTCCGGGAGGCGGGTGTCGCCGAAGCGCTGGGCGGGGTGGCCGGCGCCGCGAACCTGTCGCCACTTATCTACGGCTGGCTGGTCGCGGCGTTCATCCGCGTGGCCACGGGGTCGGCGACCGTCGCCATCACAACGGCGGCCGGCCTGCTCGCGCCCATGCTCGCGACCCATCCGGAGGTGAACCGCAACCTTCTCGTGCTCGCGCTCGGTTCCGGCTCGCTGGTGCTCTCACATCTCAACGACGGCGGTTTCTGGATCGTGCGCGACTGCCTCGGTCTCACGGTCGGCCAGACGCTCCGGACCTGGTTCGTGCTCGAAACCATCCTCGGGGTCGCCGGCCTCGGGTTCGTACTGCTGCTTTCTCTGGTGCTCTGACCATGAAACATCCCCTGATTGTCGACGCCCACCTCGACCTCGCGATGAATGCGATCGAGTGGAACCGCGACCTCACTCGGCCGCTCGCCGAGATTCGCGCGGCCGAGGCGCACTTGCGCGACAAACCGGACCGCGGCCACGGCACCGTGTGCCTGCCCGAGATGCGGCGCGGACACGTGGGCCTTTGCGTCGCCACGCAGATCGCGCGGCTGGAGCACGACGCCTACAGCCCGGTCTTCGGCTGGCGGTCTTCGGCGCAGGCTTGGGCGATGACCCAGGCGCAACTGGCCTGGTACCGCGCGATGGAGGAGGCGGGGGAGATGGTGGCGATCCGCGACCGCGCCGGCCTCGACGCCCATGTCGCGCGCTGGGAGGCGGCTGATGACGCCGTGGCCGCCAAGCTGCCGGTCGGTTTCATCCGCAGCCTCGAGGGCGCGGACTCGCTCATCACGCCCGCGCACCTCGAGCGCGCGTGGGCCGACGGTTTGCGAGCGATCGGCCCCGCGCATTACGGCCCCGGGGTCTACGCGCAGGGGACCGGTACGACGGGGCCGTTCCCGGAGCGCGGCCGTGAGCTGCTGCGTCTGGCCGGCGAACTCGGGCTGATCCTTGACGTGACCCATCTCAGCGACGAGTGCCTCTGGCAGGTGATCGGGCTTTATCGCGGCCCGGTCTGGGCAAGCCACCACAACGCCCGCGCCCTCGTGCCGCACCAGCGGCAGTTGGCGGACGACATGTTCCGCGCGCTGGTGGCCCGAGACGCCGTGGTGTGTGTCTGCCTCGACGGCTGGATGATGACGCCCGGTTGGGAACGTGGGAAAACCACGCCCGCCTCGGCGGGTCTCACGCTCGCGCGGCTTGCCGACCACATCGACCATTGGTGTCAGCTGGCGGGCAACGCCCGGCACGTCGGTCTCGGCAGCGACCTCGACGGTGCGTTCGGCACGGAACAGACGCCCGCGGACCTAGGCTCGATCGCGGACCTCGCGCAACTGCCCGGAATTCTCCTGGGACGCGGTTACGCCGACGCCGACATCGCCGGCATCATGGGCAGCAACCTCCGGCGTTTTCTCGCCTCGGCCCTGCCGTGATGACTTCCCGGACTGGTAACGAAGCACGGGGCGCGGCCGCGGGCCGGGCCGCGCTGGCGGTGGCCTGGGTTCTCGTGGCGGCGGCGGTGGCGGGCGCGCGCGAGGATTCGGCGACGCGCGGGCGCGAGCTGTACGAGCGCAACTGCCTGCAGTGCCATCAGGCCAATGGCGCCGGCGTGCGGGGGATCTTTCCGCCGCTGGCCGGCCGGGAGTGGTCGGCACGCGAGATCGAGCGCGCGATCCGCGTGGTATGCGAGGGCGCGGCGGGCCCCGTCACGGTCAACGGTGTCACCTACGACGGAGTGATGCCGCCGGTTGTGCTCGGAGACGGTGCGATCGCCGAGGTGCTTACCCATGTGCTCAACAGCTGGGGTAACCCCGGCGGGCGGGTGACGGGCCGGCAGGTGCGCGAGGTCCGCGCGACCACGAAGTACCCCACGGCGGAACGCCAGGCGCTCGCGATGGAGTATCCGCCGCTGCCGCCTGCGCCGGCGGGGTTCACGTTGCGCGAGGTGGCGCGGCTGCCGCAGAAGGCGGTGCGGATGGCGAGCGACGGTACCGGCCGGGCGATCCTCCTGCTTTCGGAGAACGGCGACGTGCGCCGGCTTGACCTTTCGACGGGTGCGATCCGCCCGCTGTTTCTCGCGAAGGATTATCTCAAGCGGCGCGAGGGCGACCTCGGCGGCCCGTTGTTTGTGCTGGCGATGACCTTTGACCGGCGCGGCCGGCTGCTGATCGCCGCCAACCAGCAGAACGCCGCGGTGAAGCCCGCCGTGAACACCGTCACGATCTACCGCACGACCCGCCGCGACGCGGACGGCTCGCCGGTCGAGCCGCGGCCGTGGTTCGAGGAAAGTTACCCGGGTCGTCCGTCGTACATCCACGCGGTCGAGCACATGGCGATCGGGCCCGACGGCATGCTGTACGTCGGCAACGGGGCGCGCACCGACGGCGGCTTCTCCGATCCCGAGGGACCATTCGCCGGGGGCGGCGAGACGCCGCTCACGGCCTGCCTCTGGCGGCTCGATCCCGAGGCGGAGAAGCCGGAGATCGAGGTCTACGCGCATGGGATCCGCAACGCCTACGGGTTCTGCTGGAACGACCGGGGCGAGATGTTTCTCACCGAGAACGGACCCGACGCGGACGCGCCGGAGGAGCTCAACCTGATCGAGCGCGGCCGCCACTACGGATTTCCCTATCAGTATGCCGACTGGGACCGGAAGGCCTACGAGCGCACGCCCGATCCGCCCGCGGGATTGAAGTTCACGAAGCCGATCCAGAACCTCGGGCCGGATGGGGGATTCAACGGCTCGCCGGTCGCGACGTTCGACCCGCATTCGTGCCCGGGCGGCATCGTGTTTCTCGGCGACGACTTCCCCGAGGGCTACCGCGGCACGTTCATCATCCCGCGCTTCGGCAACATGATCCGCACGCCCGGCGACGCCGCCGGCTTCGATGTGCTGCGGGTCACGCTCTCCCGCGGTGTGGCCGGCGATTACCAGGCGCGCGTACACACGTTGTTGAAGCCGCTCGGCCGGCCGATCGACGTGCTTCTCGCCGGGCGCGGGCGCCTGCTAATCCTCGAATACTCGCGCGGCGTCAGGAACGGAGCCTCCTATTCCCCGCCGGGGCGCGTACTTGAGCTGGCCGTGGCGAATCCCTGACCGCGTCTCGCGCTCAGCCCAGCTCGGCCAGCAGGGCCCTTAACTCCCGTTCCGGATCCTCGTGGTGCTGCTCCGCGGCCAGCGCCAGCGCCTCGCGGAGGACGGGGCCGGCCTCATCACGCCGGCCCAGCCGCAGCAGCACTTTACCCAGCAGGATGCGCGGCATCATCCAGTCGATCTTCGCCGCCACGCAGAACCGGTAGTGCTCGACCGCATCCCCGGAACGGCCCTCGGCCTCGAGGGCCTGCGCGAGACTGAAGCGGAAAAGCTGGTTCTCCGGTTGGGCGGCCGCCAAGGCCTCGAAATGTTCACGGCGTGAGGGCATTCAGGCTTCCACAAAGAGCGCGACGGCCGTCGCATTGTCGGGGCCGCCTCGCCGCACGGCCAGCTGCACCAACGACTCCACGGCGTCCTGCGGGGAGCGGGCCGCGGCGAGCATTCCGCCCAACTCGCGCTCCAGGACGAGCCGCGTGACGCCGTCGGTGCAGAAAAGCACGCGGTCACCCGCGGAGAGCGGTTGCGCGATCACGTCGACCTCCGGGTCGTCGGGCTGACCGATGCACCGGGTGAGGGCGTTACGCTGGGACTCGCGGTAGGGGAGGATCTGGCCCTGCGCGCGCCGGCGCCGCGCCTCGTTCTCGACCGAGTGATCCTCCGTCAAATGGCGCAGTTCCCCGCCGCGTGAGAGATAGGCCCGCGAATCGCCCACGTGCCCGAGGTGCAGCACGTCGTTGCGCACCAAGCCGGCGGTGAGGGTCGTGCCGATCCCGGTTTCCGGGCTAAGCTGTCGCCCAAGTTCACGCACTTCCCGGTTCACCGCGCGGAACCACGCCGGGAGGTCGACTTCGCCCGCGGTCCCGGCTGCCCGCAGCGCCGCGATCAACCGCTCCGCGGCCCGCTCCGCGGCCTCGGCGCCGGCGGGAAGCCCGCCCACGCCGTCGGCGACGCCGAACCAGCCGGCCACCTCGTCGTGGATGAACCGGTCCTCGTTCTCCTGCCGGACCAGGCCGAGGTCGGAGAGCGCGGCTGAGCGGAACTTGAGCATCGAGTCTTCAGGATGTTCCGCCCCGCGGTCCGGCGAAAGGACGAAATGCCCTTTCGCGGTTCTCGCGGCTGATGACGGTGAACTCCGGATTGGGCAGCGACTCCGCGAACAGGCGCCCGTAGGACTTCGCCAGCACCCGGGCGTCGAGGATCGTGATGAGCCCGCGGTCCGAGGCGGTGCGGATGAGGCGCCCCACGCCCTGCCGGAACTTGATCAGCGCGTCGGGCAGCGTCAGCTCGTTGAAGGGGTTGCCGCCTTCTCCGCGGATGCGGTCGCAGCGCGCCTCGGTGATCGGATGCGTCGGCGGGTCGAAGGGCAGGCGGGTGATGATCACCTGCGCGAGCGCCTCGCCCGGCACGTCGACCCCGGTCCAGAAGCTGTCGGTGCCGAAGAGCACGGCGTTGCCTCGGGCCCGCATCTCGCGCGCGAGTTCCGTGCGCGAGAGTCCGTCGCCTTGCATGAGGAAGGGGCGTTTCGCGTCGAGGAAGCGGGGCGCCAGCGTGGCCGCGATCGCGCGCATGTCGGAATAGCTGGTGAAAAGCACCAGCGTCCCGCCGCCCACGCGGGCGACGCAGAACTCCACGTAGTCGGCGAGCACATCCAGCGCGAGGCGGGCCTCCTGCGCGGAGGGCAGGGGAACGTCGGAGGCGACGTACACGCGCATGTTGCGCGGGTAGTCGAACGGTGAGCGGACGATCTCCGCGCGCGCCTCCTCCGCGCCGACGCGGGTCGCGAAGGGCGTGATCTGCCCGCCCATCGCGAGGGTGGCGCTGGTGCAGATCACCGAGGTGCCCGCGCCGAACAGGTGGCGCCGCAGCTCCGGCGCGATGTCGAGTGGCGCGCCGCGCAGGCTGACGATCGTCTGCTTCCGGCCGGTGCGCTCGGCCCAGTAGACGTGCCCCTCGTCGCCGAGCGTGAGCCACTCGGTGACACCCGCCTGGATGCCCTTCACGCGCTGGCGTTGCTCGAGGAGTTCGTCGCGGTCGCGGCCGTCCTCGAGCTTGTCGGCCGTCTTGCCGAGGAAACGTTCAAGTGCCCCCAGCGGTCCTTCGAGCAGCGGTTCCGCGACCCCCGCCTCGCGCACGCGGGCGATCGAGCGCTGTTCCAACAGCGCGTCGGCGACGGACGCGAAAAACTGTCCCGCCGCGGCGAGGGCGTCGTCCGCCAGTTGCTGACCCTCCGCGCCGCCCAGCCGGCGCAGCAGTCCGCGGCCGGTCCGGGGATTGTAGATGTGGCGCAGCGCCCGCTCGACGCCGTAGCTCGAGAGCGAGAGGCCGAAGTGGTCGGTCGCTACCTCCGGCACCGTGTGCGCCTCGTCGAGCACGACGAAATCGTCGGCGAAGAGCACGCCGCGCGCGTCCGCCGAGGTGTCCTCGGCGCGGGCGCCGCCGGCGTTGATGAGGGCGAAGAGCAGCGCATGGTTGACGATGACGATGTGGGCCGAGCGGATCCGGGCCTTGGCGCGCTGGAAGAAGCACCGCTCGCAATCGCAGTGTTTCCGGGAGCAGGAGGAGAAGTCGGCGCTGACGAGGTCCCAAACCTCCGGGTTGGGCGCGGGCTTCAGCTCATGGCGGATGCCGGTCCCGGAAGTCTCGGCCCACGCGGCGATGCGGCGCAGCTCGTCGTGCTCGGCGTCGGCGAGGAGTGACCCGCGCTCGGAAAGCGCATGGCCGAGGCGGGTGGTGCAGAGGTAGTTGCCCTTGCCGACGAGCACGGCGGAGCGAAACCCGGCGTAGGCGGAAAGCTCCGGCTTGCCGGAAAAAAGTCGGCGGCACTTGGGCAGATCGCTGCCCTCGAGCTGCTCCTGCAGCGAGATGGTGTGCGTCGAGACGATGAGCTGCCGCGATTGGTCGACGGCGTGGATGATGCCGGGAATGAGATAGGCGAGGGACTTACCCACGCCGGTGCCGGCCTCGAACAGCAGCGGCTCGTCCTCCTTCAGCGCCGCGGCAACGGCCCGGGCCATCGCCGCCTGCTCGGGCCGGTGGTCGAGCGCGAGCGCCTCCGTGAGCCATCCGCCATCCGCGAAGATCCGCCGCGCGAGTTCCGGCGCGCGGCAGGGCGGCGGCGGGGCGGATTCGTGGTCGTCGCGGATTCCGATCATGCGGGCGGCCCACGAAGAGCGCGGCCCCGCGGTCGAGCAATTGAAATTGCCGGTGGCTGGCTCGCGCGCAGATTCGCGGGCATGAACCACGGGGAGAACGCGGGGCACGACTGGGTCGCGGACCTGGCGGAGTTCCTGCGCGCCGAGCCCGGCGTGACCGCCGTGCGGATCGATCCGGCCGCGCATCGTTGGTCGATTGCCTCCCTCGGCGCCGTGCCGGTGCCCGGCCTCGAGGAGAAACTCGCCGCCACGCTCGCGGCCGTGGCGGCGGGGGATTCCCCGCGGACGTCCGCGCCGGCGCCGGCGGGTTTTTCTCTGCGGCGGGAAGGCGGCGCCACGATCGTCGGTCGCGACACCTGCGTGACCGCGGAGAAGCTCTGGCTGTGGCGCGAGATGGAGTGGCCTGAGATCAAGGCCGAGCCCGCGCCGGAGGAACAGGAGTGGCGCACGCTCGCTTGGCTGGCGGCGATCTGCGGCGGCGCCGGTGTGGCGGGGCTGGTTGCGTCGTACGCCCTGCCGCAGCACCCGTGGGTGGCGAAGGTGCTGTTTCTGGCGGGCATCCTCGCGGGCGGCTGGGATGCCGCGGTTGACGCGTGGAAAAACCTGCGCAAGCGCGAGATCGACATCCACTTTCTCATGCTGGCGGTCGCTTTCGGCGCGATGTTCATCGACGCTTGGGGCGAGGCCGTGCTGCTGCTGTTCCTGTTCTCCGCCTCCGGCGCCATGGAGGAGTACGCGCTCGATCGCACGCAGCGCGAGGTGGGGGCGCTCCTGAAAACGTCGCCCAAGCGTGCGACCCGTCTGCGCGCCGACGACTCCGAGGAGGAGGTGCCGGTCGAGGCGCTCGCGACCGGGGACCGGTTGCGGGTGAAACCGGGCGAAGCTTTCGCCGCCGACGGCGAGGTGCTCGCGGGCCGGAGTGCCAGCGACGAGTCGGCGCTCACCGGCGAGGCGATCCCCGTGGAGAAGGGCAAGGGCGACGCCGTCTTCAGCGGCACGCTGAATCTCTGGGGCGCGGTCGACTTCGAGGTGCGGCGGCTGCCGTCCGAGAGCACGCTGCAGCGGATCATCCGCCTCATCCAGACGGCGCAGAAGCTGAAGGCGCCGAGCGAGCGTTTCACCGACCGTTTCGGCACGGGCTACACTTATGCCGTCATTGGCGGCTCCGCGTTGATGTTCCTGGTCTGGTGGCTGGGCTTCGGCCTGCCGGCCTTCGCCAACACCCTGGAGGAACGGTCGGCTTTCTACCGCGCGATGACGCTGATGGTCGTGGCCAGCCCGTGCGCGCTCGTGCTCTCCATCCCGTCGGCGATCCTCGCCGCCATCGCGTGGGGCGCGCGCCATGGCGTGCTTTTCCGCGGGGGCGGCGCGATCGAGAATCTCGCGCGGGTCGATGCGGTCGCCCTCGATAAGACCGGCACGCTCACGACCGGCGAACTCGCGGTTGTCGGCTGCGAGAGTTTCCCGCCGGGCCGCGAGCGCGAGGTGCTCCAACTCGCCCACACGCTCGAGGCGAAGTCCCGGCATCCGATCGCCCGCGCCATCACACGCCACGCATCCGCGGCCGGCGTGCCGCCCCTCCCGCTGGAGGATTTCGAGTCCCTCACCGGCCGCGGATTACGGGGCCGCGTCGGCGGCACGTCCTTGCTGCTCGGCCGCCGCGAATTGCTCGAGAGCGGTCCGCTCGCCGAATGGGCGCGCCGTCTGCCGCCCGCCGCGGCGGAGTTAAGCGAGGTCTGGGTCGTCGGTCGCGATCTGGTGGGGCGCGTGCTGTTGCGCGACCAGATCCGCGCCGAGTCGCGCGCCGTGCTCGCCGAGCTGCGGCGTGCCGGGATCCGCACCGTCATGCTCACCGGCGACCGCCGCCACGCGGCGGAATCGGTCGCGCGCGAGCTCGGGCTCGACGAGGTGCGGGCCGGGCTTTCCCCCGAGGACAAGGTCGCTGCCATCCAATCGCTGCGCGCGGCCGGCCACACGGTTGCGATGGTGGGTGACGGCGTGAACGACGCGCCGTGCCTGGCGGCCGCCGATGTGGGCGTGGCCATGGGCGCCCGCGGGAGTGACGCCGCGCTCGAGCAGGCCGAGATCATCCTGATGCACGACCGCATCGAGAACTTCCTCGCCGCCGACCGTCTCAGCCGGCGCGCGCGACGGGTGATTCGTCAGAACCTCGCGGTCTCCCTCGGGGTTGTCGTGGTGATGGTCATCGCCACGGCGGCGGGCTCCGTGCCGCTGGCCGTCGGCGTGGCCGCGCACGAGGGCAGCACGCTCGTGGTCTGTCTCAATTCGCTCCGGTTGCTGTTCGGTCGTAACCGGTAACTTGCCGGGTAGAAATCCGTCCTTCTTCGCGGGAAACCGTCCCGCTTCCTCCGCGCCATGAAAGCCACAATCGTCCTGCTCACCGCGGCCGCCGGCACCCTTGTCTTCGCCTCCGGCTGCTCTTTCCCATCCTCCCGCCGCGTCGTGCCCTCCGCGCAGGCCAACGTCTTGCAGCGGAGCGAACTCGGGGTCGTGACCAGCGTGCGCGACGTGAACATCGAGGGTAGCAAGGGCCAGATCGGCCTGTACGGCGGCGGCGTGGTCGGTGGCGCTTTGGCCAGCGGCGGCAAGGGCGTCACCGGCCGCGTGACTCAGGCCGCGGGCGCCGTGGCGGGCGCGGTGGTGGGCCAGGCCGTCGAGGAAGTCGCCACCCGCAAGGTCGCGCAGGAGATCACCATTCGCCTCGACGATGGCAGCACGGTCACGGTCACGCAGGATATCTCCACCGGGCGTTTCATGGACGGTGACCGCGTGCGCGTCATCAACGGCGGCGGCAACGCGCGCGTCACGATGGCGGTGAACTGAACGGGCCCGCGGGAATCATCCCGCCACGGCCCGGCCCGCTTCAGGTCTTCCGCTCAATCCTCGATCCACACGAGGTCGCCGGCGCGGACCTCCTCGTGGAGTTCGATGATCTCCAGGTCGCGCATCAGGACGCAGCCCGAGCTCAGGGGTTCGCCGATGCGGTCGCCGTGGTTGGTGCCGTGGATGTACACGTAGCGTTCGTAGGTATCGACATCGCCCCCGCGGTTCACCCCGGCTTCGAGCCCGCGCAGCCACAGGATGCGCGAGGTGATGAGATTGTCGTTTTTCCCGTCCTCCGAGGTGAGGAGTTCCGAAAAGTGGCGCCCGGTCGGCACGCGCGCCTTGAAGACCATGCCGGGCGGTTGGCCGGCGCCGATGCGCTCCGCGATCTCGTGCAGCCCGCGCGGGGTGCCGAGGGAGTTTTTCACGTTCGAGGGCGGGCGGCGTGACGTGGAGACCGGGTAGGCACGGACCAAGCCGCCGTCGCGGTAGAAGCGCAGTGTGGCGGCGCCGATCGACACGGCCAGCAGGCGCGCTCGGGGCTTGATGCCGAGGCGGGCGCACGCTTCGTTGGCCCGCTCCACCGGAGACTCACGCGTGAACACAGCATCCATCAATGTAGGCATCGTCGGCGCCACTGGCGCCGTCGGTCAAGAGCTCCTCCAGCTCCTGCACGACCGCAAGTTCCCGCTGGCCTCGTTGCGGCTTTTCGCCTCGGCGCGGTCGGCCGGCAAGGTGATCGAGCACGCGGGCCGGAAGTACACCGTCGAGGAGGCCAAGCCTGGCGTTTTCGCCAACGTCGACGTGGCGTTCTTCGCCGCGGGCGGCTCCGCGACGCGCGCCCTGGCGCCCGACGCCGTGCAGGCCGGCTGTCTCGTCATCGACAAGAGCTCCCATTACCGGATGGACCCGGCCGTGCCGCTTGTGATCCCCGAGATCAACCCCGAGCAACTGCGCCACCATCAGGGTATCATCGCCAACCCGAATTGCTCCACCGCCGTCACGCTGATGGCGCTCTGGCCGCTGCACCGGGCTTTCGGCCTCAAGCGTTATTTCGCCGCCACCTACCAGTCGGTCTCGGGCACCGGCGCCGAGGCCATCCGCGAGCTCGAGGACCAGATCCAGAGCCACGTGCGCGGCACGCCCGTCACGCGGAAGGTCTACGCCCACCAGATCGCGCTGAATCTTATCCCGCAGGTCGATTCGTTCGGTCCCAACGGCTACACCGGCGAGGAGACCAAGATGATGCTGGAGAGCCGCAAGATCATGGGCCTGCCGGACCTCAAGGTTTCCACCACCACTGTGCGCGTGCCCGTCGTTCGGGCCCACTCGGTCGCGGTCAACGCGGAGTTCGAGCGTCCGGTGTCGGTCGAGGCCGCCCGCGCCGCGATCGCCGCCTTCGAGGGCGCGGAGCTCGTCGACGAGCCGTCCAAGCAACTCTATCCGACCCCGCTGGATTTCACCCGCAAGGTGAAGTGCGGCGTGGGCCGCATCCGGATCGACACCGCGTTCGACAACGGCCTCGCCCTCTGGGTGAGTGGCGACAACCTCTGGAAAGGCGCCGCCCTCAACGCTCTTCAGAACGCCGAGCTGATGGTGCGCGAAGGCCTGCTTCGTCGCCGCGGCTGAATTCGCCGTTCCCACTTAAGCCGGATGGGCTGGCGGTTTTCGGACCCGCCGCCTAGTTCCGCCTTGTGTCACCATCGCCCGCACCGATTTGCTCAGCGCGGTGGCCCGGACGCTTAGCTCAGTTGGTTAGAGCATCTCGTTTACACCGAGGGGGTCGGGGGTTCGAGTCCCTCAGCGTCCACCATCCTTCGCCTCGCGACATCCGGTTGGCGCGGCCCGACTGGGCAGGGGAGTTGGGCCGCTGCGAAAGAGGCGAGGGCCTCCCGATTGCCGCTTTGAAGTGTCCATGTTTTCCGTTTGTCCCGTGGGCAAACCTCCGGGCTCCGCGGTTCATTCCGTTGCCCTGGAAATCGGCTGACTTCCGGGGTTCTCGGTTGACGTGAACTTCGGCTGGCATCCGGCGGAATTTTCTTACTCACTCACCCCTCCCATGCGTCATACGATCTCTGTCCTCGTAGAGAACAAGTTTGGTGTGCTGGCGCGCGTCTCGGGCATGTTCTCGGGGCGCGGCTTCAACATCGACTCGCTCAACGTCGCCCCCACTCACGACGCCACGCTCTCCCGCATCACCACCGTCCTCAACGGCGACGAGGCGTCGCTGGATCTGTGCATCAAGCAGTTGCGCAAGTTGGTGAATGTGGTCGAGGTCGTGGACTTCAAGGAGGGCCAGGCCGTCGAGCGCGAGCTCGTGCTCGTCAAGGTGAAGGCCGACGCCCGTTCCCGTTCCGAGATCGTCCAGATCGCTGACATCTTCCGCGCCAAGATCGTGAACCTAGGCTCCGACAACCTCATCATCGAGCTCACCGGCTCCGACGACAAGGTGGGCGCTCTGCTGAGCCTCCTGGAGCCTTTCGGCATCATCGAGCTGGCCCGCACCGGCCGCCTCGCTTTGAAACGCTGAACCGGCCCCGGACCAACCACCGCTTTCCCGACCACCCATGCCCGCCAAAGTCTACACCGACAAGGACGCCAACCTCGGCGTCTTCGCCAACAAAACGCTCGCCGTCCTCGGCTACGGATCGCAGGGCCACGCCCACGCGCTCAACCTCAAGGACAGCGGCTGCAAGGTCATCATCGGCCTCTATCCCGGCTCGAAGTCGCGTCCGGTCGCGAAGCAGCACGGGTTCGAGGTGGTTGACACCGCGGAGGCGGTTCGTCGCGCCGATGTCATCATGGTCGGCCTGCCCGACATGAAGCAGGCCTCCGTGTATGAGAGCGACATACTCCCCAATCTCTCCAAGGGGAAGACCCTGCTCTTTTCCCACGGCCTCTCGGTCCACTTCGGCCTGATCAAGCTCCATAAGGACATCGACTGCATCATGGTCGCGCCAAAGGGCCCAGGCCATATGGTCCGCCGCCTCTATGCCGAGGGCAAGGGAATGCCCGCCCTCGTCGCCGTCGCGCAGGACAAGTCCAAGACTGCGCAGAAGACCGCGCTCGCGTGGGCCAAGGGTATCGGCTCGACGCGCGCCGGCGTGCTCAAGACCTCGTTCAAGGAAGAGACCGAGACTGATCTGTTCGGCGAGCAGGCCGTGCTTTGCGGCGGTGCCAGCGCCCTCGTGCAGGCGGGCTTCGAGACGCTGGTTGAAGCCGGTTACCAGCCGGAGATGGCCTACTTCGAGTGCCTTCACGAGCTGAAGCTCATCTGCGACCTCATGTACGAGAGCGGTATCGCCGGCATGCGCTTCTCGATCTCCGAGACGGCCAAGTATGGTGACATCACCCGCGGCCCGCGTGTGGTGAACAAGAAGACGAAGGCCGAGATGAAGAAGATCCTGAAGGAGATCCAGACGGGGCAGTTCACCCGTGAGTGGGTCCGCGAGTACAAGGGCGGCCTCAAGAAGTACAACGCCCTCCTCAAGGCCGGCGAGAAGCACAAGATCGAGCAGACCGGCGCCTACCTCCGTTCGATGATGCCCTGGATGACCAAGAAGAACATCAAAGGCGTCCAAGCCTCCTACTCCTGACGATCCTGCCAGTCCATTGATCCCGGAGGCGCGGAGGTTACTCTCTGCGCCTTTGTTTTTCCCGATGTCCCGCCTCGTCATTGCCACGCGCAAAAGTCCGCTGGCCCTGGCCCAGACCGAGATGGTCGCGGCGCACCTGCGCGCGAAACTTGGCGTGGAAACCGAGTTGCTCCGGATCGTAACCACGGGTGACAAGCAGACCGAGTGGTCGCTGGAGCAGCGCGGGGGCAAGGGCCTGTTCACGAGCGAATTAGAGGCCGCGCTGCTGCGCGGTGAGGCCGACATCGCCGTCCACAGCACCAAGGATCTGCCCGGTGAGATGCCGGCTGGTCTCGCGATCGGCGGATACCTGCCGCGCGCGGACGCCCGTGACGTGCTGGTGCTGCGTGCGGGTGTGGAGAAACCCGGCCTGATCGCCACCGGCAGCCCGCGCCGGCGCCTGCAGCTCAAGGCGCGGTTTCCCGATCTCGCCTTCACGGAGATCCGCGGGAACGTCGACACCCGCCTGCGCAAGATCGGGGAGTTGGCGTTGGCCGATGGTACGGTCCTCGCCGCCGCCGGCCTGCAGAGGCTCGGTATCGAGACCTGGCCCGGCGTGGTCTTCTCGCCCCTTGATCTCGAGACGATGGTGCCGGCGGTCGGCCAGGCGGCGGTCGCGGTGCAGTGCCGCGAGGCCGACGCCGCGCGGTTTTCCGTGGTGCTGGATGCCGCCACGGCGCGAGCGGTGAATGTGGAGCGCGCGTTCCAGACGGCGCTCGGTGGTGGATGCCACACCGCGTTCGCCGCCCATGTGGACGGCGGCGCGCTGCATGTTTTCCACGAGAAATGCGGCGTGCGGAAGGTCGCGTTGGCGGACGCTGATTTCGTCGCCCCGGCCACGGTGGCGGACCGCCGGCTCAAGGAGTGGGGGCTTATTTCATGAAAGCGCTTCCCTTGCAGGGCCGGCGGGTGGCTGTCACCCGCGCCCGCGAACAATCCCCTGAGCTTGGCGAACGCCTCCGGGCGCTCGGTGCCGAGGTGATCGAGCTGCCGCTGATCGCCGTGAAGCACGCGGCGGATCGCGAGACGTTGAGCGAGATCTTCGCGGAGCTCGGCGGCTACGACTGGGCGGTGTTCACGAGTGCCAACGGCGTGAACGGGTTCTTCGACGAATTTTTCGCGCGGTTCGACGACATCCGCGCACTCGGCCTGCTGCGTTTCGCGGCGGTAGGAGAGACCACGGCGGCGGCCATCCGCGGCCGCCACATCCGCGTCGAGTGCCAGCCGGAGGTATCCACGGCCGGGGCGCTGGCGAATGCCCTGATCGCCACCGGCAGCCTCGACAGCGCGAAGATTCTGGTCGTCACCGGCAATCTGAACCGAGACGAGCTCGTCCTCAAGCTCGAGGAGGCGCGCGCGATCGTGGATCGCTGCCAGGTTTACCGCACCGACCAGACGGACCTCGCGGCGGATCCCGCGGCGGCGGATTTCCGCGCGCGCGGCGCCGACGCGGTTCTGTTCGCGAGCTCCTCGGCCGTGCAGTCGTTCATCGACCAGGCCGCGGCGCTACGACTGGCGAAGGATGCGCGCCGCCCCCTGGCGGGCAGCATCGGTCCTCAGACCAGCGAGACGATGCGCAAGGCGGG
Organism: uncultured Opitutia bacterium; assembly: GCA_903900845.1. Classification (GTDB taxonomy): domain Bacteria; phylum Verrucomicrobiota; class Verrucomicrobiia; order Opitutales; family Opitutaceae; genus ER46. The sequence continues at coordinate 29,375 of CAIUOU010000099.1, forward strand.
GTTGCCGGTGGCCTTCGAGGCGGCAACGCCCGGCCTTGACGCGCTGGTGGCAGCGCTGGTCAAAAAGCTCGGCGCATGAAGGTTCCCTTCCTCGATCTTTCGCTGCAGCACCGCGGGTTGCGCGAAGCCGCGTTGGCGGCCTTGACCGCCACGTACGACGCGAACCGCTTCTGCCTCGGGCGGGACGTCGAGGACTTCGAGCGCAACTTCGGCGCCGCGCTCGGCTATCCGCGGGTGCTCGGCATGAACAGCGGGACCTCGCCCCTGCACGTCGCGTGTATGATCGCGGGCTTCGGCCCCGGCGACGAGGTGATCACGAGCCCCTTCACCTTCATCTCGTCCGCGTGGGGCATCAGCTACACGGGTGCGACCCCCGTGTTCGCGGACATCGAGGAGGGCACGTTCAACCTCGACCCGGCGGCGCTGGCGGCGGCCGTGACGCCCCGCACCAAGGGGATCATCATCGTGCATCTGTTCGGGCAACCCGCACGGATGGACGAGATCCTCGCCGTCGCGCGGCGGCACAATCTCGTGGTGATCGAGGACTGTGCCCAAGCCGTCGGCGCCCGCTACCGAGGCACGCCCGTCGGTCTGCTGGGCGACGCGGGGACGTTCAGTTTCTATCCGACCAAGAATCTCGGCGCGTGCGGGGAGGGCGGCGCGTTCGTCTCGCGCCACGAGGATTGGCAAACCCGCGCGCGGCATATCCGCGTGCACGGTTCCGACCGCCGCTATCATCACGAAATCATCGGCGGGAACTTCCGCATGGATGGCTTCCAGGGCGCGCTCCTCAATGTGAAGCTGCCGCACCTCGCCGGTTGGACGGTCCGCCGGCAGGCGATCGCCGCGCGTTATCTCGCTGGAATCCGACTATCGGACACGATTCTGCCCGTGCAGCCGGAATATGCTCAGTCCGTGTTCCACCAGTTCACGCTGCGTCACCCTCGCCGGGACGCGTTGCGCGAGCATCTGGCGAGGCACGAGGTGGGGACCGATCTGATCTACCCCGTGCCCCTGCACCTGCAGAAATGCTACGCGGGGCTTGCCCGCGGTCCGGGTTCGTTCCCGGTGGCGGAGCGGGCGGCGGCCGACTGCGTGAGCTTACCGATCTTCCCCGAACTGACCGAGGCGCAAGTCGACCACGTGATTTCCGCGGTCAACGCGTTTTAGGGGCGCGAAGTGGAGTCCCGACGATGATTGCCGGTGTCCGCCTCAAGGTCTGCGGTCTCACATCGCTTGTGGATGCGGAGGCGGCGGACCGCTGCGGCGCGGATTATCTGGGCTTCATCCTGCACCCCCGTTCGCCACGCTTCCTGCCGTTGGCGCAGTACCTCGCGATGGCGTCGCGGTTGCCCGATCGTCGCCGGGTGGCGGTTTCGGTGGAGCCAACCGCGGCCGAGCTTTCGGCGATGACCCGGGCGGGCTTCGACTGTTTTCAGATTCATTTCGGATCCCGCATCGATCCCGCGCGGCTGGAGGAATGGTCGGGGATCGCGGGCCGGGACCGCCTGTGGCTCGCGCCGAAACTGCCACCGGAGGCCGATGTTCCCGCGGTGGTGCGGGCGTCGGCGCAAACGGTGTTGATGGACACGTTTCACGCCGCCGGTTTCGGCGGGTCCGGGCTCACGGGCGACTGGGCGAAGTTCGCGCGGCACCGCGTCGCGTTTCCGGGAAACTTCTGGTTTCTCGCGGGCGGTCTGAACGAGACCAACATCGGGGACGCGTTGGCGGCCAGCGGGGCACGTTTCGTCGATGTGAACAGCGGGGTGGAGTCTTCGCCCGGGGTGAAAGATGAGGCCAAGCTACGGCGTTTCGCGGATGCGCTCCGCGTGGCTGCCGGCTCCGGAAACCCCGGCGCCTAAAGCAGCGCGGGTGGCAGCGCGCCCTCGAGCTCGAGCAACTGGCGCTTGATGGTCGTGCCGTACGCGAATCCCGTGAGCGACCCGTCGGAGCGGATGACGCGGTGGCACGGCACGATGACACAGATGGGATTGGTGGCGTTGGCGCGGCCGATGGCGCGTGCGGCACCGGGGCGGCCGACTTCCGCGGCGAGGTCGCCGTAACTGCTCGTGGCGCCGAAGGGAATGCGCGTGAGTTCGTCCCAGACGCGGCGTTGGAACCAGGTGCCGCGCGCGGCGAGTTTCAGCGTGAACCGGCGCCGGCGCCCGGCGAAGTACTCCTCGATTTGCCGGCGTGTCTCGCGGGTCGCCGCGGGATCCCGTGTGAGCGCGGCCGCCGGGTTTTTCGCGGCCAGGACCAACTCCGTGCCGAAGACCGCCGAGAGCACCGCTCCGCGGCCGTCGACCGCCACGGTGAAGGGCCCACACGGGGTGATGACGGTGTCGAAACGCAGCGCCTCGACGAGAGGAGCGGACCGGGCCGCGGGCATCAGGCGGTGGCGTGCTCGCGCAGGCGCTCGAGCGGGACGATCCCCAGGGTGCGCTCGTGCGTGGCCGCGAGAATGACCGGAGTGGGGGCGCCGTGGTCGGCGGCTTCAAGCCAGCGCGACGCGCACACGCACCAGCGGTCGCCCGGGCGCAGGCCGGGAAACTCGTACTCGGGCCGCGGCGTCGAGAGGTCGTTGCCGGCGTCGCGGCTCGCCGCCAGGAACTCCGCGGTGACCTCGACGCAGATGGTGTGGCAGCCGGCGTCGGACGCGCAGGTGTCGCAGCGGCCGTTGCGGAAGAAACCCGTGAGCGGCGCCTCGGAGCACGGCCGGAGCGGACCGCCGAGGACGTTGCGCGAGGGCACGGGATTCATCATCGCGATGAGATCACGGTTGCGCCCGGTGATGCACGTCCCGATTTTCCGCGCATGGCCCCGCTCTACGACTCCCTCCGCGCCGACATTGTGACCGCCATGAAGGCCCGCGACGCCGCGACGACCACCGCGCTGCGTACCGCCGACGCCGCGGTGAAGCGTGCCGCGATGGACGGCAACAAGGAGATCGACGACGCCTTGGTGGTCACGACGCTGCGCAAGGCGGTGAAGAACCTGGCCGACGCGCGCGTGGAGTTTGAGAAGGGCGGCCGCGCCGACCTCGTGGCGGCGAACGACGCCGAGATCCGTGTCTTGGAGAAATACCTGCCGAAAGGCATCGACGGCGCGCGGCTCGAGTCGCTGATAGCTACGGCGATCGCGGAGACCGGTGCGCAGTCGAAGAAGGAGATGGGCAAGGTGATCGGGGCACTGAAGAAGCACCCCGACGCTGGCCTGATTGACTTCGGCGCCGCCAGCAAGCTGGTGCAGGCCAAGCTGCCTTGAGCCGAGCGGCGCGGAGTCGCGTCAGTTGAGGAGCACGTTCACGAGGGCGTTGCCGATTCCGACCAGCGCGGCGCCGGAGATCAGACCCGCGCAGATCGGTTCGCAACCCTCGACCCAGAATTCGTGCTGCTTCGAGCCAGGTGCGGGGGCCTTGCGGCCGTGCCACCAGAAGATGAGCGCGCCGATCCACATGGCGAAGCAGGCCTCCGGCGGGAGCACCACGCCGAGTCCAACCGAGACGGCGGAGATGGGGAAGCGACCCTTGGTGCGGATCCGCAGCACCTCGAAGATGAGGGCTGCGACGGCGGCCACGGCCATGGAGATGAGCGCGGAAGCGGGCAGGTTGTTGAAACCGCGGGCGATGAGGTCAGCCACACCCTTCCACTGCAGCGCCGCGGGCATCGCGAACTGTTCGGAGACGATGGTGTTTACCGAGCGCACGCCGTTTTTGTCGGGTGGCAGGAACAGCAGATAGAACAGCGGCGTGGAGGCGACCGCACCGGCGATGATGCCGATCACGTGGCCGATCGCCTGCTGGCGCGGTTTCGCGCCGAGCATGTAGCCCGGCTTGATGTCGGAGAGCAGGTTGGCGGCGTTGGAGGCGATCTCCGCGGTCATGCCGGCCGGGATGAGGTTACTGGCAGGGTTTGAGCGATCGACCGCGCCCATCGAGAACTGCGTGATCTTCGAAAGCGCCCCGGTCGGCGTCCATGACGTGAGCGCCATGGAGTTGGTGCAGATCACCGTGAGCACGAAAATCAGGGGCAGGGACAGCAGCGCGAGCAACCACGGCACGCCAAAAAACTCATGGGTGATCCAGGCGCCGATCACGCTGAAGACCGGTACGCCAACCCATGACATCCAGAGCGGAAGCTCGATGGATTTGAGCGGGTCCTCGCCCGCCGGTTCGTCGGTGCGGCGGCGGCGGAGCGACTTCAGGGCGTTGGTGAAGAGGTCGGGCTTCGCCGCCAGGCTCACCAGCGAGCCCACGACCATCATGGTTACCCCCCACCAGAGCGACCATTGGTTGACGATCTCGGCGCGGGAGATGTTCACGATGGCCCCGCTGGGCGAGGTGTAGGCCTTGATGTCGCCGCGCTGGATCATCATCGGGGCGAGCACGGCGAAATTGATGAACGCTCCGAGGACGCAGCTCGTCGCGATCCGGATGCCCATCAAGCCGCCGACTCCGAGCATGGCGGCGTCAAGCGTGAGCCGCAGCCCCAGTTGGCGGATATCGGTCCCCAAAATCTTCGGTGTCCAAAGGTGAAGCTTGGCGGCGAGGATGTAGTAGTAGGTGTCGAGGCGCTCGTTGAGATGCCACGGTTCCTTCATTCCGACCCACTGGTGGAGACGCAGGATCTTGAATTGGATCAGCTTCATCCAGCCGTCGCTCACGAGCACCTGGTAAAGGCCGGTCCAGACGGCGGTGACCGCGAGCAGGCGGGCCTTGAACATGCCAGACTGCGCCTGGCCCGTGTAGAGCGCGTCGAGCACGACGCCGCAGGCGCGCCCCTCGGGGAACGGCAGCTGGTCCTCGTTGATGAACCGGCGTTTCATCGGGAAAGCGACAAGCACGCCGAGGATCGAGATCACCACGTTCCAGATGATCATCTGCCACCACGGCACGATTTTGCCGGTCACCAGCATGTAAGCCGCCAGGCTGGAGATGAGCGGGGTTATCATGTAGCCCGCGGCGGTCGCGATCGATTGGGTGCAGTTGTTCTCGAGGATCGAGAAATCCGAGATGATCCCGCTGCGCGCCAGCAGCCGGAAGATCGCGAAGGCGAGGATGACGGAGGTCAGTCCGACGCCGATGGAGATGCCGGTCTTGGCGCCGATGTAGAGCGCCGTGGCCGACAGGATGCCGCCCAAGATGAATCCGGTCGCGGCGGATCGAAGGGTGAGCTGCGGCACGTCGCCGCGGTAAAGGTTCTCAAACCACCAGCGGTCCTTTTGTGAACGTGACCACGAACTTATCTCGGCCTCGGAGAGCTGCTTTAGGGGCATGGGGAAAGGGTTTGCGCGCTAATTGTCACGGACGCGAGGCTGCTGGATGTTCGGCTATGGGAGGCGATGGATCGCTTTGCGGGCCTGCTTGGAAGCAAGACGGATGATCTGTTCGCAGCGCAGGCCGTCCTTCCTTTCAACGGATCGCGCTCGCAGACTTAAGAGCGCGAGTTGAACTTCGCGTGGATAAGTAGCCGCGCGTCCGATTCGGCAACGCGGTGCAGGCGGATGAACTCAAGGCATAGCCGTTCGAAGATCAGAAAGCCTCCCGCTCTTGCCGGCAGTCCGCACCATGAAGTTCGCCTCGTGGCAATCGCCCGGGACGATCTGGGAAAACGCCGGCAGTGGCGTGCCGACCGTCGGCGTCATATTCAACTTGACCGCGGCACGCCTGCGCACGGTCGCGAGGATCGCCAAGCTCAACCGGAGCAGGCCCGCGTCGACCGGGAGCAGCTCGCCTTCCGGATCCAAGTCGTCCGGCTGGTCCGCATCAAGGCGCGCCGCCCGCAGCCTCAGCACCGCGTTGACCGCGCCGAACAGCCCCGCTCGGCGATGTTTGTTGGCGAACGGCGGATTGGTTCGTGTCGCCGCTCCCGCGGATTCCGAATGGTAGAGCACCCTGCGCCGCAAGTTCAGTCGCGCCTCGATGTCGCGCAGGGTTTCCCGGTAGGTAAAGTGCGCTAACACGTTCGCCGCGAAATGCGGTGTATGGAAAGCGCTGGTGTGTCGCGCTCCATGGAATCCGCATTACCGCGGCGCGAGAACTGCTCGCTGCCCAGGCCGGTGGGAATTTGCGCCAGCGCTGGTTTCCCGAGTGCATGCTGGTATGCTGCGTGTGGTTCGAGGCAGGTCATACAAAACTCCTTTGATCAATCACACGGCGTGGATCTGTTAGTTGCTGATAAGCAAACCCGTACGAAGCTAATGACTTTGTTTAATCGTACAGGCTCGGGACAGCCCCATACTTCGCCACTCCTTCACCGATCAAGGCGGTCCGGGCTGCCGCCCTGGCGGAGGATCTTTTCAGGAAATATCCGTCTTGCCGTGCAAGCGGTTGTCGGATCAGAATGACGCTTTAGTATCCTAATATCTCCTATGAAAACACGTCTTCTCATCGTCGCCGCCTTGGTGGCTGTTTCCTCCCCCCTCGCATCCGCGCAGGATGCGGCCATGTCGGCTGAGCTTGCGGCGCAGGTCCAGTCAGCCGCCGCCTCCGGCAACGTGACAGCCCTCGCCCAACTTGCTCAGAGCAATCCCACCGCTGCCGCAACGATCGCCAAGGCCGCGGCCCAAGCTAATCCCGCTCAAGCCACCGCGGTTGCCGCCGCCGTTGCGCAGGCCGTTCCCGCCTCCGCCCCTCAGATTGCTGCCGCCGTAACGTTGGCTGCTCCTGCCCAAGCAGCGGCGGTCGCTTCCGCCGTGACGACCGCTGCCCCTGCGCAGGCGGCAGCGGTAGCTTCGGCTGTGACCACGGCGGCGCCTTCTCAGGCAGCTGCAGTTGCCTCCGCCGTGACGACCGTTGCGCCGACGCAGGCCGCGGCGGTCGCTTCCGCCGTGACGAACGCGGCGCCTTCCCAAGCAGCTGCGGTCGCCTCCGCCGTGACGACCGCTGCGCCGACGCAGGCTGCGGTGGTGGCCGCCGCGGTGACCGCAAGTGTTGTCCAGTCCAATGCCACGCCAGCTCAAGCCGCGCAGGCTGTGGCCGCGGTCGCGGCTGCGGTTGTCCAGGCGGCTCCGGCTTCTGCTGGTGTGATTACTGCCGCCGTGCAGGCCTCGGCGGGCACCGCGGGTGGCGGAATCGCGCAGGCGGTCGCGACGGCAACGGGTCAATCTGTTGGCCAGGTTCAACAGAGCGCCAATCAGGCCCAGTCCCAAGGGGCGCAGGCGGCCGCGCAGGGCTCGCAAGCCGCTCAGCAAGGCGCTCAGGCCGCCGCTCCCGCGCCTGCACCCGCTCCTGTCGCTCCTCCCGCTGCGGTTGCTACCCCGCCGACCACCCCCACGGTGGATCCGAGCGTGAATGTCAGCCGTTCCTCCTGAGCTACGGCTCGCGGAAATTTTCCGAACGCCGGCCCTCGGGCCGGCGTTTTGCTTTTTGTCACTCGAGAAACGACGCCTGTTTGGGAGACTTGGCGCGTTTGGAGGCGGCGACTTCTTCCGGCGATGCGTTGAGGTGGCGCGGCGGGCGGGTCGCTTTGCTGGCCACGGCCGTCTCCCGGTCGGCGACGATGCGGTCACAGATCTGGTGGATATGCATCCGCAACCACTGGAAGGTGCTTGAGCCGGAGCGATAGTCGGCGGGGCCGTAGCCGTGGATGCGTCCGGATTGCAGCAGACGGTCGTTCTGTTCGAACTCGGCCGGTTTCTCCGGATTGTAAACCGCATAGGCCCGCCCGCCGCCGCTTTTCACAACGGAGAAACTCGGTACGTCGCTAGGACCATCCGCGACGTAAATCATGTTCTGAACCGGGATGCGGCGGTCTTCGGGCGCCAGCTTCGAGTTCACGTCGATGGCGGCGTTGCGGTTGGTGCCCTTGTTGATCTCGAAGATGGCACGGGTCTTCGTGGTGTTATCGATGACCATCCCGATCTGGGCGATCTCCGCCGTCGCTTCGATCGAAAGCTCCTTCTGCCGGAGGAATCCGGGCTGCAGCGGGTTCTCGATGAACTCGCACGCCCAGACGCCGTCGATTTTCCCGGCGATGGCGCTGCCGCGGATCATCGGGGCCAGGCCGGTGCTGACGACGTAATGCTCCAGGGAGATCTCGTGCTTCACGAATTCCGGTCGTTCCCTCACGAATGCCCGCGCCTCGTCGAGAAAGCC
>CAIUOU010000100.1 GCA_903900845.1 uncultured Opitutia bacterium
GATCACCACGAAACGCAGACCCTCCGCCTCGAAGCGGTAGCTCGCCTGCATCGGCAGTTCCCGGGTGCCCGCGAGGATCGTCTCAATCCGCTCCACCGCCCGCCGCTGCGCAGCGCTGATTTCCTGGAGAAGGGTGTTGAGGCGGGCCTGCAGCGTCGCGGGAAGCGGGGTGCGTTCCATGACCGGCACGATTTCCGTACGGCCCGCGAGTCCGCGGCGGATCTCCTCGGCGAGTGTCTCCAGTTCCGCGAGGGGTGTGCGTTGCCTGTCGGCGAGGGCCTTGAGCGGGTTGGGGCGGAAGAACGCGAAACGGAGCCCGTCGTACGCGACGACCGCGTCGTAGAGTTCCTTCTTCAGCGCGGACTTGCGCGTCTCGTAGTCGGCGAGCCGGGCGGCGACCTCGACGGGCAGGTCGGCGGGCACGGAGATGCGGGCGGGCTCGGGTGGAAAGAAAACGTACGGGTGGTTGGCGGCGGCGGCCTCGGGATTTTCCCCGGCGTTGAGCAGCTCGAGCGCGATCTCGCGCAGCAGACAACGCTGCGCCGGCAGCAGGGCGTCCTGGTAATAGGCGGCCGCGCGCATGACCTGCGCGACCTCGGAAGGGGAGAATCCCCGGCGTTCCTTGTCTCCCAACCGCCACTGCCGGTAGGCGTTCCAGCTTAGGTCGCTCGAGCCGAGGTCGCGCCGAAGACCCTCGGCGGATTCCTCCAGGGCCCGCAGCGCCAGGTTCTGGCGGGCCGCGAAGGCGCCGAGCGCCGACGCCCGCTCCACCGGTTCAAGCGACTGCACCCGCTCCAGTTCCGCGCGTAGCTCGGCGAGCAGGGCGACCTTGGTGCGCCGGTACTCGTCGACGCGGCCCTTGAGGCGCTCCGGCAGGCGCTTCAACGCGAGACGGGTGGCGAGGGCCGGGTAGAACGGTTCGTTGACGTGGGCGGCCATCTCCGGCGGCGCCGCGAGACGTCCGCCGACGGGATTGGTGCGGGGCAGCGCGCGGCCGAGCGGAGGCGGCGTGGGTGGAAAAAACACCGGCACGCGCTCGTCAATGAAGTCGCCACCGCGCGTCCGTGGCTCCCCGGGCGAGCGGCCGAACTCGGGGTCCGGGATCTGGGCGGCGCCGCCGACCGCCAGCAGGGCGGCAAGTGCGGACCCACGGATGACCGCCGGCCGGCTTGGCGCTGGATTGGGCCCTCGGAGGCGCATGCGGGAGAGGTTAATGCCCGGGGCGGAAACGCTCGCCAAGCCGGGACTCGCGCCGCCCTCGGCGGCGTCAGAGCCGGAGGAAGAGGCGTTCGAGCCCGTAGGCCAGCGCGGCGGTGACCGGCAGGGTGAGTACCCAGGCCCAGAGGATGCGTTCGACGACGCCCCACTTCACGGCGCTGAGACGCTTGGTGGCACCGACGCCCATGATGGAAGTGGAGATCACGTGGGTGGTGGAGACCGGCACCCCCATCGTGGCGGTGCCGTGCAGGATGATGGCCGCAGTGGTCTCGGCCGCGAAGCCGTGCACAGGCTGCATCTTCACCATCTTGTGGCCCATGGTGCGGATGATGCGCCAGCCGCCCGCGGCGGTGCCGGCGGCCATGGTGATGGCGCAGGTGATGACCACCCACACGGGGATATCCTTGAACTCCTGTACGCGGAGGAACTGCGCCCACTCCGGCAGGTTGGCGAAAGCTCCGGTGCTGGTGCCGGTGAAAAGGGCGAGCGTGATGATCCCCATCGTCTTCTGCGCGTCGTTGGAACCGTGGCTGAAGCCCATGAAGCCCGCGCTGATCAGCTGGGCCTTGCCAAAGATAAGCGCCACGATTCGCGGCGTCGCCCGGCGCAGGATGACCAGCAGCACCCCCATCA
>CAIUOU010000101.1 GCA_903900845.1 uncultured Opitutia bacterium
CTGGGCAAGACCCCCCTCGACGCCAAGGTCTTCAACCGGCAGCTGATGGACGAGATGGGCGTGGTCGACATGACCCAGATGCTCTCGCTGCTCGGGGGACTGGGGTCCGCCATCATCAGCGGCGGCAACGAGGAGGTCCGCGGCGATCTCGAGGGTGACCGGCAGGACCCCAAGAGCATGACGATGCGCGGGCTCACCATCAATAACCCGCGGCGGGACGGCTTCCTCCGGTCCGACACTTCGCTGATGGATTCCTTCGATACCGAGCGCGTGGAGGCGATCGGCGGCTCGAACTCGCTCCTCTTCGGGTCCGGCGACGCGGGTGGTGTGATCACCAGCAGTTCCAAGCGCGCCCTCATCGGCCGGCCGATGCGAGCCACGGTTTCCGTCGGCGGAGACTCCGAGGGCAGCCGTCGCGCCACCTTCGACGCCGGCGCCGGCACGAGGTACTGGGCCCTGCGCGTCAACGCGGTGCACGGCGACGCGAAGTATTTCCGCCCCGCCAACCAGCAGATCAACCGCGGGATCCACTTCGCGGCCACGTTCCGCCCGTGGCAGCGACTCGAGATCCGCGGTGAGTGGCGCCACCTGAGCCGCGTCACGACTTACCCCAATTCCGGCACCCTGCGCGCGCCGCTCAACCTCTTGCTCCCGACCGGCGAGCGCGTCGACGGCCAGAGCACCCGCTACCTCGCGGCATTCCCGAACGTGGGGGAACTCACCGGCGGGCTGATCGACGTCACTAAAGCCGACACCCTCTTCGGCCCCTACTACGCGTTCGCGTTTAAGAATAACCTGAAGTCCGTCGTCGCCGAAGCGACGCTCGCCGAAGGGCTCGGGCTACAGGTGCGCTACGGGCACGACGCGCGGGTAAACAACGCGCTCAGTCCGACCAACAACACCATCTTTATGCCCGGCTCGACCGGAAATCTCTACGTGGATCCCGCGACCGGCCAGGTCGGAACCAAGTGGGCGTTCACCTCCGGCCTGCCGCAGCTGAACCCGTTCCACACGGGGGCGCGCGGCTACCGGGCAGCCCTCGTCTACCAGAAGGACCTCGGCCGCTGGCTGGGGCGGCACCAGGCTAGCGCCTTCCTGCAGGACATGGAGTCCTGGACTAACCAGGAGCAATGGCGCTACTTCGAGGCCGATGCCTCCGGAAGGGTCATCCAGAACCCGGCGCTCATTCAGGCCACCGACTCGGGCCGCATCAACATCCCGGCGATCTGGCTGCCCATCAACACCCCCACGATCATCGGCGGGCAGAAGTGGCCGTTCTCCTCGCTCGTCCATCCCAACGGCAAAACGTACATCGCGCAGCCGGTGATCTACCCCGGAGCCGTCCCGCCCACCAAGACCAACCCCTACGGCTTCTCCGGGCCAATCAATCCGGCCACCGGCCTCAGCACCGTCGCCGGCTACTACCACGACGACACCGACGAGCGCAGCCACGGCTTCAGCCTCTTCAGCGAATGGTGGAAGGGCCGCATCGACACCATGGTCGGCTATCGCTCCGAGGAGGCAGCCTACCGCCGCGTGACGACCGATGTGGTGCGCGGGCCCATCAACTACGACAGCCTCACCACCGGCGCCGTCATCGACACCCCGGTCAAGGGCGTGCGGCTCTCCCTCAACTACGCGACCAACGCGAAGATCAACTTCGACACCACCCGCGACATCTTCAACCAGACCCTGCCGCCCGGCAAAGGCGTGAGCAAAGACATCGGCCTCAAGTTCGGCCTGTGGGAGGACCGCCTCTCGGGGAACGTGAACTACTACGTCTCCGAGGCCCAGAACTTCACCGCCACGCTCGGCGGCGCCCAGAACGACGTCGACCCCAACGGCATCAACGGCCGCAACGGCGGCGCCGCCTACGTCTTCAGCAGGACTTCCGACGGCTACAACGTCACCCTGTCCGCCCGCCCGCTCCGCGGCTGGGAGGTGCGCGTCAACTTCGCCACCGCCAACGGCAGCGAGCGCTCCGACGTCGTGCTGCCGCAGTTCTACAACGACCAGTTTAACACCACCACCGTCGGCGGGCAGACCGTGGTCGGCGTGCGCGTCACCGCGGGCGCCGCCGTCACCCCTTTGCTGGTGGCTTCGAATCCTCTCGATCCGGCCTCGGCGAAGATCCCGCTTTCCGTCGCCATGATGAAGGATCCGACCAGCCCGTACTTCGCGCAGCTCGACCTCGAGTCGGGCCAGATCCTGAACGCCGAAGCCATCGGCCTGCTCAACCCGGGCGTGGGCACGAACACCACCGGCCTACCCATCACCGACCACCAGCTCGGTTTCATCTCCCCATCCGGCGGGACTCTCATCGTGCGCCGTGCGGGCGAGCAGACCTTCGGCTACGCCGAACGCAGTTACAGCGTCATCAACCGCTTCCAGTTCGAAGAGGGCCGGCTGCGCGGGCTCGTGCTCGGTCTCAGCAGCAGCCTGCGCGAAAACCACCGCGGCTACATGTACACTCACGCAGCAGATGCCAACAAACGGAAGATGTACTACTTCCCGGACCGCATGCTGCATGATGTATTCGCGGTCTACCGCTTCCGGCCCGTCGGCCGGACGCGCACCTCGCTGCAGGTCAACGTCTCCAACCTGCTCGACGCGAACAAGGTCGTCTACCTCGTGCGCTCCACCAACGGCACCCTCCGCTACGCGCAGTGGCTCAACTCGCCGCGGAAGTTGGCCTTCACGACCACGGTCAGCTTCTAGCTCCCCCTCGCACTCCGCGCCAGCGAGGCTCCAGGTCTCCCCAAGGTCTGGTCCAAAGCCGGCCCGACAACGATCCATGAAGTCCCACCCCAGATTCCTAGACCGCGTCCGACGCCTCGGTCTTTCCGCCCTGCTGCCGGCCGTGCTCATCAGCGCCTTGTCCGCCGCGGCGACCGACGCATCCGTCGTCCACGACCTCGTCATCTACGGAGACTCCTCCGCCGCCATCACTGCGGCGATCACGGCAAAACGTGAGGGTCGCTCGGTCATCGTCGTCAACCCCACGGGCTTCCCCGGCGGCATGAGCGCCAGCGGCCTCGGCGCCACCGATTTCCTCGGTAAGCGCGCCACCTTCGGCGGCATCGCTTCGGAGTTCTACGACGCCATCGCGACCGCCTACGGTGCCACGTACATCCGCAGCTTTGAGCCCCACGTGGGGCGGCGGGTATTCGAAAAAATGATCGCCGACGCCGGCGTCCAAGTCGTGTACCACGAGCGTCTCGACCGGCGTCCCGGCCGGGGAGTCGCCATGGACGGGAAGCGCATCACCGCGATCACCACGCTCAGCGGCCGGACCTACCGCGGGAAGATGTTCATCGACGCCACCTACGTGGGCGACCTGCTGGCCGCCGCCGGCGTGACCTACACCGTGGGCCGCGAGCCCGAGCAGCAGTACGGGGAGGACCTCGCCGGTGTGCGCCGCGGCGACACCAATCCCCGCGTCCACTACACGCAGAAGGACAAGGATCACTTCATCAGGAAGGTGGACGCCTATGTGGTGCCCGGCCGCCCGGAGAGCGGGCTGCTGCCCCGGATCCAGAAGATCCCCGGCCTCGCCAACGGCCAGGGCGACCGGAAGATCCAGGCCTACAATTACCGCGTCTGTCTCACCAAAGATCCGGCGCTGCGCATCCCAATCGAAAAACCCGCCGGCTACCGGGAGATCGACCATGAGCTCCTGCTGCGCAACTTCGACGCCGGCGACGACCGGCTGCCCGCGCTGGTCGAACCGCTCGCGGGCAAGGGCTCCAAGGTCGACTGGAACAATATGCACGCCGTCGGCTCCGACCTGCCCGGCGCAAACTGGGATTACCCTGAGGCGAGCTACGAGCGGCGCCGCGAGATCGAGCAGGAGCACGAAACCTACATCCGCGGCTTCCTCTGGACCCTGTCGAACAATTCGCGCGTGCCGGAGAAAATCCGCCGACAGGCGGCGGCCTACGGACTGAGCAAGGACGAGTTCACCGACAATGGAGGCTGGCCGTGGATGATCTATATCCGCGAAGCACGCCGCATGGTCACCGACTACGTGATGACCCAGCACGACTGCGAGGGGAAGCGGTCGGCGCCCGACCCGGTCGGCCTCGGCTCGTTCGGGATGGATTCCCACAACGTGCAGATCTTCGTCGACGAGCAGGGCCACGCGCAGGGCGAAGGCACCATCTGGCGCGTGCCCCCCAAGCCCTACGGGATCTCCTACCGCTCGATCATCCCGCGCCGCGGCGAGTGCGAAAACCTCCTCTCGCCGGTCTGCCTCGCGGCCACCCACGTCGCCCACGGCTCGATCCGCATGGAGCCGGTTTTCATGACCCTCGGCCAGAGCGCCGCCATCGCCGCCGGCGCGGCGCTCGACGCCAAAGTCAGGTTGCAGGACCTGCCCTACCCTTTGCTTCGTGAGCGCCTCGTCGCCGCGAAGCAGGTACTCGCCCCCTGACACCCCCAACGCCCGCTCCGGCGCGACCGGCCCAGCCGGCCCCCATGCCCCAGCCCAACATCCTGTTCGTGATGACGGACCAGCAGCGGTTCGACACGATCTCAGCCCTGGGCGCGGGGATCGTGCGGACCCCGAACTTGGACCGGCTCGTCGCGCGAGGAATCTCCTGCACCAACGCGTACACGACCTGCCCGGTCTGCGTTCCGACGCGTTACACGCTGATGTCGGGGCGCGAGCCCTCCGCCACGCACTGGCTGACGAACTGGGCTCCGGCGACCAGCGTGCGCGAGCGCTGCGGTCCCTACCTGCCGGAGGTCCTCGCCGCCCGCGGTTACCGCACGTGGGGCCTCGGCAAGTTCCACACCGAGCCGCGGCTGGAGCCGCTCGGTTTCGAACTTCAGGAATACAGCGAGGAACTCTGGCCCACGGAAGAGGAGTTTATCGGCGACGACTACGTGAAGTGGCTACGCGCGAAGTCCCCGGCCTTTTCCCACCTCGAGCAGGTGCATGGCGAACGCACCGACATGTATTACGCGCCCCAGCTGCGCCCGGTGCCGGCGGAGCTCTGCGTGGAGTCCTGGGTCACCGGCCGCGCCCTCGAGGAGATGGCGCAGCCCGACTCCCGGCCATGGTTCGGGTTCGTCTCGTACGTCACGCCGCATCCGCCGCTCGCGCCGCCCATTCCCTACAACCGGCGCTACAATCCGGACGAAATGCCGGACCCGGTGCCCGGTGACCCGGAGGTCGACGCGGCCGACGACTACCTTGGCTGGATGAACCACGCCGTCTGGGCCGAGGACATCTCGCCCGGCCACGCCCGCCAGCTGCGCGCCCGCTACTACGGCGCCATCGAGTTCGTCGACGACTGCATCGGTCGCCTCCTCGACACGGTGGAGCGGCGGCCCGACGCCGAAAACACCCTGATCTGCTTCTTCTCCGACCACGGCGACCACCTGGGCGACCACCGCGCGTGGCAAAAGGAGAGCTTCTTCGAGGCTTCCTGCCGCGTCCCGCTGCTCGTGAGCTGGCCCGCCCGGCTGCGCGCCGGCGGCCGCTTCAACGGCCTCGCCGCGCTCACCGATCTGCTCGGCCTCGTTTCCGCCGCCAGCGGCCCGTTGGAGCTGCGCGACGGCCACGATCTGCTCGGCGCCCTCCGCGGCGAGACGACCCCGCGCGATGCGCTCGTCGGCATGTACGGCACGCCGGGCACACGCCTCTTCAAGTGCATGGTCCGGCGCGACCGCTGGAAGTACGTCTGGCTCGCCAACGGCGGACGCGAGCTCCTCTTCGACCTGCACGCGGACCCGGACGAGAGGCGCAATCTCTTCGCCGTGCAGCCGGCGGTCGCGCAGGCCCTGCGCACCCACGCCGAGGCGACGCTCGCCGCGCGTGAATTCACCCGGGCCGCGCTCGACGGCCCGTCGCTGCGCGCGCTGCCGTTCGAGCCGTTCCCGCGCCGGCGCATCAAGCAGTTCGCACGCGGCGTCACCAATTTCGGCCAGCCCGCGGTCCGCGCATGAGCGCGGCCGCGCCAGCCTCCGCCCCCGCTTCCCCGGCCCCGGTCGGTGCGGGCACGCGGGCGGCCTACGGCGCCTCGGCGTTCGCCGAGAACCTGGCGATCAACTCGATCAACCAGCTCGCGAACGCGGTCTTCAACCTGACGCTCGGCGTGCCGCTGCTGCTCGTCGGCCTCGCGCTCTCCCTGCCGCGCCTGATCGATGTCTTCCTCGACCCGCTGGTGGGGAATTGGAGCGACCGCGTGCGTTCGCGTTGGGGCCGGCGCCGGCCGTTCATCCTCGCCGGCGCGCTGGCGTGCGCGGTCGTCGCGACCGGCCTGTGGTTCTTCCCGGAGGGGCGGACCACGACGTTCTATTTCTGGTGGCTGCTGGCCGGCTGCGCCGCGATGTCCGTCGCCTACAGTTTCCTCATCGTGCCCTACGGGGCGCTCGGGCTGGAACTGGCGGAGGATTACCACGAGCGCACGCGGCTCATGGGCGCGAAGTCGATGTTCCACAAGGCGTCGGGTGTCGTGAACCAATGGCTGCTCAAGTGGGTGCGCGACGCCGGCGCTGGCAACCTCATCGCCGGTGGTCGCTGGTGCGCACCTTTCCTGGGTCTGGCGATCGCCGGGCTCGGCGCGCTCACCGTCTGGCGCGTGCGCGAGCGCCCCACCGCGGTGCCCGCGATCATCCGGCGCCGCCTTTCGTGGCGCGAGAGCTGGGCCATCACCATGCGCCAGCCGGATTTCCGCCGCCTCGTCCTCGCGCAGGTCTTCATCTACATGAGCTTCCTCGTGATCGACACGACGGGATTCTACCTGAACGTCTTCTACGTCCACGGGGGCGAGATGGGCGCGGGCGCGGCGATGAAGGGCTGGTACGGCACCGTCTTCCAGTTGAGCGGGCTGCTCGCCGTGCCGCTCATCGTGCGGCTCGCGCGCCGCATCGGGAAAAAGCAGGCGTTCCTCTGCTGCACCGTCACAATCGCCGTCGGCGGCGCCGCCAAGTGGTTCTGCTACGTGCCCGGCGCCGGCTGGTGGCTGGTCCTGCCGTCCGCGCTCATGGGACCGGGGCTGGTCGCCGTGATGGTGCTCACGCCGTCGATGACCGCCGACATCTGCGACGTCGCGGCCGCGGAGAGCGGCGTGCGCCGCGAGGGCCTTTTCAACGCCATGCTGGCGTGGTCCCTGAAGGCCGCGCTCACGGGCTCCATCCTCCTCGCCAACGTCGTGCTGCACGTCGTCGGCTGGGACACCTCCCGTCAATCGGCGCAGGATCCCGCCACCTTCCTAGCCATGCGCGTCACCTTCGCGGGAGGCACCATTGTGCTCGCCGGCATCGCCGCCTGGTTCATCCACCGGTACACCCTCACCCCGTCCGACGTGCGCACCGCCCAGGCGAGGATCGCCGCCGCCGCGCCGGGTTGACCTTTCTTCCCTGTGAAACGCCGCCCCCGTGATCCCGAACCGCCCCGGCCGGACGAGGCTCCGGCCGTCTGCCGCTCCGGCCTGTTCCAGTTCGCGCCCCAGCAAAGCTTCTCCAACGGCTGCGTGCAGAGCCGCGGTCTGTTCTGGTGCAAGGGCGGAAGCGGCCGGTTCGAGGTCGACGGTGTCTCCTACACCCTCGGCGTGAACGACCTCTTCGTGCTACCGTGGGGTCGGCGCATCACCTACGCCCCTTCGCCGGGAGCGCCGATGTTCACCGCCCACGTACACCTCGTGCCTTGGTACCGTCCGGGCGCTCCTTGGGTAGCTAACGTCCCGCACGAGCGCACGGAGCCCGAGTTCGGCTCACCTGACCGCCGCGACGTCGAGTGGCCGGGAATGGCCGGCGTCGTGCGCCTGCGGCTCGCTCCGGAGGATCTCCTCGGGCGCCTGATCAGCTACACCGTGCGCTGGTACATGGACTCACATCGCGACGAGGCCGAGGCCCGCGCCCTCGGCCTGCTGCTGGTGCGCGAGCTTCTGCGCAAGGCGAGGCGGCCCGCGAACCCTGTGGAACCGTTCCCCGAGGAGCTGCAACGACTCGTTACGCACGTGGACGGCGGCTTCCATCTCGGGCCCCGCATCCACGAGATGGCCGCGATGGTCGGGCGGAGCCGTTCCCATGTGCTGAAGCTCTTCCGCCGGCACCTCGGGATGTCGGCCAAGCACTACGTGATCGAGCGCCAGTTGCGCGAGGCCCGCGAGCTGCTGCTGAGCACCACCCTCACGGTCGCGGAGATCGGCCGCCGGGTCGGCCTGCCGGACGCGTACCATTTCTCGAAGCTCTTCCACCGCCGCATCGGCACCTCACCCCGGGACTTCCGGTTGCGCAACGGCACCTTCGCGTCACCCAGCCAACCCTCCCAGCACGCGGCGCAACCCCCGAAGCCGGGGACGTGACGCAACCGGAACGCCCTGCACCGCTACGGAGCCAGGCCACCACCTGCCCGGCGCCAGCCTGGTTTCCGGGCACTCCGGAGGTCCCATCACCGATCGGCTGGGCACCGAGCCCGGCCGGTCCCGCGCGCGACCGAGTGATTAAGGGAAACCCCAAAAGCGGTTCATCGCGCCCGCTTTTTGTGGCGGGCAGCCTATCCGCCATTGAACTTTGACCCGAGCGGCCGTCCGAGGGCGCCGAAGGAGCGAGCGTTTCCATCCGACGCGTCCTCCTTCCCGTCCGGCCGCGCTTGATTGGCCCGCTACTTGCAACAGCCTCCGCAAAAATCCCGCTTTTCCCGCCATGAACTCCGGTGCTTACCTCCCCGCTCCTGTGCCCGCTGCCGACGGGGCCGACGCCCAGCTCGTGGCGTACCTGAACCTGAAGCTGCGCGAGATCGGCCAGCCGGGCGTGATCGGAACGGCGGCCGGCGACGGCCTCGCGCGGCTGGTGGACCACTTCCTCGCGCTCAGCCGCGAAAAGGACCGCGCCCTGTCTCGGCATCTCTGCCCGGTCGACCAGCGCCTGCAGAATTTTCTCTACGATCAGCTCGAAGCCGGTCCCGACCTCGGCGGCGAGGTGCCCCGCCTGCCCGCGTCGACCCTCGTCCTGGACCGCGCTGGCCTCGCGCGCGTGCTCTCACTGCCCCCGGGTGCGGACGATCACCGCAGCGCCATCCTCTCGTCGTACCGGGTGCAGCAGGGCGTGCTGCACAACCCGAAGGCCGACCGCCGCACCACGCAGGGCATCTTCCACATCGCCGACCTCGGACTCCCGGTGCCCGACGACAAAAAGGCCGTGCCGCCGCACGTCTTCGGCCGCCTCCTGCGCCACGCGCTGAATCCGCCGGCGGACTTTCTGCGCCTGCCGTTCACCGCGGGCGCGCCGGCGCCGGCGGAATGTTTCGTGACGCTGCTCCTGCGGCCCGTGGTCTGCCCGGCGGTGCCGGGCTTCTCGCCACGCCGCGCAATGGAGACGCGCTTCTTCGTCCCGGGCGCGCTCGTGGCTAATCTCGATTTCGTCGAACGCATCTTCGGCAACGCGGGTGACCCCAACCTGCCCGCCAACGACGCCGCCCTCGATCCGGCCCATTGGACGGGCCACACCGGCGGCGTGATCCTCGCCCCGCACCTGAACGGGCTTACCAAGCGCGAGCTCGGCCTGCCCGCCTGGGCGCACGCGACCGCGCGCCAGCGGCGCGACGGCATGTGCTGGAAGGACCACGCGGAACCGTACAACGACGGCGTGCCCTTCAAGATCACCGCGCGCGATCGCGGCGGTGTGATCCTCACGCTCATTTCCGACAACTACTTCGGCTACTGCAAAAAGGAGGTGAAGGCCCAGATCAGCTTCGCCGCCAACCTGCTCGGCCGATGCGAGGAGGAGCACGCCGGCGGCGCGGTGGTTTTCCCCAGCTACGATCTCGGCGAGGATTTCCGCCTCGGGCGCCACCTTGCGGTTGTTAACCACACGTTCGCGGAGGCCCTCACCCAGCTCGGCGAGCGCGCCGAACCTCAGCCCGGCGGCTGGGCCCGGGACCGGATGTATCCGACCATATGCTACGTACCGGAGGACGCCTTCTTTCAGCTGAGGCGGCAGACGATCACATGGACCGGCGCCGGCGGCGACGCTCGCACCCTGAAGCTTCTGCCGGGCCACACTTACGTCCTGCCCTCCGGCTACAAGGTGGAGATGGTCAAGCCGGAGGACGGGCGGCGCTGGCGCCTGCGCGGCACGACCGCCGAGGGCCTCCTTTGCCACAAGCCCTGCACCGTCTCCGGGGGCGGCAAGTCCGAGATCTCCAAGTCGATCGCCGACGCGATCTTCACCGCGCCCAACTTCGTGAGCGACCTCGCGCGGGACTTCGACGCGATCGACGCGATTCTCAACCGTGAGTACGGCCAGCGCTTCCGCGACCCGGCGCGCAACAAGCCGCGCGGCCGCCCGCTGCTCAGCCCCGACCGCTCGCTCGGCTCGGTGGTGAAGCTGCTCAGCCGCAGTCCCGATTACACCGACGAATACAACGCGTGGCTCGCCGGTATCGCGCGGTACGTCCTCGACCTCGTGCTGCTCATCAAACGGGTGTACAAACCCGAATGGGGCGCCGACTGGCGCCGGTATTTCACGGTCGACACCATCAACGGCCGGCCGGGCAACGAGCTGAAGTTCATGGGCGAGAAGGCCATGACCCACTTCCTGCGCGTCGGCTTCACGACCGATGGCGGCTGGCGCACATTCTCGCTGCGCAAGGATTTCCACCCCGCGGTGAAGATCCAGGCGGAGGACGACATTTCCGCGGCGATCATCGCGCCGGCGGCCGCGCTCTCCGGCTTGCCCGGCGGGGCCGCCCCTTCGGTGAAGTTCGTCGTCAACTGCGAGGAGTACCTTTTCCAGCGGCCAGATGACGCCATCCACCGCGGCTACGATCGCCGCACGGAACGGGACTTCTCCCGTCCCGGGAACTTCTTCTCGAACTACGAGCCGCTGAACCGCGACGCGGGACGCGCGATCGTGGAGGACGCCATCGGTTTCGACACGTTCACGGATCCGATCCGCGAACTCTTCGGTCACTTCGTCGGTTCAGCTTCCCCGGCCTACCTCGCCTCGCCCGCCCACCCGCGGATCGTGGACGGCAAGCCCACCAAGAATCCCCGTTACCTCCAGCACCGTCCCGATCTGGAGGACCCGCGCGGCACCTACCTCGCGCAGGTGGGCGCCCAGCTCTACCGCCGCGCCCCCGCCGGAGCCCTTTTTCCCGTCGGCGCGGTGCTGGCCGGCCGCCGACTCAATCCGCCGGAGCCCGGCGTGCGGCCCATGTGCGTCTACGGACCGATCCACTACCAGGAATTGCCGGAGGCGTTCATGGACTTCATCGCGAGCCTCACCGGCAAATCGCCCTCGACCACGGGCGCCGGCTCCGAGGGCGCCCTCACAAAGGGACCTTTCAACGCGCTCCCGCCGATCCATGACCTCAACGCCGCCCTGGTCTCCTACGCACTGACGGAGCTGCCCGTGTTCTCGTCGGCGGCCGGTTGGATCGGGCCGCGTTTCCGCGTTGATCACGACATCAGCCTGCTCGTGCCGGAGATCTGGGCACGGATGTCGCCCGAGGAACGCTCCCCCGCCTACCTGATCGACCACGGCTATCTGGAACGCTGCGAGGACTGGACCCACGAGGGGAAGCCGGTGTTGGCGAGCCGCCTCGGGTGGCGCGTGAGCTCGCGCTTCGTGCAAACGTTCTGCGGGCGAGTGCTCGGCAACCCGAGCACCCTGTTCGACGAGGAACTGCTCAGGCCGGAGTTGCAGGACCGCGCGGTGTTTGCCGATGGCATGGACAATATCGTGCACGCGATGCGCACCGCCGCCGAAAGCTACTTCGCCGACGGCTCGGTCGCGCAGGCGATTCCCCCGCTCCGCGCGCTCCTGCACGTGATGCGGGAAGGCGCATGGGAGGGCCACGGGCTCGAAGCGCCCGCACTCCGCGAGCAATTCACCCGCGCGAGCGTGCTCGCCAGCGAATGGTACCGCGCCCGACTGGTCGCCCAGCAACGCTACGATGTCGCTTACTGGGAAACCCGGGCGGATTATCTGGAACGCTTCCTCGCGCGACCGAACTACGCCGACCTGGCCGACCGCCTGCTCATCAACGAGAAACTTGAGACCGCGCGCTCCGCCCTGCGGGAAGCCCGCGGCGCCGGCTACCTGGACAACCTCGTTGGCACGATCGGCCTCGACCCCGCCCTCCTTCCCTGATCCCCCCGGAGAGGGTCAGGGCGTTTTTTGTTTGATCAAAGGCCAGTCGGGTTGCGCTCACCCTAGCGCTCCCGCCGACGCGTATTTCAAACCTTTGAGCAACCGGTATCCTGCTGTTTTAAAGATCGTTGCGTAAACCGCTGGTTCAATCGCCCACAACCGATGAGTGGGACACCGCCGCAGCGCCGCACCTCCATGCCGACCTCGACTCTCAAACACCCAACGCCCTGACCCCTTCAGGAAGGGGTCAGGGCGTTGGGTGTTTCAACATCAGGGGTGGTGGCGCTATTGTGGTCGCTATTCGTCGGAATCCCGCGCGGGCTCCCCGGCTCCATGGCCGCCCGCCTTCCCGCCGACAACGGCCACGATCTCTTTGAACGCACCGTGGCCCAGCTATCCCCTAGGCTGCGACGCCTGCGTACACCTCACCAGCTGATGGGTACGCTCCGCTGGGGGGTCGGAGAGCTCGACCGGGCCTACGCGAACGCCCCCGCTGAGGCCCGGGCGGCAGTCGCGTGCCGCGAGGGGTGCGCCTCATGCTGCCATGTGGCGGTCGACGTCCAGGCCCACGAGGTCTTATACGCCGCCGACCATATCCAGATGCACTTTTCCCCGCAGGCTCTCTCCGATGCGCTGGAGCGTCTGGATGCCCACCGCAGCCGGGTCGCCGCCTTCGCGGGCAGCGACCGCGACCAAAGCCGTCAGGCCTGTGCGCTGCTCCAAGCAGGGGCCTGTTCAATCTATGCGGGACGTCCCCAACCCTGCCGCTCGCATCATACCAGCGACGCAGCCGCGTGCGAAGCGCACCTTGCCAATCCGTCCGTCGCGATCACCGGGGTCTACATTCCAGCCCTGCGGGCCCGCATGTTCGCGGTGATGCTCGGTGTGGACGAAGCCATCGAGGCCGCCGGTTACGACGAACGCGCCTATGATTTCGGCTCCGCCCTGCACGAAGCGCTGACCAACCCGCTTTGCCTCGATGCCTGGATGCGCCAAAGGGCCGCCTTTCCGGACAACTGCCTCGCCGACCCACCGGATGCCCGCTCGTAAGGGGTCAGGGAAACGGAGTCATTGCCATCGCCGGTGGCGGGCACTTTTCTCCGCCACGATGCTTCTCGTTTCCCAAGTCTCGCCCGCGGCCGCGCGTCTCGTCGCGGTCGGATTCATCCTCATCACCGCGCTCGGAGCCGCCCAGCCCAAGGCCGAGGCGCCCGCCCCCAAGGCCAAGGCCGCATCCAGCTACGAGCCGCCCCAGCCTTTCGTGCCACTCTCCCTCATGAGCGTGCCCGACGACCTCGAGGTCACGCTCTGGGCCCGCACACCGCTCTTCCGCAACCCCGCCAACATCGACATCGACGCGCAGGGCCGCATCTGGATCGCCGAGTCCTACAACTACCGTCGCCACGCCGGCAAAGACCCCGCCGGCGACCGCATCGTGGTGCTCGAGGACTCCGACGCCGACGGCGTCGCCGACCGCAGCCAGGTCTTCACGCAAGAACCGGGGCTCCTCGCTCCCATGGGCGTCGCCGTGATCGACAACAAGATCATCGTCTCCTGCACCCCCGACTTGATCGTCTACACCGACGTCAACCGCGACGCGAAGTTCGATCCCGCGGTCGACAAGCGCGAAGTGCTGCTGACCGGCTTCGACGGCCGCAACCACGACCACTCACTGCACTCGGTCACGGTGGGGTCGGACGGCAAGTGGTACTTCAACCACGGGAACTGCGGCTCCTATTTCACCGACCGTTCGGGCCGCACCTTCCGCATCGGCAGCCCCTACGACGGCGGCCGCAGCGGCGGCGGCACCCCGATCACTGAGCGCCGTCCGCCCGAATACGCGGGCGAGAAGAGCGACGACGGCCACGTCTACATCGGCGGCACGACCTTCCGGATGAACCCCGATGGCACCCAGGTGGAGCCGATCGGGTTCAATTACCGCAATTCCTACGAGCAGACCGTGACCTCCTTCGGCGACGTCTTCCACAACGACAACGACGACCCGCCCGCTTCCCGTACGTCCTTCCTCCAGGAATACGGCAACTTCGGCTTCGCGTCGCGCGATGGGAAACGCGCCTGGGCCGCCGATCGCCGCCCGGGGCAGTCCACGCAAATTGCCGAGTGGCGCCAGGACGACCCCGGCGTAGTTCCCGCCGGAGACGTCTACGGCAACGGAGCCCCCACCGGCATCGTGTTCTACGAGGGCGACGCCCTCGGGGAGAAATGGCGCGGCGTACTCCTCAGCTGCGAAACCTCGCGCAACGTCGTCTTCGGCTACTTTCCCAAAGCCGACGGCGCCGGCTACCGCCTCGAGCGCTTCGACTTCCTCACCTCCAACCCCGGCCGCGACTTCGCCGGCATCGACTCGCAGCGCGGCCGCCTCCGCACCGAGAATATCCGCACCTGGTTCCGCCCGTCCGACGTAGCCGTCGGCCCCGACGGCGCCATCTACGTCGCCGACTGGTTCGACCCGCGCACCGGCGGCCACGCCGCGCTCGACTCCAGCTTCGCCGGCGCGATCTACCGCATCGCGCCCAAGGGCCGGAAACTCCCGCGCCCGCGTATCGATGTGACCACCACCGCGGGTCAGGTCGAGGCGCTCCGCAACCCCGCCGTCCACGTCCGTGCCCTCGGCTTGATGAAACTCCGCGAGACCGGGGCCCCCGCGATCGCCCCGGTCGCAGCGCTGCTGGACGACGGTAACCCCTACGTTCGCGCCCGCGCCGTGTTCCTGCTTTCACAGCTCGGCGCCGACGGCGTCGCCAAAGTTGAAGCCCTCCTGCGCCACCCCGACGCGATGACCCGCATCGCCGCGTTCCGCGCGTTGCGCCGCATCAACCATCGTGTGGTCGAGCACGCGGCCGATCTCGCCACCGATTTCTCCGCCGCCGTGCGCCGCGAGGTGGCGATCGCGATGCGCGACGTGCCATTCGCGTCCGCGCGGGACATCCTGCTCGCCCTGGGCAAAGGCTACGACGGCCACGACCGCGCCTACCTTGAGGCATGGGGCACCGGCTGCACGGGCAAGGAGACGGAGATGTACGCCGCCTTGCGCTCCCGGGCACCAGGCCAGGACGCCGCCAAGTGGCCCGCCAATTACGCCCACCTGATCTGGCGCCTCACGCCCGCGGGCGCCGAGGGCGCCTTCGCCGCGCGCGCGAACGCCGCGGCATTACCCGACAAGGAGCGCATCGCCGCCATCACCGCGCTCGGCTTCACGCCGACCAAGGCCGCCGCCGACGCCCTCATGGACCTCGCCGCCTCCGCCACCGGCATGACCAAGTCGCACGCGCTTTGGTGGCTGATGAACTACAAGGATACGCGATGGAAGGACGCCGGTGTCGCCGCCGCGCTCAAGCAACGCGGCCTGTACGACCCCGACACGATCTCGATCACGCCGAGCATTGTGCCCGAACCGGCGCCGGGGAAACTCCCGCCGGCCGCCGAAGTCGCCAAGCTGAAGGGGGACGTGGCCAAGGGCGCCTCGGCCGCGCAATCCTGCCTGCTCTGCCATCGCATCGGCGACAAGGGCAACGACTACGGTCCCGCGCTCAACGGATTCGCGCGCGGCCAGGCAACGGAAGTCGTGATCAACGCCATCCTCGAGCCCTCCGCCGAGATCGCGCACGGCTACGACGGCGTCGCCATCGACCTCAAGGACGGCGGCCAGGTGCATGGCGTGCTGCTGAGCGGAGGAGACCCCATCGTCGTGCAGTCGATGGGCGGACTCACGCAGATGATTCCAGCCGCGAAGATCCGCGGCTCCGCGCGCAAGCCGCTCGGCCGTTCGCTCATGCTGAGCGCCGAGCAACTAGGACTCAGCGCGCAGGACGTCGCCGACATCGTCGCCTACCTGAAGACCATCTGAGGTCACCGGCGAAAGCCGGGCGCGGACGAAGCTCCGGACGCGCGGGCGGAGAATAGCTTCGTCGGTTGCTGCGGCCGCAGGATCCGCGGCTTCAGCTTCGGCTGCACCGGTGCTGCCCATCCCAAACGGGGCCCGGTTTGGGCGGAGCTGCCGACGAGCACTCCGCGCTGCGGTCCTTACGGGACGGGCGGCAGGGCGCGTTTCACGATGAAATCCACGATCGGCGCCGGATCCGCGAGGCTGTGCGGGTGGTGGTCGACTCCCGGCTTGAGGATGACCTCGATCGCTCCGCCCAGCTCCCGGTAACGTTTTTCCAGCACCGCGGTGTTCTCCGCGAACGGCACGACCCGGTCGGCTTCCCCGCAGACGGAGAGGATCGGCACCCCGGCAGCCGCCAGGGTCCGCAGGCGTTCGAGCGGACCGCGAAATTTCGCCAGCGACTCCTCGTTCAGGCCGTACGCCTCGAGGCACTGCGCCCACTCCTTCGACTGCGGGTTGCGGCCCGGCCAGCTGCGGATGTCGAGGACCGGGGCGTCGAGATAGAGCGCCGCCACCCGCCGGGGATGGGCGAGCGCGAAGTTGATCGCGTAAAGCCCGCCGCGGCTGAAGCCCTCGAGCACCACGCGCGACGACAGCTCGAACTGCACCACAAGATGCGCGTAAAATTGCCCGAACCAAGCCATCGCCTTCGGCGCGCCGTAGAGATTCTTCGCATCCATGTACGCCACGTGCCATCCCCGTGCGAGCAACGCTTGGTCGGCCTGAGGCTGGTGTCCGAAAAACTCGGTGCGCCAGATCCATGGCCGGCCTGGCGCGGGTTGCGCGGGCAAAACGAGCAGGCAAGGCCGGCCGGCAACCGTGAAGTCGAGCCGCGTGAAACCATTCCACTCGGAACGCGCCGGCGCCGGAGAAACCTCGGCCGCCCGCGCGCGATCCCCGGCGAAAACAAGGGCGGCGACGGCCAGGAGCAGCAGGCGGACTCTCATGCCCGAAGAGCGACCGGCCGCGGGGCCGACGCAAGCGCGAAGCCCCAGCGCGGGCTGGCATTCGAACGGTGCCGCGGCAGAGTCCCCGCGTCCCCGCATGGCCAAGGTCTACTTCTACTACTCCGCGATGAACGCGGGCAAAAGCACGGTGCTGCTGCAGTCGAGCCACAACTACCGCGAGCGCGGCCTGCGCACCCTGCTGTTCACTCCCAGCGTCGACACCCGCCACGGCTCCGGTCGCATCCGCTCGCGCATCGGGCTCGAGTCGGACGCCATTTCCCTCGCCGCCACGGACGACCTCGTCGCGAGGGTCCACCCCGAGCACGCGACGGCCCCGGTCGCCTGCGTGCTAGTCGACGAGGCGCAATTTCTCACCCCGGAGCAGGTCTGGCAGGTAAGCGACATCGCCGACACCCTCGACATTCCGGTGCTTTGCTACGGGCTCCGGACGGATTTCCAGGGCAAGCTCTTCCCCGGGAGCGCGGCGCTGCTCGGCATCGCGGACGACCTCACCGAGTTGAAGACCATCTGCCACTGCGGCCGCAAGGCCACGATGAACCTCCGCGTCGACGCCGAAGGCCGCGGCGTGCGCGAAGGCGCCCAGGTCGAGATCGGCGGCAACGACCGTTACGTCGCCACCTGCCGCCGCCACTTCAAGGACGCGCTCGCGGGCCGTATCACCGTGCGGCCCGACGTCCGCGCCCCACACTGACATGGGAAGTTCATACCTGATTTTTCTCGGCACCTACACCCGCTCGGCCGCCAGCCGCGGCATCTACGCCGTGCGGATGGAGCGCGAGACCGGCCGTCTGGACACGCCTTGGCTGGCAACCGAGGCCGCGGATCCCGGGTGGCTGGAATTTTCGGCGGAACGCCGGCTGCTGTACACCATCCACGCTTCAGCCGCGCAAGCCGTCGCCTACCGGGTCGACGCCGACGCCGGGCGGTTGACACCCCTGACCTCCCCCTTGCCCGCATCCGGCGGGACGGCCGCCCCCTGCCATCTCGCGCTCGACCGCACGGGCCGCGTGTTGCTGGCCGCGAACTACCACGAGGGATTTGTCGCCTCGCTGCCAGTGGGATCCGACGGTTCCCTTGGCGCACCCGCGGTGGTCCGCCACTCCGGCCGGAGCGCGCATCCGTCCCGCCAGGAGAAGCCCCACGTGCATTCGGTGACACTGTCGCCGGACGAACGCTTCGTCCTCGTCGCGGACCTCGGAACCGATCGCGTGACTTCCTACCCTTTGCTCGCCGACGGCACGCTCGGAGCGGCCGCCGCCCAATTCGCCGCGAAGCCCGGCGCCGGCCCGCGGCACGCCAAGTTCAGCGCGGACGGTCGGCATCTGCACGTGGTCAACGAACTCGATAACACGATCACAACGCTCGCCTACGACGCCGCCACGGGCGGGCTCACTTTGTTGGGGATCGTCAACACCCTGCCGGCCGACTTCACGGGAGCGAACACCACGGCGGAGATCCGCGTGCATCCCTCGGGAGGCTTCGTGTACGCGTCGAACCGGGGCCATGACAGCATCGCGGTCTTTGCCCGGGAGGAGGCGTCGGGACGCCTGCAGCACCTGCAAACCATCGCGTCCGGCGGACGCACCCCGCGCAATTTCGCGCTATCGCCCGACGGACGCTGGCTGGTTTGCGGGCATCAGGACACGCCGCTGCTGACCGTCTTCGAGGTGGACGCGGCGACCGGGCGCCTAACCCGAACCCCGCACTCCGCCGAGGTGCCGGTCTGCATCTGCGTGGCGTTTTTCGACTAGCGGCACTTGCGGGAAAGCGGACCAGCGGGACCATTGTTCACTCTATTTTTCCAGAGCGCCTGCGCACATCTTGCTAATCGCTGGGCATGCGACTGACGCCCCGTTGACTCCCGAAAGCCCAAGCTGCCAATTTCGCACCTCTCTCATGGTCAGCCCCAATACTCCCGAAACCCCGGGGGGCACTGAGCGATCCTCGGTTGCGCCCCGCTCCATCAAGGACGTGGTCATCCGCCTCGCCGGAAATTCGCAGGACGGCATCCAGGCTGTCGGCGGTTTCCTCGCCCGCCTCGCCGGACGCAGCGAGCAGGACGTGATGACGTACATGACGATCCCGTCGACCATCTCCGGCGGACCTTCGATTTTCCAGGTGCGCATGGGTACCGGAGACATCCTGTCAGCCGGCGACCGCGCCGACATGCTGGTGGCGTTCTACCAGCACAGCTACGACGCCCACGTGAGTTCGCTGCGACCGGGCGGCGTGCTGCTTTACGACAGCGACCACGTGAAGCCCGTCGAGGAAGACAGACGCTTCACCAGTGTAGCCTGCCCGATCACCTCCGCCACGGTCGAGGCCCTTGGCGGCACGGCCAAGGACAAGGGCAAGAACATGTTCGTCCTCGGCTTGATCGCGCGGATCTTCGATCTCGACGTGGCGAAGCTCACTACGCTGATCCGCGAACGTTTCGCCGGGAAGAACGAGGACATCGTGCGCAACGCGCTGCTCGGCTTCGACGCCGGTTACGCCTGGCCGCAGAACAACCTGCGCGACCTGTTCTACCGCTTCGAAGCCATCGACCAGGCCGTCGCCCGCTCGGGCCGTCCGCAGATCACCCTCGATGGCAACTCCGCCATCGCGTACGGCTTCATCGCCGCGGGCGTGCGCTACGGCGCCGGCTACCCGATCACCCCGTGGTCCTCCATCATGGAGACGCTGCGCACCGAGCTGCCGAAGTACGGCGGCATCTTCGTGCAATGCGAGGACGAGATCGCGTCGATCTCCACCGCTCTCGGCTTTTCCTACACCGGCAGCGTGGCCATCACCGGCAGCGCCGGCCCGGGGCTCTCGCTCAAGATGGAGGCCCTCAGCTGGGCGACGATGGCCGAAATGCCGATCGTCGTCGTCAACGTTCAACGCGGCGGCCCTTCCACCGGCATGCCGACCAACGTCGAGCAATCCGACCTCATGCAGGCCATCTACGGCAGCCACGGTGACACCCCGCGCGTCGTCCTCGCGCCAAAGAACGTCGAGGATTGCTTCTACACCGCCATGGAGGCGGTCCGCATCGCCCGCGAATACTCCACCCCGGTGCTGCTGCTCACCGACCAGGGTCTCTCGTCGCGCATCGAGGCCTTCGACGAGCCCGACCTGCCGAAACTCATGATCGACGCCAAGGTCGACCGCTCGGAGCGCTCCGCCGACTTCAAGCCCTACCCGCTCGACCGCGTCACACGCCACGCCCCCGCCGGCTCGCGGATCGCCTCGGGCAAGTACCCGACCGTCACCGGTCTGGAACACGATGAGCTGGGTCACCCGACCGGCAGCCCGAAACTCCACGCGCAGATGAACGCGAAGCGCCGCGAGAAGATCAAGGCGCTGGCCGCCACCCTGCCCGCCCCGGAGCACTCCGGCGAAGCCGAGGGTGACGTGCTCCTGGTCACCTGGGGTTCAAACTGGGGCCCGGGCCGCGAGGCCCTCGCCCGCGTGCAGGCCGCCGGCATCAAGGGTGGCCACATGCACATCCGCCATGTCCACCCGCTACCGAACGGCCTCGAGGCCGTGTTTGCGCGCTACCGCAGGATCGTGGTCGCCGAGCTCAACGACGAGGGCGTCTACGGCTTCGGGCAGCTCGCCCTGATGCTGCGCGCCCGCCTCGCCAACCCGGCGATCGTGAGCGTCTGCAAGACCGACGGCCTCACCTTCAAGGTGAGCGAGCTGGTCGCCGGCATCGCCCGCCACATCGGCCATGCCGCCCTCCTCGAGTCCGTCGGCACCGCCCGCCCGAGCCCCCTCGCCGCGCGCTGAACCCACCCCTTCGCAACCCGAACCCGGAAAATTCCATGTCCTCCGCCGTTGCCACCCCTCCCGCCCCCGCGGGCACCCCGCTCACCAAGAAGATCCTTACGGCCGACCACCCCACGTGGTGCCCCGGCTGCGGCGACTTCGCCGTACTCGCGTCGTTCTACCGCGTGCTCGAGAAACTCCAGTACCCGCACGAGAAGATCGTGACGTTCGCCGGCATCGGCTGCTCGTCGCGCTTCCCGTACTTCGTCAACACCCACGGCGGCCACTTCATCCACGGCCGCGCGCTGCCGTTCGCGGCCGGCATCAGCCTCGGAAACGACGAGCTCCACGTGTTCGTGTTCGGCGGCGACGGCGACGGCTTCTCGATCGGCGGCAACCACCTCACCCACACCGCGCGCAAGAACGTGCGGCTCACCTACGTGATCATGGACAACTCGGTGTACGGGCTCACCAAGAAGCAGACCTCGCCCACGTCACCGATCGGTTTCAAGTCGAAGACCGACCCTTGGGGCGCGATCGATCAGCCGATCAACCCGATGCGCACGTTGCTCAACAGCGGCGCCACGTTCGTCGCCCGCAGCCACGCGACCCAGGTCAACCACATGACCGAGATGATGCTCCGCGCCGCGCGCCACGACGGCTTCTCCGTGGTCGAGATCCTTTCCGAGTGCGTGGAGTTTTTCGAGGGCGCGTTCGACGCCGCCGTGCCCCGCAAGGGCGGCACCTGGACGCTGATCGACGAGAAGAAGAACGACCATTCCCCGGAGGACGCGCAGCGCCACGATCCGACCGACGAGGTGGCCGCGTTCAAACTCGCCGGCCAGGCGTGGCCGGGCGCATTCGGCGTCTTCTACGAGAACAAGTCCCGCGCGACCAAGAACGCGCTCGAGGCGGACCTCATCCGCAAGGCCAAGGAGCGCACCAAGGGCGCCGCCGACCTCGCGCTGCTTCAGTCCACGTTCGCGAAGATGCGCTGAAGCCGGCGCAACATCCCTCCCCGAAGGCGCCGGAGCCATCCGGCGCCTTTTTCCTGTCCGTGACAACCTGATCGGGCCGGGCGGAAAGACCGGGGCTGGCACTGAGCCCTCGCTCCCGCTTGGCTCCGGGCATGCTTTTCTGGCTGAAGAAATTCATCAGCTTCTGGCTGATGCCGCTGCAGGTGGGCCTGTTGCTGGTGGTCGCGGGCATCTGGCTGATCCGCCGCGGGCGGCGGCCGCGGCTGGGACGCACGCTCGTCTTCGCGGGCGCCGGGCTGGTTCTCGTCCTGAGCCAGAGCCTCGTCAGCAAGGCGCTCACGCGCAGCCTCCAGGATCGCCATCCGCCGGTGGCGGAGTTCACGCCGGGACAGCCCGTGCCGGACGCCGTGGCGCGCGTGCGGTTCATCGCGGTGCTCGGCGGCGGCAACGGCTTCTCGCCCGGCGTAGCGGCGACGAACCTGCTTTCGTCCTCGGCCATCTCCCGGCTCACCGAAGCGGTGCGGATCGCCCGTGCCGTCCCGGAGGCGCGGCTCGTGATGACCGGCGGCGGACCAGCGGGAAAACCCACGCATGCGGCCGTGCTCGCCCGCGCGGCGGTGCAACTCGGCATTGATCCGCGACGGATCATCCTCTCCGAGGACGGACGCGACACCGAAGACGAGGCCAACCGGGTCGCGCGGATTGCGGGTGGCGCCCCGGTGGCGGTGGTCACCTCGGCGTGGCACCAGCCGCGCGCCATGGCGCTCTTCCGCGCCGCGGGCGCCGATGCCTTGGCGTGCCCCAGCGACTACCGCGCGCATCACGACGACCCGCTTTCCTTCGACGACTTCCTCTTCGGCTTCGACGCGCTGGGCGGCAGTTCCCTCGCCATCCGCGAACGCATCGGCCTGCTCTGGATCACGCTCCGCGGGAAAGGCTGAGGCGGAGGAGATTTGTTTCGCCATCACCCGGTCGTCCGCTACCCCGAACACGCATGCTTTCCCTCAAGAAACTCCTCGGTAAAGACGACAAGTTCTTCGATCTCCTCGAGGCGGGAGCCCTGGAGGCGAAGCGGAGCGCGGAGCTGTTCGCCAGCGCCCTGCGGAAGATCGCCTCCGGCGCCGCGGCCGGCGTCTCGCTCGACGAGTTCATCCAGAGCCGTCGCAAGGAGAAGCGGATCCGCGAGCAGATGACCGAGGCGCTGGCGAAGACCTTTGTGACGCCCCTCGAGCGCGAGGACATCGAGGAACTCTCGTTCGCCCTTTACCGCATCCCCAAGCAGGTGGAAAAGATCGCCGAGCGGCTCTCGATCTATCCGGGACGCATCCCGCACGCCGCATTCGAACGCCAGGCGGAGCTAATGCTCCAGGCGGCCGACGCCGTCGTGTTCATGGTGAGCCAGCTGCGCGGCGGCACCAACGTCGAGCGCATCCGCGAGGCCAACGACCGCCTGCAGTTCGCCGAGGGCGAGGCCGACAAGGTGATGCTGCAGCTCATGAAGGAACTCTACCAGTCACCCTCCGACCCGCGGGAGCTGGTCGTGCTCCACGACCTTTACCAGATGGTCGAGCAGGCCGTGGACCGTTGCCGCAACGCGGGCAACGTCGTCGTGCAGATCGTGCTCAAGCATTCCTGAGTTGTCCCCGCCCTCCGTCCCGGACCCGGTTCCGCGCGACCGCCCATGACCCTTTTCCTCATCGTCCTGCTCGCCGCCCTCACGTTCGAGTACATCAACGGCTTCCATGACACCGCGAACGCGATCGCGACGGTGGTCTCGACCAAGGTGCTGAGCCCCCGGGCCGCGGTCATGTGGGCCGCGTTCTGGAATCTGATCGGAGCGCTCGTGGGCACCGCGGTCGCCAAGACCATCAGCGGCGGGTTGGTGGATGCCTCGGCGGTCACGATGACGACCGTGCTCGCGGCACTGCTCGCGGCCATCATCTGGAACCTCTTCACGTGGTGGCTGGGCCTTCCGTCCAGCTCCAGCCACGCGCTGATCGGCGGCCTCTGCGGCGCGGCAATGGCGACCGCGGCGGGCAACTGGAGCGTCCTGATCTGGAGCGCGACGGACAAGAAGGGAGCCGCCATCGGCCTCTGGCCGAAAGTCGTGCTTCCCATGTTCACCTCGCCGTTGGTGGGCTTCATCGGGGGAGCCGTGCTGATGGGGGTGCTGCTGGTCATCCTGCGCCGGGCGACGCCGCGAATCGTGGCGCTTATCTTTGGCAAGGCCCAGCTGATCAGCGCGGGCTTCATGGGATTCAGCCACGGCTCCAACGACGCGCAGAAGACGATGGGGATCATCACGCTCGCCCTTTTCACCGGCACCAGCACCGGAGCTTTCGCCAACCTGCCGGAATGGGCGCATTTCCTGCGCGTGCAGGAGTTCAAGGACATCCCCACGTGGGTCGTCATCACCTGCGCCATCACCATGGCCGCCGGCACCGCCGCGGGCGGCTGGCGCATCATCCGCACCATGGGCCACAAGATGGTGAAGATGCAGCCCGTGCACGGCTTCGCCGCCGAGACCACCGCTGCGCTCATCCTGCACGGCACCGCCACGATGGGCGTGCCAGTCTCCACGACCCACGTGATTTCCACCTCCATCATGGGCGTCGGCGCCACGAAGCGCCTCAGCGCCGTCAAGTGGGGCGTCGTGGAACGTATCCTGTGGGCGTGGGTGCTCACCCTGCCGGTCACGGCCGCGCTCGCCTACGGACTCGAGCGCCTCTTCCTGCGGCTCTGAAGTCCGTTTGGCGGCGCGAGTCCCGGCTTGGCGAACCTTTGCGCCAAGGGCATGATTTCCCCATGCGCTTCCGAGGCCCCCATCCCGCGCCACGGCGGCCGGCGGTAATCCGCGGGTTCGCTCTCGCGGCCTTGCTGACGGCAAGCGGCGCGGGCCAGATACCCGATCCCGATTCCGGCCGCTCACCGACCGAGCCCCGGATGCGTGGCGGCGAGTTCATCGATGAGCGCGTGCCGGTTTTTTTCCCTCCCACTCCGCCCCCGCTCGGCCGCGCGCTGCCGCGCTCCAACCCCGCCGGCGGACGTCTCGCGGCGCCGCCGGAGATGGCCGCCTACGTCAACGAGCCTTTCTACCCCGCCCTTGCCACCCGCCTCGCCCTCAAGCGCCTGCCCGAAAAGCTGCGGGTACGCGTCGAGGAATACCGACGCGCAAAGGTCGCGCTCCTGGCCGAGCTCCGGGCGGAACTGGAGCGGGTGCAGACGCTCGAACCGGTGGAGCGGGCGACGGCGCTCCGCGCCTTCGCGGCCCGCCAGGCCACGGCGCTGCAGGCGCTGGAGGAATCCGCCGAGGGCCTCCGCCGTGATCTGGGCTCCAGCGACCTCAGCTGGAACGCGTACCGCCAGTGGCGGCTCGGCGACAATGAACGCCGGGGATTTTCGCCTTCCGAGGTCGCGCAGGTGATGCGCGCCGCCGCCTATTATCAGGAAGCCCTGTTGCCGGGGCAGCGCCGGCTGCTGCGCGAGATCGCGCTCGAGCTGCTCAACGCCGGGGAGAATCCCGAGGCTGCCGCCGCCAACCACCCGTACGTTTTCTTTCCTCCCGAGCCCGCCCGCATCTCCGTGCCCGCCGATCTGCCCCCCGAGGTCGCCGCCCGGCTCGCCGATTACGAGACGCGTAAATCAGCCCTGAAGAAGGAGCTCTACGACGCGGTTGTGGCCTACGACGGGCTCCGTTTCGCGTTCTTCCGTCCCAATCCGCTCCGGGCGCTCGCCGAGAGGCAGCGCACACCCCTCGCGGAACTGGAAACCCTCGCCGAGGAGATCCGTCGCGGCCTCTCGGGCCGGACGGAAATCATGCCGGTCATGGAACGCACCCCGCTCCCTCCCTCCCTACAGACCCGTCTCAACACCCTTCTCCAGGAAATCAGCGCTGCGCAGCGGCGGGCGGTGGAGCGGATTGAGACGATCCTCGCGGGCACCCGGGAACTGCCGATGCAGGCGAGCTACCGCTTCGAGGCGGAGGGTCTGCGTTTCGTGGTGATC
>CAIUOU010000102.1 GCA_903900845.1 uncultured Opitutia bacterium
CCTCTGAGGCGCGACCTCGGTGTCGCGGAGGTTACGATTGATCGTCGTTCGCGTGACGGCTGAACAACCCGCGGGCCCGGCACGTCTCTCTCGCGGGTAGTTCAGATACGTCAGGAAAAAGGGGCCGCCCCTTAAGGGGTTTTGGGGCGGCCCCGCCTGGCCTCACCGCGAAGCGGGCGGGCGGCCGCTTTCCGGAGGCAGGGCCTCGACGAGCTGGTTGGCGCGGCCGGCGCGCTTGCGCAGCGTGAATGCGTCGTAAAGCCGGTTGGTCGCGGTGCGCGCCTCGTAACGGAGTTCGTCCCCGTCGACGGTGATGATCTGGTAAAGCTGCGTGTCCTCGGCGAAACGCGCCGCCCAGCGGTCGCCGGGGCTGAGGTCGTACATCTTCGGGCCGCTCACGGAGACGACGTAGACCGTGCCGATCGCGGGGTCGTAGGCCTGGTTGTAGCCCTTGGGCAGGTTCGTGTCCCCGACGGCCACACGGCCGGAGACGTCGCCGCTGCGCGCGTAGGTGTGGTCGTGGCCGGTGAGCACCAGGTCGACCTTGAACTCGTCGAACACCGGTTTCCACAACTCGCGCAGCTTGGCGTTGTCCCGGTTGCGCGCCGGCGAGAAAACCGGATGGTGGAAAGTGAGGATCGTCCAGCGCTGGGGATTGTTCCGCAGCACCTCTCGCAGCCACGGCACCTGCTCCTCCTGGCGGACGTTGGAGTCGAGGGAGATGATGCGCGCCCCTTGGTAATCGAAGTGGTACGCGGTCTCCCGGAGCTCCTCCACGCCCCGCGGGCCGTTCTCGGGCAGGGTGAAGTGCGGGCGCCAGTTGATGCTGAGGATCCGCGGGGCCTTCTCATCCTTCTCGTCCCGTTTCGCGTACTCGTGGTTGCCGGGGGACGGCACGACCGGGATCGTCCCGTTCACCCAAGCGGGCGCCCCGAACCATTCGCCCCACTGGCCGTCATGGTGCGCGTTGTTGACGAGGTCACCGGCGTGCAGCGTGAACGCCGCGCGCGGCGACTCGCGGAAAGCCTCGCGGAAAACGCGCGACCAGTGGGTGCGGATGTCGTTCTGGGCGTCGCCGAAGTAAATGAACGAAAACGTGCGGGCCTCCCGCGCGGGGGTGCGGAAATGGAACCATTCGCTCCAGTTCACGCCGTCGCCCACGCGGTAGGCGTACAGGGTGTCGGGCTCGAGGCCGGTGAACTCCGCCGCGTGGTGGTGCGCGTCGCCAAGGCTCGAGGTGTGCGGCGTCGTGACCGCCGGCACCTTGGTCCATTTCAGGTTTCGGCCGCTCTCGTTGGCCAGCCCCACCTGGGCCTCGGCGCGCCGCACGCTGGTGTCGGTCCGCCAGGTGACGGCCTGGGTGGTGGCTGGGTCCCCGCGCCAAGTGAGGACCACGCGATCCGGCAGGGGCCGGGGAGCGTGGGCGGCCTTGTCGGGATAGGGCGCAGGCGCCGGTGCATCGTGGGCGCCGGCGAAGGGAAGGAAGGCGTTGGCCAGCAGGAGGAGCCGGAGGCGGAGCGGGTTCGGATTCATCGCGGTGATGTGGGTACGGTGACGGGAAAGGTCAGGGTAAACTGGTGGGATATTTTATCGGGAAGCGAGCGGGTGGAGGTTACGATTTCGCGACGGGTGGTGTCGTAGGTGATGACGTGGATTTCGCCCAGGTTTGGCAGGAATCGGTACAGCCGGAGTGGGCCGGAGGAGGTGTAGTCGGACATGAGCGCGTGCACCGGCCGGCCCTCCCGGCCCGGGGAGGTGAGGCGCCACGCCACGGTGCGGCTCTGATCCCCGGAGAAGATGAGGCGCACGTTGGCGTGCCCGCCAACCCCGCCGTGCGTTGCGTCCGAAGCCCGGGGACGGCGCGCTGGCTGCGCGGGAATTTTGGTCGCACCCGGTCGCTGGCCGCGCTTTTCCGGAGTCCGGCTTTCCCCTGCCTATGTCCACCCACCTCGCTTCCTTCCGGATTCCTCCTTTCCCCGGCCGCCCCGCCTTGGCGGTCATCGCCGTGCTCGCCAGCCTCCCCGCGCAGACGGTGGCGCCGTCGTCGCCCCGCCCCGCGGCCTCCGATCAGACCATCACGCTGTCGCCCTTCACGGTGAGCACCGACAAGGACAGCGGCTTCGTCGCCGCCAGTTCCCTCGCCGGCGGCCGGCTCGCCACCGACCTCGTCGACACGCCCGTCGCGTATTCGGTGCAGACGCGCGAGTTTCTGGATGCCCTGAATCTCAGCGATCTCAACGAGGCGATCAACTGGACGGTCAGCGCCACGACGACGCCCGACGATGGCGGCGGGCAGCTCTTCGGCGGCACCGGCAGTAGCACGATCCGCGGCGTGGGCTCCAATGCCGTGAACCGGAACTTCTTCACCGGCGGCGCCAATCCGTCGACTTACAACCTTGAGCGCATGGACTACGCGCGCGGGCCCAACTCGATCCTCTTCGGCACCGGCACGATCAGCGGGACCTCCAACGCGGTGGTCAAAAGCGCGCGCGTCGGGCGCAACGCCACCGAGGTCCGCGCCGAGTATGGATCCTGGGATTCGCTCCGCGCCACCGCGGACGCCAATTACTCGTTGGGCCGCAAGATGGCCGCGCGGGTCGTCACCACCTGGCAGGACACGCATACCTGGCGCGACTGGGAGCGCACCCAACGGCGTGGGGTCTCCCCCTCGTTCACCGTGGAGCCGACCCGCTCCACCCGCATCTCGCTCATCGGCGACTATTACGAGCAGAAGGTGACCGCGGGCATGAACGCCCTCAACGATTCGCTCTCCGGCTGGGACGGGCGCACGGTCTATTCGGGCCTGCAGCCCGCCAACCTGCCCAGTCAGGCCGCCTTCGGCACCTCCCGGGTGGGCACGAACACCTGGGTCGTCTCACCGGCGTCCGGCCGCGGCTTTGACACCGCGGTGAGCTACACCGGAATGATGCAAACGACGTTTTACGGCGGCCAGCGGCCGATCAACGGCGTGGCCTCGGCCAGCGGAGCGAATCTCGGTTACAACGGCGGCCCGCTCATCGATTCGCCGATGCTCGCACCCGGCATCTACGACGCCGCGGTCCAAGGCTCCGCTTTTCGCGTGCCGCGGCGTTCATTCACCAACCTCGGGCCGAATCCGACTTCGATCAACCGCTTCCGCGACGCCACGCTCTTCCTCGACCAGCGCGTCGGGGACTCCCTCAATCTCCAGCTCTCCGGCGCGGTCAACCGGCTGTTCAGCTACGGTCTCATCGACTACTACACCAATCAGGGTTACCAGAACACGTTCATCGACATCAACCGCCTGCTCCCCGACGGCGCGGCCAACC
Source organism: uncultured Opitutia bacterium (assembly GCA_903900845.1). Lineage (GTDB taxonomy): Bacteria > Verrucomicrobiota > Verrucomicrobiia > Opitutales > Opitutaceae > ER46. The sequence continues at coordinate 3,309 of CAIUOU010000102.1, forward strand.
CCAACTTCCTCCAGCCTTACAACGAATTCAGCCGGCCCGAGCGCCAGAAGGTCCAGACCACCAACCGCGCGCTCCGCTTCGCCGCCGCCTACAGCAAGTCGACGCGCTGGTTCGAGCTGCGCGCCAATCTCATCGGCGCCCACGAGAATCAGGAGCTTTTCCGCTCCCGGGAGTATTTCATGATCCCGGTCGACGCCGATCCGCGCGCGTGGGGCCTCGTCTCCAGCACGCGCACCCAGACCCTGCGCTACCGCTACTACTGGAACCAGCGCGAGCGCGAGATCACCGAGATGAAATCCATCACGCTGTTGGATCCCGCGGCCGGCACCTCGCGCCCGTACAACCCCCTCTGGGTCCTCGGCTCCGACCGCAACGACGCGACGGTCCTCAGCGACGCGACGACGAGGTACTACCAGGCCGCCGCCAACGTGTCGTTCTTCCAGAAGCGGTTCATCGTGCTCGGCGCCTTCCGCACCGACCAGGTCGATCGCAGCCAGCGCCTTTTCCTGCGCCCGTTGGATCACCCCGCCGATTTCGGGGTCATTACGCGCGAGCGCTTCATCTACCGCCCCGACGCGCCCGCCGATTACTTCAAGCTCACCTACGTCCCGAAGAACGCCGCCGGCGTCGCCACCGGCCCCGCCCAGCTTGCCCCCGCCACGCGGCCGCGGGACGCGACCACTGGCGTCGCGCTGCCGCAATACGCCCGCGATCGTTTCCAGGACGACTTCAACCCGCCTCCCACCAGCACGAGCAAGCCCACCCGCTCCTTCGGCGGGATCTACAACGTCGGTCGCGGCCTGTCACTCTGGGCCAACTTCGCCCAGACCTTCAACCCGACGGACTTCACCCGCACTACGATCGACTACGGCACCCCGCCGCCCTCGGTCTCCGAAGGCAAGGACTACGGCGTGCGCCTGTCCTTCGGCCCGCGTTTCTATGCGACGCTGAGCCGCTATGAGTCCGAGGAACAGGACGCCTCCATCTCCCAGCCGTCGGGCTTCAGCAACCTCCAGGCGATCGTGAACACGAACGTCCTGGGCGACACCTCGTCCGACGGCCGCAACCGGCGCGGGCTTGGCGACCTGCCCATCGCGTGGAACGACACGCTCGACCGCCAGAGCCGCGGCTACGAACTCGAGCTCGTCGCCAACCTGACGCCGCAATGGCGGCTCACGCTCAACTACGGGCTCGCCCACGCCGCGCAGACCGACGCCTATCGCCAGACACGCGCCTGGGTCGACGCCAATGACCCCACGTTGCGCCAGATCCTCAATGACGCCGGCATCGTCGTCGGCGCCGACAACGTCGCCCGGACGGATCCCGCTCGGCCGAACCCGTTCATCGACGCCACCAATGCCCTCAACGCTTGGAACAGCCTGCAGGCGAGCCGTGCCAACTGGGTCAGCGGCACGCAGCTCCTCAACCGGCTGACGAAATACACGGCGAACTTCTACTCCGACTATCGCCTCACCCGGGGCCGGCTCAACGGCCTGCGTCTGGGGTACGGCATGCAGTTCCGGGGACCGCAGGTGATCGGGTACCGTGGAGCCGACACCATCGTGAACCCCGCCAACCCCGCCACCGCGATCGACGATCCCAACGTCGATGCCTACACCGTCGTGTGGCAAAAGGCCTACTTCCTCGGGACCGCCACGCTGGGTTATCCCGTGAAACTGCCCGGTCGCCGGAAGGTGGATTTGAATCTCTCGATCACCAATCTGTTCAACTACGACCGCCCGCTGTACAACACCATCGGTCTCCGGGCCGCCAACGGCGACATCTCCTCGCCCGCCCGCGTGAGCTACCCGCGCTATTTCAGCTACACGACCCCCCGCAGTTTCCGCCTCTCCGCCACGACGACTTTCTAGTCCGGATCACGAATTTTTCCCATGCATCGCCGTCAATTCCTCCACAGCAGCGGCGCGGCCGCCGTCGGCGCCCTGATTCCCGCGCGGGCGGCCGATCCGCGCAACCGTACCGCCGACGTGTGCGTTTACACTGGCAACGCGGCCGGTATCTCCGCCGCGATCGCCGCCGCGCGCGAGGGTCGGCGGGTTCTCGTGATCGAGCCCAGTCGTTGGCTCGGCGGCATGACCGGCGGCGGTCTCGTCCACATCGACTGGGGCCGATCGGAGGCCGCGGGTGGATTGGCGAGGCGGATCCTCAAGGACGGCCTCACGGATCCCCAATACCGCCGCCGGTTCGCCGACCTCGCGAAGGAGCATGGCGTCGAGATCCTCTACGAGCACCGCGTCGCTTCCGTGGTGAAAGACGGCTCCACGCTCACCGGCATCACGCTCGACCACGCCCCGCCGGATCGTTTCGGCTGTCCGGTCGCGCAGGCGAAAACCCCGGGCGCCGTGACCGTGAGCGCGAGGGTGTTCATCGATTGCTCCTACGAGGGCGACCTCATGGCCAAGGCCGGTGTGAGTTACACCTACGGTCGCGAATCCCGCGATCACTATGGCGAAAACCTCGCCGGGGTGCGGCCCCCGCTCGCGGTTTACGACATTGATCCCTATCGGAAGCCGGGTGATCCCCGCAGCGGCCTCCTCCCGTTGCTGCAGGATCACACCCCGGGCCCGATCGGCAGCGCCGACCAGCTCACCATGGGTTACGGCTTCCGGTGGAAATTCACGCTCGATCAGAACCAGATTCCGATCGAGCGACCCGAGGACTACGACCCCTTCACCTTCGAGGTGTACCGCCGCGCGTTCATCCGGAAGCTCAACCTCAATGGCCGCCGTATGCGCAAGCTCGGCGAATACGAGGTGGCGACCGGCGGCATCCACTACCCCGGGGCGGGCAACCTGTCGCGCAGCCTGATCGCGCCGACGGTCTTCGGTTGCAACGCCGCCTACCCGGATGGCGATTGGCCGACCCGCTCCCGGATTTGGAAATTCCACCAGGACTTCCTCCGCGGCATCACCCATTTCCTCCGCACCGATCCCTCCGCCCCCGCCCGGCTGAAGGAACGCGCCCGGATCGCCGGCTTCGACCCCGGCCAGTTCGACGACACCTCGGGCTGGCCGCACCAACTCTACGTCCGCGAGGCGCGCCGCATGGTTTCGGGCTACATCGTCACGCAGCGGGATATGGAGGGGACCACCGATCCGGCCGATTCCGTCGGTCTGGCCTCCTACGGGGTCGACGACTGGCCGTACGCCATGCACCCGCTCGACGGAAAGGTCGCCCTCCAAGGGGGTGAGTACTCGATGCTCTACCTCGAGGAAAAGCACCGCGGCATCTACAGGATTCCCTACCGCGCCATCACTCCGCACGAACGCGAGTGCCGCAACCTCTTCGTCCCGGTCTGCTGCTCCGCCAGCCACATCGCGATGACCTCCATCCGCATGGAGCCCGTCTGGATGACCCTCGCCGAGGCCGCCGGCGTCGCCGCGTCCCTCGCGATCGGCGGCGAACTCGCCGTCCAGCGCGTCGACTACGCGAAACTGCGCGCCAAGCTCCTGCTGGCCGGCGCCGTGCTGGATCGCCCGCCGGCGCGTGTCCCCGCCAAATCCTGACGGCGGGGCGGGGCGACGGGTATCCGGGGCGTCTTGATCGGGTGGGGAAAAAGGAAAGCCGCCGGTCGGACCGGCGGCTTGGCTTCGACGGCGAGGAAGAGCCTCCCCGGTCGCTGGGCTGGTGCGGCCCGACTTAGAAGCGGAACGAGACTCCCGTCGTCGCGCGCCACGAGTAGGTGGTGTAATCCTCCGGGTTGTCCGGCCGGCCCACGCCTTGGTAGGAGATCTGCGGCTCGTCCGTGAGATTGTTCACGTTCAGGAACAGCCGGGTGCGGCGGTTGAGCTGGTAGCTGGACTCCCAGTTGAGCGACTCGTAGGCGCCGAAGTAGTCGTCAAAGAGGTTGTTCACGTCGAGTCCCTCCAGGAAGTCGGATCGGTAGGTGTAGGACAGCCGGGCCCGGAACCCGCCGCCGGAGTACTCGAGGGCGGCGTTGTAGATGCGGTCGCTGAAGCCGTAGGTCGGCAGCTTTTCCTCGAGACGACCGGGATACTTGCCGTCGCTCTTGGTGAGCGTGGCCGAAAGCGAGACGCCGAGGCCGTTGAACGGGGCGGGCAGGAAGAGCAGCCGCTGGCGCGCGATGAGCTCGAGGCCGTAGTTCACCGCGCCGAGCGCGTTGTCGGTGGTGGTGTAGAGACGCGCGCCGTTCGGGTCCGGGATCGGGTAGCCGTTCGCGTCGGTGTTGGTGAATCGCAGGGTCGAGTCGTAGTAGAACCCCTTCATCTTCTTGTAGAAGACGCCGGCGGAGTAGAGCCCGCCCTTGGGGGTGTAATACTCGAGCTGGACGTCCAGGTTGTGCGAGGTCGAGGGCGCGAGGTTCGGGTTGCCGCCGGAGATGTTGCCGGTGTTGGTGTCGAGGTTCAGCCCCTGCACGAGGGAGTTCACGTCGGGGCGGCTGTAGCTGCGGTTGTAGCTCTCGCGCAGGATGAGGTTCTTCGCGAGCTCGTGCCGGAGGTGAAGGCCCGGCAGCCACATCGTGTAGTCCCGCTGCGCGGCGACCGCGGTGGGCGCACCGGGCGTGTTGCTGTTGTAGCGGTAGGTGCGGGACTCGAAGGTGTTGTGCTCCATCCGCATCCCCGTGATGAGCGTGGTGCGCCCGAAGCGCACGGTCCCCATCGCGTAGGCGGCGGTCGTGTCTTCCTGGGCCCGGTAGTCGTTGACGACGTCATTCTGCAGGGCGCTGTTGACCTGCAGCGCGAAGAGCTGCGGGTTGCCGCGCCGAAGAGCGTCCAGCTTGTCCAGGTCCGGGTACTGGTAGATGGGCAGGGCCCCGAAGGTCTTTTCCTCCGTGCGGCGCAGGATCGAGGCGTAGGGGAAGCCGGCCGCGTTGCTGCCGGTCTGGAACACGATCGAGGCCTGATCCTGCTCCTTCACGTTGGAGCGGAACTTACCGCCGAACTTCAGGGCCCCGGCGAGACCGTCCCCGACAAACTTGCGCTCGACGTCCAGGCGCAGGCTCGAGGCCTTCTCCGCGGCGTCACGGGGCGAGTAGGTGAGGTCGCCGCGATTGATCGAAGTGACGTCGTAGGGGTCCTTGCCGTTGAGGATGGTGTACACGGGTTTCCAGCGGATGGTCTGGTCGTAGCCGAACTGGTAACCCTGGTTGCGGATGACGTACGCGAGGGACTTGTCCCGGTTGGAGTCGTTGTTCGAGCGGAACAGGTCGAGGCTGATCGTGGTGGCGCCGAGCTGGTGCTGGCCGCCGAGCGAGGCGCCGTAGACGTCGTTCTCCGCGAAGCTCAGGTCGTTCTGGTAGCGCAGTTCCGTGAGGATCGTCGGCAGGCTGCGCCCGGTGTTGTAGGTGGCCTCGGCGATGCTCTTGGTTCCGGTGGCGGAATTGAAGCTGTGGTTCGAATTGATGTAGTAGCGCGCGCGGGGCTTCTCGGAGTCCGTCTCCTGGTGCCGGTAAAAGGGGCGGAGGTACACCGTCGTGGCGGCCCCCAGCCGGTAGTCGAGCGAGAGGTTGGCGCTGAGCGCGGAGGTCGTGCGGTAATTGGTCTGGGGCGCGGCGTTGGTGTGGAAGTAGAGGGGGCCCGTCAGGCGGAGCGCCGGCTCGAACTGCGGCTGCAGCACGGCATAGTCCTTGTCGAGGTTGTCGTAGTCGCGGGAGGTCTCGGACCAGGCGAGGTTCACGCCGACACCGAGGTTCTTCTGCCCGCCGCCCACGCTGAGGAGGTCGAGGTAGTTGACCGCGACGTTGCCGTTCCACTTGTCCCGCTTGTCATAGTAGAGGCCGCCCACATTCAGCTCCACCGCGCGTCCCTCGCGCTGGAAGGCGGAGCGGGAGATCACGTTGATGATGCCGCCCAGAGCGTCGCCGTCGCGGTCCGGCGTGGCCGCCTTGATCACCTCGATGTTGGCGACGGAGTCGGCGTTCAGCTGGCCGACCGAGAAGGCGCGCGAGTTGCCCGAGGACGGCATCCGGTTGCCGTCGACCTGGACGGAATTGTACTTCGCCTCGAGGCCCCGGATATTCACGCCCGAGGGCTCGCCGTCCTCGCCCTCGTTGACGCTGAGGCCCGGCAATTGCTGGAGGGTGAAACCGATGTTGCCGCCCAGGTTGGTGCTGAAGGTCTCCTCCGAGACGATATTCACCAGACCGCTGGCGGTCTTCTGCTGGTTGATGGCGAGAGCCTGGCCGCGCACGGACTCGGCCACGGTGAAGGCCTCCATCCGCAGCGTCGCGCTCTCCAGCGCGAAATCCACCGCCGCGACCTGACCGGCGGCGACGCGGGTTTCACGGCGCTGGAGATCGAGGCCGACGTACTCGGCCTCGAGGCTCAGGGCGCCCTCGGGCAGCCCGGCGAGCGAGTAGCGCCCGTTGGCGTCGGAGTAGGCGACAGCGGAGGTGCCGGTCGCGCGGATGATCGCGCCCTGCAGCGAGAAGCCGGTGCGGGCGTCGGAGACGCGGCCGGCGACGGTGCCGGCGGCCTGGGCGGCGACCGGCGCGGCGGCGAGCAGACCGGCGAGCAGGAGCCGGTTCCAGGCGGCGCGGAGGAGGGGGTGAGGCGAGCGGGAGTTCATGGTTGGGAAGAACACCTTACAGGAGGCTCGCGACGGACCGGTGGCGGCCGGGGAACATCGGCGTGACGGAACGGTGACGATCTGGTGCGGCGCGTGACGAACGGGTGGCGAATGCAAAGAAACCGTGACGACGGGACATTCCCGTTGCGCGGCGGGATGGGCCCGGCTGCGTGGGGCCGGACATTCTTTTCATGACACCAAGATTCCTCGCTACCCACCTTGCCCCGCTCCTCGCCGCCGGATTCCTCCTCGGCGCGGCCTTGCCTGCATCCCGTCTTGCAGCCCAAGCCGTTTCCTCCCCGCCGCCGGCGAACGCCGGCGGTCAGCCGACGCAGCTCGAGCGGCTGGTGGTGACCGGCTCCAACATCCGCCGCGCGGACATGGAGAAGGTGGCGCCGATGACAGTGCTCGACCAGACGGCGATCGACGTGCGCAGCGCGCTGCTGCCCGTCGATCTCCTCACGTCGCTGCCCTCGGTGGTGAACCTCCCCGAGAACGAGACGCGCCTCGGCTCCTCGGGCGCGCGCGGCGACAACGCGAACCTCAACCTGCGCAACCTCGGAGCCACCGCCACCCTCGTGCTCGTCAACGGGCGGCGGATGGCGATCAACCCGATGACGGCGGGACTTTCGCAGGCGGTAAATGTGAACCAGCTGCCCACCCGCGGCGTGGAGCGGGTCGAGGTGCTGCGCGACGGCGCCTCGGCGATCTACGGGTCCGATGCGGTGGGAGGGGTCATCAACTACGTCCTGCGCCGTGATTTTTCCGGGGCGGAGACGACGGTGCGCTTCGGGGCGCCGGAGGCCGGGGGCGGTGAAAGCGTGCAGGGCGCGTTGACCCTCGGAACGCCGTTCGCGCAGGGCCGGGGCCGGCTGTTCGCCACCGTGGAGTCGCTCTACCGTGACGCGATCTTTCTCACCGAGCGCGATTTCAGTCGCAGCGCTGACAGCTCCGCGCGCGCCGAGCCTCCCTTCAACGCGCCGGGCGGCCCTTTCGACGCGCGGTCGGCCCGCGGGTACTGGCCCACCTTCCGGGTGGGCACCGCCACCGCGACGAACTACTTCCGTCCGGTGAACGGCACCCCGGTGCTCACCACCGCGGCTCCCTCGCGCGCAACCAACCCCGAATTCTTCCTCGATCTCAATCGGTTTGGCATGGCCGCCCCCCGCGTACGCCGCGGCAACGCCTTCGTGTCGGCGGAACTCGATCTCGCCGCCGGGATCACCGCCTTTGCCGACGCCGCCTACTACAAGTCGCGCTCGACCATGCGGCGGCAGCCGCTCGCCCTGAACGCCCCGACCTCGGATCAGCTGGCGGTGATGGGGGTGGATAACCCGTACAACCCGTACGGAACTCGGTTCTACCACCCGACGGGGGCCGCGAACGCGGACGGCTCGGCCCGCCTGAGCGGGGCGCCGCGGACGGTCAGTTTCACCGCGATGACCCTCGCGGATCTGGCGGCGGAGACGGTGAACACCCGCGCGGACGTGGTGCGGCTCGCCGGCGGACTCCGCGGGCGGCTGGGGGGCACCTGGTCGTGGGAAACCTCCGGCTTCTACAACAAGGTCTCCGGGTTGGACGAAGCGTACCCTGATGTGCGGGAAAGCCGGCTGCAGGCCGCGTTGCAGCGCACGGACGCGGCGGCCTACAACCCGTTCGGTTACACCTTCCGCGTGCTCGGCAACGCGGTGGTGGCGGATCGGCCGTACGCCAATCCGCCGGCGGTGGTTGATTCCTTTTCCGAGGTCTACGCCCGGGAGGCGGGGAGCTCCATCGCCAGCGGCGATCTGCGCGCCACGGGCCGGCTGTTGCAGGTGCGCGGCGCCGATGTGATGGCCGCCGTGGGGGCCGAGTTCCGCGTGGAGGATCTCGACGACCTGCGGCCTCCTTTCAGCGGGGAGAACCCGGCGGGTTCCGGCCTGGATACGACGAACAACGACTTCCTTCTGCACCCCCCCCGGCCCGACGTACGTGGTGATCGCCGGATCACGAGCCTGTACGCCGAGCTGGTCATGCCGCTGGTCACCGCGCGGCGGCCGCTGCCCCTCGCGCATTCGCTCGAGCTCACCGCCTCCGCGCGGCACGAGCGCTACAGCGACTTTGGTGACACGACGAAACCGAAGTTCGGCCTCAACTGGCGGCCGTTCCCGGCGATCATGCTGCGGGGGTCGGTCAACCAGGGCTTCATGGCTCCCAGCCTCGCCGCCCTCTTCACCAGCCCCCGCTGGAGCATCTCCGCGGGCGCCGGCGATGTGGACACCTACCGCAACCCGCTGCTCAACGAAGGTCCCTACGTGCAGCGCACCTATTTCGGCGGCAATCCCGCGCTGCGCGCGCAGGAGTCCCGCGGACGCACCTGGGGCGTGGTGCTGGATGTTCCGGGGGTCAAGGGCCTGAGTCTGACGGCTGACCATTGGCGCATCACGCGGTCCAACCTCCTGGGGCAGCGCAGCGTGGCGCAGATCCGCGACAGCGATACGGCCCTGCTTCGGGCCTACACGCGCGCCCAACTCGCCGCCGGCGTGCCCGCCGCCTCCATCGATCTCGGCAGCGGCACGCCGAACTACCGGGGTGACCCCGACGTCGTGCGGTTCGCGCTTACCCCCGAGGATCGCGCGGCCTTCGCGGCCTACAACACCGCGAACCCCGGCAGTCCGCAGGCCGCGGCCGGGAAGATCTTCTCCCTGAACCGTCCGTTCCTGAATCTTTCCTCCAGCGAGCACGAGGGTTGGGACTTCGGCCTGCGCTACGAGCTTCCGCGTCTGCCGTTCGGCCAGGTGGTGGTGAACTCCGACTGGGCTTACCTCGGTAAATCGCTCTCGACCCTCGCTGCCGCCAACCTGCCGCCGACCGTCAGCAACGGTCTCTACGCGGGCGGTGCGGCGCGTTGGCGCGGGACCACCACCGTCTCCTGGCGCCGGGGCGCCTGGACGGCGGCTTTCGGCGCCTACCAGGTCGGGTGCACGCACGACGCCGGCGCGACGACCACGGCTGCGGTCTACGAGTCCCTGGGCCGACCGTCGTACATCGCGCCGTTCTTCACGGCGGGCCAGACGGTCTACCGGCGCGTCATCGATCCCACTTTCACCTGTAATCTGCTCGCGGGGTACCAATTCGGGGAGAATGCCCCGGCGCCGGTGCGTCGCACGCTGGTGCGGATCGGCGTCACCAACCTCAACGACCTCGAGCCGCCGCTGGCGAGCTCCGAGGGCTTCAGCTACG
>CAIUOU010000103.1 GCA_903900845.1 uncultured Opitutia bacterium
CCCGCCGCGACGTTCGTGCGCCGCGGATCGGCGTAGCCGGTCATCGAGCCATCGGGGTGGAACTCGATGGCGTTGACGCCGCCGAAGTGTTTGCCGGTTCCGGCGGGTTCGCGGAGGACGACGTTCCAGCCGAGGTCCTTCAACGCGGAGGCGACGGCGGCCGGCAGCGATTGCTCGGCCTCGAGTGCCTCCTGATCGCTGCTGCGCAGGGCGGCCTGGAAATGCACGCGGGTGTCGCCGATCGCCTCCGCCAGCGGCCGGCCGAGCGCTAGGCGCTCGTACAGCACCTGCAGGAGCGCGGTGGGGATGCGGGAGGAGCCGGGCACGCCGACGGCGAGCACGGGACGACCGTCACGCAGGACGATCGTGGGCCCGATGGTGCTGGTGGGGCGCTTGCCGGCGGCAACGTAGTTGGGGCTCCGCGCGTTGGTGGTGGAGAAGTTCATCATGGAGTTGTTCATCACCACTCCGGTGCCCGGCGGCACAACGCCCGCCCCGAAATGCAGGCTCTGCGATTGCGTGGCGCAGACGATATTGCCGTGGCGATCGGCGACGGCGAAGTGCGTCGTGGCGGCCATCGCGCTCTCGTGAAAGGGCGAGATCTCGCCCGGGGGCTCCCACCTCACGACCTTACGCCTCGCGCCACCGGGCGCGGGCGCCTTGTCACGCAGCTCTCGGATCGCGTCCGGAGCGAGCAGCTTCTCCACGAGGAAAGGGGACTCCGGGACATCGCCCACCGAGCGGGAAATGGCCGGCTGCGCGGCCCGCCAGATCCGGCCGAGGCGGTCGAGGTGCGCGGCGGTCCGCAACGGCGCCATGGGTTCGGCGTCGCCCTCGAGCGCCTTCAGGATGGGGAGAAACAGCGCGGAGCCGCTGGTCGGCGGCGGTCCGGAAAACAGCGCGTAGCCCTTGAATTCCGTCGTGACCGCGGTGGTTTCGCGCGCCTCGTATTTTTCCAGATCGGCCGAGGTGACCCAGCCCCCCGCGTCCCGCGCGGCCCGGACGATCGCGCGCGCCACCGACCCTTTATAGAAACCGTCCCTCCCCTCGCGTGCCAAAGCCTCCATGGTGCGGGCGAGATCCTCGTTCGGCAGACGTGAGCCGACGTCCGGCAGCCGGCCGCCGGGCAAATAAAGCCGCGCGATCTCCGCGTCGCCGCGGCGTAGTTTCTTCTCCTGCTCGGCGAATTGCTCGCGCGACTTCGGCAGGATCTCAAAGCCGACGCGCGCGAGATCGACGGCCGGCCGGACGACTTCCGCCCAAGGCTTCGAACCCCACCGCCGGTGCGCCGTCCACAATCCCGCGGGCAGACCCGGCACACAGACCGAAGGGTAGCCCGTCGAGCGCTCTTCCGTCGGCATCCCGACCCAACGCGTGACATCCACCGAACCGGCGGCGTCCATGGCGTCGATCGCCGTCACCCGGCCGGTCTTCGCCTCGAAATGGAGCAGCATGAGCTTCCCGCCGAGGCCGGAGCCGTAGGGTTCGGCGACGCCCAGCGCGAGCGAGGTGGCCACCGCGGCGTCGATCGCGTTGCCGCCGGCACGCAGCACCGCCAGACCCGCGGCGGCGGCCTCCGGATGCCCGGCCACCACCATGCCCTCCCGGCCGCGCACGGGCGTGACCGTGACCGGCACCGCCGCGTGAAGGGAGACCAGCGCGGCCAGAAACCACGCGACGAACAGCGATTTTTTCATCGGAAAAACGTTCTGGCCGGGCTGGATGCCGCGGGCGAGCGCGGAGTGTGCTCAGGCGTCCTGCAGGCGCCGCAAAACTTCGCCCAGGAGGTAAATGGATCCCGTCAACACCACCACATCCCGCGGGCCGCCCGCCGCGCACACCCCCGGGGCGGGGAACAGCGTCGCGAGGTCGCTCCGCCGCAGCACGCCCCCGAAGCCGACGGGGACGAGAGACTCCAGCTCCGCTTGGGTGCACGCCCGCGGTTGCTGGGGCACCACGAGGTGGATCTCAGCCGCGTGACGCGCGATTGCCTCGATCAACGGCCGCGCCCTGACCATGCCCAGCACCCCGGTCACCACCACCGGCGCCCGGCCGGTTTCGCGGGTCAGGCGCGCGAGATTTGAATCGAGCACGGCCGCGCCCTCCGGGTTGTGGGAGGCGTCGAGAATCAGCAACCGACCTCCAACCGTGGTCCGCTGCCAGCGACCGGGCCAGTCAACCCGCGCCAGCCCGCGCGCGATCACCTCCGGCGTCAGGCGCCACCGGGCGCCGAGCAAACGGCCGACCAGCGTGGCCGTAGCGGCGTTCCACCGCTGATAATCGCCCTCGAGGTTCGTGCTCGGGTAGGTTTCCACGTCGTCACCAAATTCCTGCGCGACGGACAAGAGCGGCGCCCCGCGTTCCCCGGCGATCGCCCGGATCACACGCTCGGCGGCGGGAGGCACGCGACCCAGGACCACGGGTCGCCCGGGCTTGATGATACCGGCCTTCTCCGCGGCGATCTTCTCGATGCTCTCCCCGAGAATCTCGCAGTGATCCATCGCGATGGAGGTGATGACGCTTACCTCGGGCACCACGACATTCGTCGCATCGAGCCGGCCGCCCAGCCCCACCTCGATCACGGCGATATCGCATGCATGCCGCGCGAACTGGAGGAACGCCATCCCGGTAAGATACTCGAAGAACGTCGGGGCGAGAGCGGGATCCGCGCCCGGCTTCGTGCCAGCCCGGCCGATCTCCTCCGCGTAGCCGGCAATCTCGTCTTCCGTCAGGCGCACGCGATCGACCTGCACCCTTTCGCCGAGATGGACGAGATGCGGCGAGGTGTAGAGTCCCGTCCGCCAGCCGGCGGCATGCAGGATCGCCTCGATCATGGCGGCAACGGACCCCTTGCCGTTGGTGCCGGCCACATGCACGCATGGGAACTTGCGTTCGGGATGGCCCAGTTCCGCCGTCAGGAACCGCATCCGGTCGATGCCGTAGACCTTACCCTCCGGTTTGAGGGCGAACAACCGGTCGACGACCGCCTGGTAAGCTGACTCCGCGCTCATCCGACGGGACAACTCCTAACGCGGCGGAGCCGCAACCAAGCCGCTCTTTCGAGGAGTCGAGCCTCGGGTCGTAACGCACTCCCGACTCGCTCCACGGGCGAGTGACCACGGATGGACAGGTATGCGGATGGACACGAATGAGGAGGCCAGGGCTCGGTGTAGCCGCGGCTGTTCACGCGCCTGAGGCGGGCTTGCCGCGGACGATGTTGTGGTGAGGTCGGCCAAAGGCGTTTCCGAATCTGGCGGAGTTTTTGCCCCGAATCCCTGCGGGACACACAGATAAACGCGCAGGCGCCTGACTGAGAGAAATCTGCGCAAGACACCAAGATTCCTCCCTGAGGTAGCACACTCGCCCGGCGCGGCCCTCAGGCCGGCGCCGGCTTCCGGCGCAAATGAAGGGCGCTCAGGATCTCGCGCAGCCGGTCCCGCATCTCGATACGGCTCACGATCTGGTCAATCAAACCGTGCTTCAACAGGAACTCCGCCGTCTGGAAACCGGCGGGCAGCGTCTGCTTCGTGGTGTCCTTGATGACACGCGCGCCGGCGAAACCCACCAGCGCCCCCGGCTCGGCGAGGATCACGTCGCCCAAGGTCGCGAAACTGGCCGTCACGCCGCCCATCGTCGGATGAGTGAGGATCGAGATGAACGGCAAACCCGCCTCGGCCAGTCGGCCCAGCGCCGCGCTGGTCTTCGCCATCTGCATCAGGGAATAAATGCCCTCCTGCATCCGGGCGCCGCCCGAGGCGCTGAAAATCAGGCAAGGCGTCTTATGCTCGATCGCCAGTTCCACCGCCCGCGTGATTTTTTCCCCCGCAGCCGCTCCCATGGCGCCGCCGCAGAAGCGGAAATCCATCACCGCCAACGCCACCTCGATACCGTGGATGCGGCCATGACCCGAAATCACCGCCTCCGGCAGGCCGCTGTCCTTCTCGTAGCGTTTGATGCGGTCGGGGTACGGCTGCGAGTCGACGAACTTCAGCGGGTCGGTCGAACGCACCGCGGCGTCGGTCTCCACAAAACTTCCTTCATCCAGAAGCACCGCGATCCGCTGACGCGCACCGATCGGGAAATGGTGGCCGCTCTTGGGCGACACCATCTGGTTGTCCTCGATCTCCTTGTTGAAAATGATGTCTCCCGTCGCCGGATCCTTGGTGTATAAACCCTTGGGAATGTCCTTTTTACGCGTCCGTCGAACCGTGTAGGTAGGCTTGTCGAAGTGCATGTGGATCAGCCGTGGGCCAGGGTTACCACATCCAGATTACCGACCCCGGCGTCGTGCAGGACGCTGGCGCAGCAGTTGAGCGTGGAGCCGGTGGTGAAGACGTCGTCGACAAGCACATGATGCTGCGCGGGAGTAAGCGGAGCGCCGGGGGCGAGTGCAAAGGCATTCTTGAGGTTGCGCCGGCGCTCTTCCCGGTCGAACGCCGTCTGCGTTTCCGTGTCCACCACCCGTCGCAAAAGCGGGGTCACCAAGGTTCCCCCACCCGCGACCTTGGCCAAGCGTTCCGCGATCAAACGGGCCTGGTTGTAGCCGCGCTCGCGTTCCTTCCGCGCATGCAGCGGCACCGGCACCAACCGGGCACCGCGAACCGCCTCCAAAACATGCGGAGCACGCCGGAAGATCTCCGCGACATCCTCCAGGACATGCAGACCGCGATGGTATTTCAGCTCGATCACCAGCGACCTCACCGGACCTTTGAACAGCGACGCCGTGCGGCCGCTCCGGAACACCGGCGCCAGACCGTCGCACTTCACGCACTGTCGCTCGCCTTCCACCAAGCCGAAGAACGGATGTCCGCACGTGGAGCAATGCGGCGGCGCGACGAGGGAAACTTGCGCCGCGCAAGTCCGGCAAAGGTGGCGGAAACCGCCCGCCCCTTCGTCCCGCTCTTCACTTTCCACCAGCCCGCGACAATGCACGCAGGACGGCGGGAAGATCACATCCCGCAGCCCCCGCCACCAGCGTTGCACGACGGGTCGCATCGTCCGCCTCTCAATAAAACACCTTCATCAGGAACAGTCCCTGCGGGGGCGCCGTCTGCACCAGCGGCGTCCGCTCTCCCGCCTTCAGCAACGCCGCCACTTCCGCGGGCGTCATCCTGCCCTCCCCGACCGCCACCAGCGCACCGACGAGGCTGCGCACCATCTTATACATGAATCCCTCCGACTCCGCCGTGATGCGCACCCGCCGGCCGGACTTGGCGATCTCAAGTCCGCGCAAGTCACGCACCGTGTCCTCGCGCTCGGGTCCGTTCAAGGCCGTGAACGCCCGGAAATCGTGGCGGCCTCGCAAGACCGCCGCGGCGAGTTCCATCGCGGCGAAGTCCAGCGGGCGATGGATCGCCCAGCAATACGGACGCGTGAACGGATCCGGATCCCCAAGGTGAAGGTGATACACGTAGCGCTTACCCTTCGCGCTGAAGCGGGCGTGAAAGTCCCCCGAGACCCGGCGAGCGTCCTTGATCTGTATTCCCGGCGGCAGACCCGTGCGGAACGCCGCCAGCAGTTTGGCCGCACCGTGCCTCCACTCGGCGTCGAAGTGAAACACCTGGCCGTGCGCATGCACCCCGGCGTCGGTCCGGCCGCTCCCGTGGATCCGCACCGGCGCATGGAAAATCGCGGCCAGCCGCGCCTCGATCGCATCCTGGATCGCCATCACGCCCGCCTGGCTCTGCCACCCGGCGAAGGCGGTGCCGTCATAGGCGCACGTGCAGCGCCAGCGCGTCGTCTCAGCGTCCGTCTTCATCGTCGGGCGCGGACGGCATTTCCGGCGGAAAGCGCAGGTTGAGGAAGTCCTGCAGGATGAGCGTCGCGGCGCGTGAATCCACGATGCCGCTCGCCCGGATGTCACGCCGGCGCGACTTCGCGATGGTCGACTCGGCCTCCTGGCTCGTCAGCCGCTCGTCGACCAGATGCACCGGCAAACCGAGTTCAGCGCCCAGTCGCGCGGCGAAAGCCTCGGCCTCCTTCGCCTTCGGCCCCGCGGTGTCGTCCATGTTCAGCGGATGGCCCACCACCAGATCGGTGACGCGGCGCCCCCGGGCCACCTCGAGCAAGCCAGCCCAACGCCGGGTCTCGTCGGCTTCCGTGAGCGCCGGCAATGGCGTGGCCACCCCCAGCTCGTCGCCGTAGCTGAGTCCGATCCGCCGGGTGCCGTAGTCGATGCCGAGACAGCGCACGGCGGGATTCGGGCGCCGGTCCCGCGGCGGCGCAATTTCATTTGCGGACGCGATCCTTAGCCGTGTCCTTCGCCCGATGCCGTCCGCGCCTGAACTGCCGCCCGCCGCCCTCGCGCGTTACAGCCGGCAGCTGATGCTCGCCGGGGTCGGCATGGAGGGCCAGCGGAAGCTTGCCGCGGCCCGCGTGCTGGTGATCGGGGCCGGCGGACTCGGCAGCCCGGCCGCGCTCTACCTCGCCGCCGCCGGGGTCGGGACGATCGGCGTCGCCGACCACGACCGCGTGGAACTCCACAACCTTCACCGGCAACTGCTGCACGACGACACCTCGATCGGGGAACCCAAGGTGGAATCGGCCGCGCGGCGCCTCACCGCGACCAACCCGCACGCGCGCGTTGTGACGCACTCGGAAGGCGTGCACGCCGGCAATATCGCGGCGCTTTTCGCCGACTATGATGTGATCGTGGACGGCACCGACAACTTCGCGTCGCGCTATCTGAACAACGACGGCGCCTTCCTCGCCCGGAAGCCGCTGGTTTACGGGAGTGTGTATACCTTCGACGGACAGGTGACCGTTTTCGACGCGGCGGTGGATGGCGGCTGCTACCGCTGCCTTTTCCCGGAACCGCCCGCGGCGGGCAGCGTTCCCGGTTGCGGCGAGGCGGGCGTGATCGGCGCCCTCTGCGGCGTGATCGGCAGCCTGCAGGCGATGGAGGCGATCAAGCTCATCACCGGAGCGGGCACTCCGCTGCGCGGCCGGCTGCTCACCTACCACGGACTCGACGCCAACCCGCAACTTCTCACCCTGCCGCGCGACCGCGGTTGCCCGTTGTGCGGGGAGCATCCGACGATCACGGCGCCGGGGGCCGGAACATCGCCCGCCGTGTGCATCGCCAAACCTTCCATGAATCCCGCCGAAATCCCGTTGGAGATATCCGCCCGCGAGGCGCACGCCCTGCGCCAGTCCAACCCGGACGGCACGCTCATCATCGACGTGCGCGAACCTTATGAACTGGCGATCTGCCGCGTCGCCGGCGCCGAACACATCCCGATGCGCCAGATCCCGGAGCGCCTCGCCGATCTGCCGCGCGACCGGCATCTGCTGATCCTATGCCATGCCGGCGGACGCAGCCTGCGGGTGACGGAATTTCTCCGCGCCCGCGGCCTGCCATCCGTGACGAATATCGGCGGCGGCATCTCGGCGTGGGCCGAGGAAGTGGACCCCGCGCTGGCCCGCTACTGAAGGCGGGGGTGGCGGAAATGAAAAAGCCCCCGCGGCGCGGGAGCTCGAAAGGATCAACCGGGGAACGCGCTCAGCGCTGGTTCACCAACCCGGCGGCCTTCTTGATGTTCTGCACGCTTGGCAGGGAGATGCCGACCGTCTTGGCGATCTCGGCGCCCGTCTTGCCCTCGGCGACCATCTTCTTCACCTGCTCGCGCGTCTCGTCGGTGATCTTGGCGCGCTTACGGCGGCGACCACCGCCGGCGGCCTTGGCCTTGCCGGGCTTGGGACCGCGGCGCTTGCCGCCCCCGCGGACGGAACCCGCGCCGGAGGCGCGGATGATCGCCTCGGCGAGTTCGGCGGCGGTCTCGAACCCGTACTTCTCGGGCAGGGCCGCCAGCTCACGGTTGAGCTTGTTCTCGATGGACTTCTCCAGGCTCGCGACTTTGGCGCGCGCCGCCTTCAGCTGATTCAGTTTATTGAGTAACATACAGGCGGAGTAGAGACCGCGTATACGGCGTATAGCAAGACTCCGCATAGGGTTTATCAGGAATTAAAAAGGCGGCCCCGGCGGGCCGCCTTTGGCAAACTACATATGATTATAAACCATCAGATCGTCATGGCGTGGTAACCGCCGTCGACGACGATCTCGGAGCCGGTGATGAACCCGCCGGCGCCGTCGCTCGCGAGGAGCAGGGTCGCGCCGACCAGTTCACGCGCCTCGCCGAAACGCTTCATCGGGGTGTGGCCCATGATCGAGGCGACGCGCTCGGGGGAGAGGATCTTGCGGTTCTGCTCGGCGGGGAAGAAGCCGGGCACGAGCGTGTTCACGCGCACGCGCTTCGGCGCCCACTCGCGCGCGAGGTTCTTGGACAGGTTGTGCACCGCGGCCTTGGTCGCGGAATAGGTGAACACCCGCGAGAGCGGAACGAGGCCCGACATCGAGCCGAGGTTGATGATGGAGCCGCCCTCCCCGCGCTCGACCAGATAACGCCCGAAAACCTGGCACCCCAGGAAGACGCCTTTGTAATTGATGCGCACGATGCGGTCGAACTCGTCCTCGGCGATGTCGAGGAAAGGCGTGGCGGAGTTAACGCCAGCGCCGTTCACGACGATGTCGATGCGGCCGGACTTCTGGAGAACCGCGGCGAGCAGCCCCTCCAACGCGGCCTTCTCGCTGGCCTCGCAGGAATGGAAATAACCGCGGCCGCCGGCGGCGTGGATGCGCTCCAGCTTCGGCTTGGCCTTCTCCTCGTTGCGGCCGACGATCACGACCTCGCAGCCCGCGCCGGCCAGCCCCTCGGCCATGGCGCCGCAGAGCTCGCCGGTGCCGCCGATGACGACGGCAACCTTGCCGTCCAGTTTATACAAATCCGCGAGATAGCCGGAAGGATTGCTCATGATGGAGGCGTCAGCGAAGCGCCGACGCCCCGCGTGGCAACGTGAATCCCGCGCCGCACCCCCCGCGCCTTGGCGACGCGATCCGCTGCAAACCCGGCGAGGCCGCCCGGGCGCGGCGCGGCATGGGGCTTGCGGGGGGTGAAGGCCCGAGGTTGGCTGCGGTCATGCCGCACATCCCGCTTGAGGACGACTTCAACGACGTGATCAACAAGGCCCAGCGCGGCCTCGGGGTCACGGACGAGGAACTGATGCAGCGCGCGGAGGTTTCGGCCGAGGACCTCGCGGCGGTGAAGGCGGGCAAACCCATCGACGCCGTGCTGCGGCGCGTCGCCCGGCACCTGAAGCTGTCGCCCGACGCCCTCGAGGTGCTCGCCCACAAACGGTGGTATCCGCGGATACCCGACTTTCCCAAAGGCTTCGCCGCGTTCAACACGCCGCACGGCTCCATGACGGTGAACAGCTACCTGATCTGGGATCCCCGCGCGAAGTTGGCGGCCGCGTTCGACACCGGTTCCACCAGCCGGCCGATGCTCGACGTGATCGCCGCCGAGCGACTGACCCTGCGCTATGTTTTCCTGACGCACACGCACCCGGACCACGTTGCGGACCTGGACGCGCTGGCCGGCCCCTCCGGGGCCGAGGTCTGGGCGAGCGAACTCGAGCCGTCTTCCCACCCCGGTGCCAAGACCTTCCGGGAGAACGCGCACTTCCAC
>CAIUOU010000104.1 GCA_903900845.1 uncultured Opitutia bacterium
AAACGGTCAGTTGCCCGTGAAGCGGTAGGTGGTGTTGAAGATCAACTCGACACTCGCCGACACCCGGACGCGGACCTTGATGCGCCCGGAGGTGATGTCCACCGGTGTGGCGCGGCCCGTGATGCCCCGCGGTTGCCCGGTGTGGTTGGCGGCGTGGCCGGTGAAATCAATGGATTCACCGCCCGCCAGCCTTCGCAGCGCATCGTCGGTCACCGCGATGGCGAGCCGGCCGCTCTCGTTTTGAAAGAACCACGGCAGGACACGCGCCGAGTAGGAGGACTCGAACTCCCCGGCGCTGTTGCGGTTGAATTCCGGCATTCGGAGGGAAACCGTGCCGACATAGATGGAGGTCCAGGTGGGCTCGATCACGACTCTCCGCCAGGAGGCGTCCGGAGTCGTTCCGGCCAGCGGCAGCGCGGCGGCCAGCAGGAAAAAGGCGGCGAGTGCGCGCCGGAGCATGGCGGACAGTGGCGCTCGTGCCGCGCCTTCGGCAAGCGCGGACGAGGCATCTTTCCCGTTGCGCGGGTTTGGGGCGGGCCGCATCAGTTGCGCCCATGGCGAAGGCTTCTCAAGCGACCTGGGGCGGGCGGTTTTCCGCGGGCCCCGCCGAGCTCATGCTGCGATTCAGCGAGTCGGTGTCTTTTGACCATCGGCTGGCGCCGTTCGACATCGCCGGCAGCAAGGCCCACTCGGCGATGCTGGCGCACGTCGGCCTGATCACGAAGCGCGAGCGCGACGCGATCCACGGCGGGCTCGACGCCATCGCGGCGGAGATCGCGGCCGGCCGTTTCCGCTGGGATCCGAAGCTCGAGGACGTGCACATGAACATCGAGCAGGCGCTGACCCGGCGGGTGCCGGCGGCGGCCAAGCTGCACACCGCGCGTAGTCGCAACGACCAGGTGGCGACGGACATGCGGCTGTTCTTCAAGCACGCCTGCGCGACGCTGGCCGAGGCCGTGCTCGGCGCGCAGCGCGCCCTTCTGGGGGCGGCGGAAGCCGGCAATGACGTGCTCATTCCCGGCTACACGCACTTGCAGCGGGCCCAGCCGGTCTACCTGGCCCACCATCTCTTCGCTTGGATGGAGATGCTGGAACGCGACCGCGCGCGCTTCACGGCGGTGGCGGAAAACGCGAATTGGTGCCCGCTCGGCGCCGGCGCGATCGCAGGCACGACGCTCCCGATCGACCGTGAGTTCACGGCGCGGGCTTTGGGTTTCGTCGACGGCCGCGGCCGGCCGCGGGTGACGCAAAACTCGATGGACACGGTGGCGGACCGCGACCTGTTCCTCGAATTTGCGGGAGCCTGCGCGATCCTAGGCGTGCATCTTTCCCGGATCGCCGAGGATCTCATTCTCTGGAGCAGCGCGGAATTCCGTTTCGTTGATTTGCCGGATGCGTTCTGCACGGGCTCGTCGCTGATGCCACAGAAGAAAAACCCCGATTCCTGCGAGTTGCTGCGCGGAAAATCGGCCCGGCTCCAAGGCAACCTGCACACCCTGCTCACGCTGGCGAAGGGTCTTCCGCTGACCTACAATCGCGACCTGCAGGAGGACAAACCGCCCGTCTTCGACAGCTTCGACCAGTCCCTGCTTTGCGCCCAAGTTTTGGCGGGCACGGTGGCGGGCATGAAGGTGCGTCGTGATGCCTGCGCGGCGGCGGTCGCCGATCCCGGACTCTTGGCGACGGATTTGGCGGATTATCTGGTGCGGAAAGGCGTGGCCTTCCGCGACGCCCACCATGCGGTCGGCGCGGTGGTGCGGCTGGCCGAGCAAAAAGGCGTCGCGCTCAACCAACTCAGCCACGCCGACGTGAAGGCAGTACACCCAGCCTACGCTGCGGACTGGAACGAAGTCTTTGACCTGCGTCGGGCTCTGGCTCGCCGCGAGGGCACGGGTATGCCCGGCCCGCGTCAGGTCGCGCGGCAATTCGCGCGCTGGCGCAAGGAACTCGCCTGACCAGCCGCGCCGCGCGGCCGCGCGCGGACACGATGCTGTTTCCCACGGCCAAGTCTGATCCCGAGCTGGTGCCGTACCGGCCGGGCATCGTCTTCGCGTTCTTCAACGCGCTCTCGTGGCAGATCGGAATCGGCACGCCGATGGTGCTCTTCGCGGAGCAACTCGGCGCGAGCCCGTTTGAGGTCGGGCTCGCGTACTCTTTTGTATTTGTGCTCACGCCAGTGCAGATCCTCTCGACGGCGTTGTTGCCGCGGTTCGGATACAAGGCGGTGATGCTAGGCGGCTGGGGCACGCGTAGCATCTTCCTCGGCGTACCGGCGGTGCTGGCGCTGTTCGCCCTTGGTGGTGAACGCCCCTGGATGGTGCACGTGCTGGTCTGGAGCGTGTTCTTTTTCTGCCTGTGCCGCTCCATCGGGGCCGCCTCGGGCATCTCGTGGTTCTACGCGATCCTGCCGGCCTCGATCCGCGGCCGCTATTTCGCGAGCGATCAGTTCGCTGCCGCGGTCGCTAGCATCGGAACATTGCTCGTCTGCGCGGGCCTTTTCGCCCTGCTGCCCGTCTACTGGGCGTTGTTGGCGCAGTACCTGATCGCACTGGGCGGTTCGACCGTAAGCTATTTCTCGCTCAAGCGGATGCCCGATGCGGAGAAGCCGTCATCCATCAGCCTGCGCACGGTGTTGCGCGACACGCCGCGACACCTGCTGCGGCCGTCGAATTTCCGCACCTATGCCTGGCTGGCGGTGGCCTGCGCGGTGTTCGCAACCCCGATCCCGCCCTTCGCGGCCTACTTCCTCAAGACGGGAGCGGGCATGTCGACCGCCGCGATCATGGTTCTGGAGGTTGGGCGCTACTCGGGGGTGATGGTGGCGGCGTGGCTCGTGCGGCGCCGGATCGACGAGACGGGGGCGAAGCCGTTTTTCCTGCTGGCGCTCGGGATTTATGCGGTGGTGAGCCTGTACTGGTGGTTTTTTCTGCGCGACGGATTTGGCGGTTCGGTGGGCGTGTGGCTTTCCTATTTCCTCATTGGTCTGGGCGCCGCGACGTGGGCGATGGCCAACCTGAGCTACCTGCCGAAGACGATCAGCGCGGAGGACCGCACGCTCGCTGTCGCCATCCACGGGGCGGTGACCGCGCTGATCGGCGGAACCTCGCCCGTGATTTGGGGCCTGCTGCTGAAGGGCGGGGAAGGGCGCGGCGTCGACGCCAGCGTGTTCCAGTGGTTTTTCGTCAGTGTGCTCTGCGGCGCGGTGGTGCTGTCATCGCTCATCGCCCGCTTGCCCGAGGACAAGGGGCACCCGGTCGAGCCGATCGTGATCGGCAACGCGATCCTGCGCCCGTTCCGGGCGATGACTTATCTCGCGAGCCTGGTGGAACCGCCCAAGCGCGCCGACGCCCCGAAGAAGTCGCCGCAAGAAAACTAGAGATTCAGGAGGCTCGGGGAGGGGAGGGGGGGCGGCGTTGCACGCTTCGGCCTGACCCGGTCCGGCTGGTGCCCTGGGCCGGCTGGTCTCTTGTTGACCAGGGCCGGTCTGCCGCGAGCGGGTTAGTAGGGCCTTGAGCTCCTCATCTGGGTTTCCGTTTCGCCCCGACATTTCGGAGCCCGCTGCGATGCCCTAGGTGGACCTCCGGATCATCCCGCCGGGTGCCGTCGATTTTTAGGAACTGGCTTTGACGATCTCCTGATCGCAGTCTCGACCGCGGAATCTTCCCCATGGATCACCTTCTTCCCCGCCGTACCGCCCTGAAATTGCTCGCCACCGCCGTCGGTGCCGCCGCCGCGACGAAGAGCGCCGGCGCGGCTCCGGCCTCCGACGCTTGGAGCCGGACCCATGACCGGGTCTTTCTCGGCGGCGATTTCTGGGCCAATCCGATGGAGGATTGGCGGATTGCCGACGGCGGCGCCGAATGCCGCAGCCTCGGCGGCAACCGGAGTATTCACTCCCTGACGCATCAGCTCACGCACCCGGCGAAGGGCTTCTCGATGTCGGTGCAGCTCTCGCAACTCGAGGTGCGCGGCAAGGACAACGGCGGCGGCTTCCGCCTCGGCGTGCGCAGCGAGCTCAACGAGTATCGCAGCAATTGTTTTGTCCAGCAGGGGCTGAACGCCGGCGTGGCGGATGGTAATCTGGTGCTGGGCCCCAAGACCGCTCAGCTGGCGGCCGGCGCCGATCCGAAGCTGATCGCCTTGGTGCTCACCGGCGTCGGCCGTGGCGACGAGGTCGTTCTCACCCTGGAGGCGCGCACGGGGGAGCGCGGCGCCAGTCTTGGGAAACTGAGCCACACGGTGCCGGCGGAGACCTTGCTCGGCAACGTCGCCCTCGTAAGCGGCTACGCCGCCGCCGGCGGGCCCGGAGCCGCCAAGAAGGCCGCCAAGGCCGCGAACGCGGCCGGCGGCTCGCGCCACCGCTTCACCGCCTGGCAATTGTCCGGCGACGCCTTCACGGTCAGCCCTGCCCGGCGCTTCGGTCCGCTCCTTTGGTCGATGTATTCGCTCAGCGATTCGCGCACGGCGGAGGGCTTCGTGATGAAGATGAGTGCGCTCACCGGTCCGATGGGCCGCGCGGACAGCCAGGTGGTGGAGTTGCACGTGCAGCGCGACGGCAGCTGGCGGTCCTTGGGCGAGTCCAAACTCGATCCCGACGCCTGGGTCGCGACATTCCGGATTCCGCGTTGGGATGAGAAAAAGGACACGGCCTACAAGCTCGTCTATCGCGAGAAACACCGCGACGGCTCCGTGACGCCCTCCGAGTGGACCGGCACGATTCTCGCCAATCCCGCCGGCCGCCCGCTGCGCCTGGCGGCGCTGACCTGCCAGAACGACTACGGCTTTCCCTACGAGCCCGTCGCCCGCAACGTCGCGAAACTGAAGCCCGACCTCGTGTTCTTCTCGGGCGACCAGATCTACGAGAGTCACGGCGGCTTCGGCATCATCCGCGAGCCGGCGGAGCCCGCGATCCTCAACTACCTGCGGAAATTCTACCAGTTCGGCTGGGCCTTCCGCGACGTGATGCGTCACGCCCCGACGCTGTGCATCCCGGACGACCACGATGTTTTCCAGGGCAACATCTGGGGCGAAGGCGGCGCCAAGATGGCGATCACCGCCGAGGATCCCGGAGCGTCATCGAAGGGCGGATACATCGAGCCGGCCCGGATGGTGAATGCCGTGCACCGCACCAACGTCGCGCACCATCCCGATCCGTACGATCCCACGCCGTCGAAGCAGGAGATCAGCGTTTACTACGGCGACATGGTCTACGGTGGCGTCGGCTTCGCGATCCTCGCCGACCGCCAATGGAAGAGCGGTCCCGACCGCGTGCAGACCGGGGGGCCGCGCCGCGACCATGTCGTCGATCCGAATTTCGACTGCACCAAGCTCGACGTCCCGGGGCTGGTCCTGCTCGGGGAGCGTCAGGAGGAGTTTCTGAAGCAATGGGCGCAGGACTGGCGCGGGCACACCCTCAAGGCCGTGCTCAGCCAGACGGTTTTCGCCGCCGTCGCCACGCACCACGGCAGCTACGACGGTTACCTGAAGGCCGATCTCGATTCGGGCTCGTGGCCGCAGACCGCGCGTAATCGCGCGGTCGACATTCTCCGCCCGGCGATGGCCCTGCACATCAACGGCGACCAGCACCTGGCGACCCTCGTGCAGTACGGTGTCGCGCAACAGCGCGACAGCATGTGGTCGTTCTGCACGCCCGCGATCGCCGCCGGCTATCCGCGCTGGTGGCGCCCGGACGAGCTGAAGCTGCCGCATGGCAACCGTCCCCGGCACGGGCTCGCCGAAACCGGCGAGTATGTCGATGCCTTCGGCAACAAGGTCTACGTCTACGCCGTGGGGAATCCCGCGGTGGGCCGGGCGCTGAACCGCTACGAACGCGCGCACGAGAAAGGCAGCGGCTTCGGCTTCGTCCTCTTCGACACCGTCGCGAAAACCTACACCGTCGAATCGTACCGTTTCCTGGTCGACGCGGCCGACGGCAAGGCTTCCAACCAGTTTCCCGGCTGGCCGGTGACGATCCGTCAGGCGGAAAATCGCGGCCGGAATCTTCTCCAATAATCCCCGGCCAGCGGCGGTCCGTCCTTCGTTCCGGATCCGCGTTCGCCCCGGCCACGCCCTCGGCGTCGGCTGCCCTGCGGGAAAACATCGGCGCCGAGCCGCCGCGGCGGACTCTTCAGGCCGACACCCGTGCGCCCTGACCCCTTGGGGAGCGCTGCGAATTATCGCGGGATCACGGATCGGATGGCGCGAAAGTTTCCACCCAAGTGACCAGCTGCCCGACCAACCGATGACGAAGGATCGGCTGAGCGTCACCGCCGCGCCCCTAAAGCTGGCGCCGGCTCGGAGTTCAAAGTAGGAGGTCCGGTGGTGGGTGCGGCTTAGCCGTTTGCCCGCTAGCCAATCCATGCGCTCCTTTCCCGCTCTCTTTCCCAGTATCGCCGCGTGCTGTCTCTTGAGCTTTTCGCCGGCGGCATCCGCTCAGGATCTCGCGCCGGCTTTTCAGCTGGTGGCGCAAGCGGTGTCGGACGGAAGGCTGCCGGGAGCCACGCTATTGGTCATGCGCCATGGGACGGTGCTGGAACACCGCGCCTTCGGGGTGCGCGCAACCGAGCCCGCACGGCCGTTTCAAACGGCACCATCTGCTGGATCGCATCGCTGACGAAACCGGTCACCGCCACGGCCGCGATGATTTTGGTGGAGCGTGGCCGGTTGAACCTGGAAGAGGAGGTGGCGTCCTACCTGCCGCAATTCGCGGGTCTGGCCACGAAGGACGGCCGGCGCCACGCGGTTACGGTGCGGCAGCTCCTGTCGCACACGTCCGGGATCCCCGTGTCGGTTCCTCTGCGGGAGCGCGCTTTCTTTAATCCGACCTGGCTGGAGCGCGGCTTGCCGGAGGTGATCGAGGCGATCGCGGCCCGGCCGCTCGAATTCGTGCCTGGCACCCAGGTTAATTATTCGAACGCGGCGCCCTACGTCGTGGGTCGGATCGTCGAAGTGTGCTCCGGCCGGTCATTTGGCGAGTTTGTGGAAGCCGAGATCCTTCGCCCCTTGGGAATGCGCGATACCGGTTTCGCGGTGACCGAGACCAAGATCGACCGGACGGCCGTGGTCTATCGGCGCGAGAAGGGTGTCGTCACGGAGTTCTGCCGCTACGATCCCGCCTGGCGGGTGCGCATGACGATGCCGGACGGCGGCCTGTTTTCGACGCCACGCGACATCGCCCTTCTCGCGCACTCGTTTCTGCAGGCGCGATCGCCGGTGTTGGGCGGGGCAACCGTGGAGGCGATGCTGGGACGGCAAAGCGAGGGGTATGGCTTGGGCTGGATTCTGGATCGCGAGAACCAGTTCAGCCATTGGGGATCGAGCGGCACGCTGGTGTGGGCAGATCGCAAGACAGGCGTCGTCGGCGTGTTCTTCGCTCAGATGCAGGACTACGCGATGCTCGAAAAGCTTCGCAACGCAGTGCGTGACGCTGTGGATCGCGCCATCGCAGTGCGGTGACGCAGGCTAAGTCCGGCAGAAACCCTCGAGCGATCCGGAAGCGGAGTCGGGTTAAACGCCGTTGGGGTCAGCTCGAAACGTGCAACGGACGGGGTGGAACGCGCGTTGGCTGCCGGGCCGTTTCGCTGCACCAGGTGTTGCACGTTTCACCCCGACCCCCTTCGGACGGCGCAGGCGGCGCCAACGGATTCCGCCGGATTTCGGCTCGGCAGCGCACCACGCGCGGCCTTTTCTGGGGGTTAGTGGGAGACCTGCCGTCCAGCCTCGTCGCCGAACTGACCTTCGCAGGCCGCACGGGCGGGCCCGTGAAGGCGCTGCGGGGTTTCCGCAAGTCACACCACAGCGTCCCGGACGCAGTCAACCCGGCGACGCTGGGTTTCCTCGCCCGGCTCTGCTCCGACGAATTGGCGGAGGAGGCCGAGGCGCTCTTCCAGGCTGCCCGCCAAGCGCTCGCCTACAAGCGCAAGGACATCGCCCTCGAGGTCACAAGCCCCTCCGCGGTGTTGTCCGCCCGAGACTTCACCGTGGAGCTCACCTACTCCCTGGAGGAGGCAGATCCTGCCCGCTACACGGTCACGTCGACCCTCTCGGCGCTCCGCGACCTGGACGTGGCGCGCTCACCGGAGTTCGCGGGTGTTTTCGCCCGACGCTTCTCGGAACTCTCCTTCAGGTTCCGTCAGGGCACCCGCGTCGAGGCGGTGATCGATGCGGTGGAATCCCTCGATCCCGACACCGGACTCTCGGTGACCTACCCGTCCGACTGCCGCGACTGCACTCTGGCCGTCGAGGGCGTCGACGCTGTGGTCCGCTGCAACGGCGCCTCACTGGAAGTGGTCTTTCCGCGCCCGGGTGCCCCCGTCGAGTTGCTCGAGGCCTTCGCCGCCGTTCGGGAGGCGTTCCAACTCAGCAAGCCGCTCAAGGGCATGCTGGGGTAGCGGGCGGGCAACCACGAATGGACACCAAGGGACACGAATGAACGCGCTCCTGAATCGGTTCTCGGTGGAGCAACCATGGATGGACACGGATTAACACGGATGAGGCGTTCGCCGTTGGCGGGCGCGTTCGGCCGCTCTGACTTAAACCTCAACTTCCAGCTTCAACCGGCGTACGTCAACGCGCCCTGACTCGCTCCGCGGAGAGCAACCACCTACGCACCCCGGCGCCCCACGACGAGCGCCGAAGCGAAGGTCACCGGCGGAACATCGGGTCCGCCGGATTGCCGCCGCTGAGCAGGTAAGCGAGGAGATCCTGCAGTTCCTCGGGGTTCAGCGAGTTGATCAGGCCGGAGGGCATGAGGGAGGTTTCGTAGGCGCGACGGGAGACCACTTCGCCGGTCTTCACGCGCACCTTTTCGTCGGGCATGAACGGGTTGGCCATCACGACCAACTCGCCGTTTTCCTCGCCCACGACGCGGCCGACCAGTGGATCCCCGCCGCGGCGCTCGATCTGCTCGGCGCCGAACTGGTCGCTGATCACCTTGGAGGGTTCGATGATGTTCTCCAGTAGGTCGCGGACGGAGTAGCGACCGCCGGAACCGGTCAGATCCGGGCCGACGCCGCTGCCGCCCTCGGTCCCGAAGCGGTGGCACATGATGCAGGCGGTGGCGGTGTACATGGCCTTGCCGCGGGCGAAATCGCGGCCGGAGAGTTTGGCGGGCATGAGCCCGACCGCCTCGGTGAGCGTGTAGGGGCGTCCGGGTCCCTTGGGCATCACGGAAGGTGCGGCGAAGGACGGGGGCGGCGGCTTGGAGAGCGCATCGAGCGCGGCCCGCTCCGTCTTGTCGGTCACGTTGGCCAACGCCTCGGTGCGGATGTTCTGGATGAAGCCGCTGAAGCTGTTGCCACCCTTCCAGGCGGCGGTGCGCGGAAACCAGGAGAAAAACTCGGTGCGCAGCCGCGGGTTCCATCCGGCGGTGGCGTGGCGGAGCGTGTATGCCATGGCGATCTGCTGGCGGTCCGGTCGGTTGGCGGTGACGCCGGTCACCGCGGCGGCGTAGCGATCATTGCGGGAGATCAACGCCGTGCCGCCGATCTCCTCACCGGTCACGGTGACGGGTTCGGAGACGCTCAGCAGGGGCACGGCTTTGGCGACCACCTGCCGGGAATCAAGGAAGACGAGCAACGGCAGCAGCTCCCGGTTCACCAGCGGGTCCGCATGCGGGAACAGCGGATCGAGCTTGGCCGACACGGTGGCGCAGACTTCCGCGGACGGCTTGCCCATCCTGGTAAAAACGAGCTGCCACGCGCGTAGCAGCGGAAGGCGCATTTCCGGCGCGACCGTCTTCAGATCCAGCCGGGAGAGGGAGGCGATCAGCTTCGGCTGGAGCGCTTTGTCGCCCACCCGGGCAAGCGCGATCATGGCCTCGATCAAGGCCTGCGGCTGCAGTTCGGAGAGAGCGCGGTCGGACCAGCGGGCGGCTGGTTGCCGCTCGAGGACGACCCGGGCGGCGAAGCGGAGGTTGCGATCCCTGCTAGCGAGGTGAGGCCAGGCGGCGTCGATCGCCGAAGCCTCGGCGCCTTCGCGATGAAAGTCCTCGAGCGCCCGGCGGGCCTTCGCTTCCGGGGTGGGGGGTAAGGCGCCCACCGGGTTGGTGCTCTCGGGCCCCGAGTACGTCACCCGGTAGAGCGCGGACTGCGTGCGGCGGCCGCCGACGGCGAAGTACATCGCGCCATCGCGCGGGTGAATGATGACATCGGTCAGCGGCAGCGGCTTGCCGGTGATGAACTCGGTGCGTTCGCCGCGGAAGCCCGCGCCGTCGGGTTGGAGGTGGATCGCGTAGAGCGTGCCGTAGGTCCAGTCCGCGGCGAAGAACGCCCGCTGGTATTTCGCGGGAAATCTGGCCCCGGTGCCGAACACCACGCCGGTCGGGCTGCCCGGGCCGATGTCGACCACCGTGCCAAGGCTGTCGGCGTAGTACTCCGGCCATCGGCCGGCTCCGCTGCGCCAGCCGAAGTCTCCGCCACTCACGGCGTGGTTGATGCGCGTGGGCATGTACCAAGGGGTGCCTTGGTCCCACTCCATGTCGGAATCGAAGGTGAACAGTTCACCATTCTGGTCGTAAGCGAGGTCGAAGTGGTTGCGGAAGCCGATGGTGTACAGTTCGTAGATTTTCCCCTCGGGATCGAAACGCACGATATGGGAACCGGGAGCCATCCGGCCGCGGGCGTGCCCGCGGGCGTCCCACATCCGGGGCAGCAGGTGGTCCTCGCCCCACGCGGTGGGACGGGTCTTCTCGACCGTGGCGGGGAGGTCCGTGAAGTTTCCGAAGGCCGCGGTGATCGTCCGGCCGTCGGGGGAAAGCACGAGGGAGTGGGTGCCGTGCTCCCCGGTGCCCTTCAAGGGGCGCAGGTACTTCACCTCGTCGTACTGGTCGTCGCCGTTCGTGTCGCGGAGGCGCCAGAGACCCGCCCGGGCGCGATTCTCATTCACCATCACGTAGAGGCTGTCGAAGGCGTACAACAGACCGTGGGCGCCGACTTCCAGCTTTTCCGCCGGGGCCGACTTTTCGGCTTTGGCCTTTTCGGTCTTCCCCTTGCGCGGTTCCTCGGGGACGACGGCCGGGACCGTGACGCGGTTAAAATCGATGTCCAGCTTCTCAACCTTCAGGCCGGCCGTGGTGCCGAGCGGTGGCGGGGTGATGCGGTAGATGCCGCCGTACTGATCCGCCGCCAGTATCCGGCCCTTGGGATCCGTGGTGAGCGATACCCACGAGCCTTGGTCCATCCGGGGCACGCTGTAGAGCATCTCGACCTTGAAGCCGGGGGGCGCGCTGATCGCCGCCGGGTCCGCCGGGGGAGGCAACTCCGCCGGATTGGGGCGGATCGGATTGTTCTTTTTCTGTTCGGCCGCGGAAAGGCCGGCGGCCGCGCAGACGGCGAGACAAACGGTGAGGCGGAGTGACATGGGAGTTTGCAGAAGACGCGTGGATAAGGCGGTCGGTGACCTCAGAAGCGCTGGGTGTACGTGAGGAAGAAGGCGCGGGGCTGCACGGGCACGTACTGCAGCATGGTGTCGCGGCCCGTCGCGGGTAGCGAGGTGTAGCTCTGGCGGTCGCCGGGATTCACACCCCAGCCGCGCCACGTCATGACGCCCTCACTGTCGAGGACGTTGTTGATGTTGAGGTTCACCGAGCGGGTTCTCGAGATCGTGTAGCCGACGGTGAGGTTGAACTGGTTGAAGCGCGGCAGCGTGATGACGTTGGCGATGTTGCCGGCGCGCTCGCCCATGTGACGCCAGGAGGCGTTGGCGAACCAGTCACGGGTGCGGTAATCGAGCGTCGTGTTGAGGATGAAGTCCGGATTGTTGTCGGCGGGCTTGCCGGAGAAATCGAGGTAGCTGTCGTCGTCGCGGCCGTTTACGCCGGCGACGAACACCTTCCAGATCGTGTTGGTCGACTTCTGGGAGGTGAACACCGAGCGCAGCCGCAGGCGCTCGGAGAAGCGGTACTCGCCCTCCAGCTCGATGCCGTACGACGTGACCATGTTGTAGATCGGATCCGGGTAGTAGAGCGTGGCGCCGTCGGCCTCGGTCGCCTGAGGGTTGCTGTTGATGTTGCCCAAGCGGCTCCAGAACGGCGTGAGGGTGAGCGTGAGGTCCTTGCGCTTCCAGCGGTAGCCGACCTCCCACT
The DNA here is from genome assembly GCA_903900845.1 of uncultured Opitutia bacterium. GTDB lineage: Bacteria > Verrucomicrobiota > Verrucomicrobiia > Opitutales > Opitutaceae > ER46. Next base: position 12,083 of record CAIUOU010000104.1, read on the forward strand.
GCTCGACGGTCTGCGGCTTCGGGCGGAGGTTGTTCAGGCGGAACACCGAGTTGTAATTCCGGAAGAAGCCGTAGTCGGGAGCCTTCTCGCCGTCGGCGAACCGCACGTAGAAGGAGTTCTCGTTATCGATCACGAAGTTGCTCGCGACGGACCAGGAGAAGCTGCGGACATCCTTGTCGAAGAACCATTTCGCGGCGGTGTTCGGAACCTGGAAACGGTTGTCGAACATGGTGTACGGATCGCCGTCGGCGCCGCCGTAGGTGGGGTCCCAGTTGCCGCGGGGGTTTTGAGTGCCGGATTGGTTGAAGCCCTTCACGCGGAACTTCTCGCCACGGAAGCCCCAGTCGACACCCCAGCGGTCGGTGATATCCCATTTGTGTCCGAAGAAATACGCCAGCTGGCGGGCGATCGCCTCGTCGCGCACGTAGCCCACGCCGAGCGCGGTGAAACCCTCGGGATTGGTGAGCTGCACGGTCCGGCCGTTCCACGGGGTGACGGCTGCCAGCGTGGCGGCCGGAGTGCCGGCGGGCGCGTTGGCGGCGGTGGCCGGGATCCAACGGATACCGAGCGGATCCGGTTGCTCGGTGAGGGGCGAGGCGGTGCGCCCGCCGCTGGACTGACGGTCGGAGATGTCGGCGTAGCCGAAATAGCCGCCGAATGTGAAGGACATCGAGCCGAGCTTCTTGGTGATGGAGAGCCGTTCCATCAGTTCATCCATGTGTTCGTTGGCGACGCGCCCGTTGTTCGTCCACAAGGCGTTGGGCAGGATCTGCTGGTTCGGCAGGTTGGCGAAGCGAACGACCTGGCCGGCCTGCACCATGGCGTTGGCGTTCACCGTGTAGGACCCGTTGGAGGTCACCTCGGCGAGTACCGAGCCCGTTTTCCGGTCGTAGAACTGGTAGAGGCCGGGCGGCACGCGGCCGTTCAGGGCACTGCCACCGCCGCTGAACTGGATGCCCATGTTGCTGAAGAAATTCGGCCAATCGAGGGAGCGCGGAGTTACACCGGCGCTGGAGCTCCAGTCGGCCCAGCTTCGGCTCGCCTTGATGTTATGGTTAACGGACCAGCCGCCGCCGAAGTCATGCTTCCACTCCGCTCCACCGTAGCGCTGGCGGGAGCGGACGGCGTCGGCCGAGTCGAATGTGGCGAAAGTGGTGTCGGTCTCGCGTGGGTACTGGAATTTCGTCTTCGGGAAGAGATTGGTGCTGTAGCGGCTCAGCCCCGGGTACTGCTTGGGATCCTGCGGATCGCGGGCGAGCAGGTATTCATACCAGTGGTTCCGATCGTCGAGGTACTTGCCGTAGATCTTCAACGAGCCGCGGCCGTAGTCCTTGTAGACGTTTCCGCGGAGGTTGAAGCCGTGGTTCATCGGGTAACCGTCCGCCGGCCGGTGCCCCTCGGCGTAGCGGTAGAAGCCGCCGACGCTGTACGTCCAGCCCTTGCGCCCAATCGGTCCACCGACGACGCCCTCGACCCGGAAGTGCGGGGAGGCTCGGCCCTCGAGCCCGTAGCGGGTGCGGATCTCGCCCCCGAAGTTTTGGGAGCCCACGCGGCTGATGTAGTTGAACGCGCCGCCGGGTGAATTCGAGGACGTGATGGAAGCACTGCCGCCGCGCACGGCCTCTACCCGCTGGAGGGTGCCGTCGGGCCGGTTGAAGTAGCTGGCGTTGTAGTTGCCGAAATTGACGTTGGTGAGCGGGAGTCCGTCCTCCTGCATCGAGACGTAATACTGGCCGGTGGCGCCGTCGCTGCTGTCGGCCGAGATGCCGCGCGAGTAGACCATGCCGCGGATCTCCCCAAGGGAGGAGTTCACGAACACGCCCGCGACGTTGAGCAGGATGTCATCGGCGCTGATCGGCACCTGGTCGGCGATGACGCTGATATCGACCGCGGTGATGGCGGTGGTGGCCTTTTTGGCCTCGGTGGCATTGAATACGCCGGTAACCACGAACTCCTCGAGTTTGACCGCGGAGTTCGGCGTGGCCGGCGCGTTCGTGGCGGGGGCGGTCTGGGCGGGCAGGGCCGCGGGAAGCGCGGCGAGCAGCAGCAGGGTGGGGCTAAGGCGGGGATTCATGGGGTGAAAGCAAGGCCGAAGGGGTATCCGGCCGGGGTCGCCGGAGAGCGAGGCGAGTCGTGGAGCGGCCAACGGCCGTCGCGAAAAAGCGGTCCCGGCCGTTGTTCAACGGCGGCCGGGACCGGTACGAATCAGGGCAGGGTCTTCAGGTGGACGTCTTTGAACTGGATGGTCATCGGCGGGCCCTGATGCAGTTGGAGGGCGATCACGCCGTCCTTCGCGCCTGCGGTCGCGTCCGTGTCGGTGACGTCGGCCGAAAGCTTGCCGTTCAGGTAATGCTGGAGCCGCTGGCCGTTGGCGACGATGCGCAGCTCGTTCCACTCGCCGAGCTTGTAGGCGGCGAGGATCTCCTCGGGTTTCGTGGCGGTGCCTAGTACCTCGATCTTGGCCTTGGCCTGTCCCTTGGCCTTCTTGTTGGCCTGCGCGGCGGCGATGGCCGCGGCGTCCGGGGCGCTGACCCGGATGGTCTGGCCGGGCGACATCAGGATGCCGCGGCCGCGCTCCTCGTAGAGCATGCCCGCGTATTTGCCCGTCGAGTCGATGTCGGCCTGGTACCCGCCGACCACGAAGGTGGCGGCCTCGAGCACCTTGCTGCGGTACTGGATGCCGGAGTTCGCCTGGTTCTTGTCGTTCTGCGCGGTGAGGCGAAAGCGGGCGCGGAGCTCGAAGTTCGCGGGGCGGCCGCTCTTCCAGACGAGGAAGGTATTTCCTTTCGTGGTTTTCTCGGCGGTGGTTTGCCCGGTGATGGCGCCATCGCGGACGGACCAGAAGTCGGGGTTGCCCTCCCAGCCGGAGAGGTCCTTGCCGTTGAAGATCGGTTGGAAACCGGCGTCAGCGGCCGAGGCCAAGGGGGCGATGGTCGCGGAGGCGGCGACGCCGAGGATGAGCAGTGTGCGGATCATTTTCATGGGGATGAAGGTCAGTGGTTGTGTCCGGCCGGTGCTGGGGCGGCGGCGGGTGCCGCGGGGTTGGCTTTCAGGTAGGCGTCGACGTCCTTCGTTACAATCAACTTTCCCCACATCATCATCCAGTGGCCGGGGAACGTGCAGACGTACTCGTACTCGCCCTCGGTGCGGAGGAGATTGGCCGCAACCTTGAGGGTCTCGCTCTGGCCGTTCTCGAGCATCTTGGTGGCGGCGATCACGCTGCCGAGGTCGGGCACGAACGTGCGGCCCTTGGAGTCCTTCGCCTCCGGCGTCATCGCGGCGGCGGCTGTGCCAACCTGCTCGCGGGTGCCGGGCTTAACGATGACGAGATTGTGCGGCATCACGTCCGGATTATCGAAGATCAGGTCGAACGCGCGGCCCGCTTGCACCACGATGCGCGGCGTGTCGTAGCGCATGCCCTCGACGACCGAGCGGACGACGAACACCGCGACGCGTAGTCCCGAGAGGGTCTTGCGCAGTTCCTCGGATTCTCCCGCCGGCAGGATGCCCGCGAGATCGTCGGCGACCTGCACGCTTTCCACGTAGTCGCGGCCGGTGCGCTCGTTGGGATGCGCTTTTCCGGCCCAGGTCACGAGCGCGCGGGCGGCCCGTCCGGCGTCGGCGGGCTTCCAGCTGTCGCGAGGCAGGGCGCGAATGCCCTGTGCGGCCACGGGCACCTGGTACCCGCGCTCGATCATCGTCGCGAGGGCGGCGAAGACGGCCGCGGGCTCGCGTTTCGCGCTCACGGCGGAGCGGATGGCGTCGCGCTGGATCGCCGCGACGATGTGATCGGGGCCCTGGATGTCGGTGATCGGCTGGCCGAGGATGGGCATCACCCGATCGAAGGACTTGGCGCGCAGTTCAGCGTCGGGGATGAGCGGGATGCCGCCGAGGAGGCTGGCGTAGGACAACGGGGTGACGGCGGCCTCGCGCCAGACGCGATCAAGCGACTTGTCGGCGAGCGCGAGGGCGGCCCATGCGTAGGTGCGGCCGTCGGCGGTTTCGGCCAGGGCGAGCTTCAGCAGGCCTTCCCTTTGGGCGAGGAGGGTGGCCGCGGACTGGTTGACGAGTAGGCGGCCGACGCCCTTGGCGTCGATCTCGCCCGGGCTCTCCAGCACCTGCAGCAGGAGTGCGACCGGGGCCGCGCCGCGGGCCTTGGCGAGGGCGGCCAGGGCCTCGGTGCGGGTGGCCTCGTTCACGCCGGAACGGCCGAGGAGGTTCTCGGCGACGTCGGCGGTGCGGGGCATGGCCTGCACCTCGGCGACCGTGAGCGTGCGCAGGAGGTAGCGCGTGGCGGCCGCGTCCCCGCCGGCGAATTTCCCGCCTTCGCTGATGCGCTGGCGCCATTGCGGACGGAGCTGGCGGAGCGTCTCGCCGATGACGTAGTCGAGGTAGTAGTCGACGGGCTTTTTCAGGGCGATGAGGGCCACCTCGGTGGCATCCACGACCGGGAAGAAACTCGCGGCGCGCACCGCCTGCAGGCGCACGCGAGGGTGGTCGTCGCCGGCGAGCCGGCGCAACTCGTCGAGGGCGTTCGGCACGCGGTCCCGCCAGTAGCTCAGGACGCGCACGGCGGCGGCGCGGGCGTCGGCGTTGGTCGAATTGAGCTGGCGCGCGAGCAAGTCGAGATCGACGCGGTTGTGCCATTGGTGGACCCAGAGCGCCTCGGCGAGGTGGTGGGCGTGGTCGGGCGAGGCCGCGTCGAGCTTCGTGGCCCAGGCCTTGGTGGCGGCGACGACCTTTTCGGAGTCGTGCTTGCCGAGCTCGATCTTCGCGAGGTTGCGAAGGTGGTTCTCCCCGCGCTTGAGGAGTTCGAGCAGCGCCGGGACCGGCTCGCCCTCGATCTTCGGCTGCCACACGAGCGGGCGGTCCTTCGCGGTGACGCGGTAGATGCGCCCGTGAACATGGTCTCGGTTGGAGTCGCGGAGATGGCTTTGCAGGTGGCCGATCAGGGGGTTGTGCCAGTCACAGATGTAGAGCGCGCCGTCTGGGCCGGTCGCGGTGTCGATCGGCCGGAAGTTGCGATCGGTCGACGAGATGACGTCGGGCTGGCGCTCGCCCTTCAGGCCGGAGCCGTCGTCGACCATCTTCACGCGGTAGATGCCCTGGAAGCTGATGACGTTGGGATTCAGGAAGCTGCCCCAGAATTCCTCCGGAAAATGGCGGCTGGTGAGAAAGGTGCTGCCCGCGGAGGGCCGGGCGGGCCGGTCCCAGACGGTCTTCATGCGCGGATGTTTTCCGGGATGGTCGATCCGGCCGCTGAAGGCGGGTCCGAAGTAGGTGTTGTTGCCGGTGGCGTCGACGATCAGGTCGTTGCCCCAGCGGTCGAAGGCCCGGCCGTGCGGGTTCGCGAACCCGTAGGCGACGTAGCGCTCGAACTTTCCGGTGAGCGGTTCGTAGCGGAAGATGGCGCCGTCGATGTTGCGCACCGCGCCTTCGACGCTCTCAACCTGCGTGCGGTGAAAAACGCCGTCGCTCAGCAGCAGCGCGCCGCCCGGCTCGTAGATCATCGAGTTTGTCTGGTGGTGGGAATCGGCCGAATCGAGGCCCATGAGCACGCGCTCCTTCCAGTCGGCACGGCCGTCGCCGTCGGTGTCGCGCACGAACCACAGGTCGGGCGCCTGCATGACGAGCAGGCCGTCCTTGAAGAAGTTGAAGCCGGTCGGGCAGTTCAGCCCATCGAGATACACGGTGCACTTGTCGGCGCGGCCGTCGCGGTCGGTGTCCTCGAGGATGAGGATCTTGTCGGCGATCTTCGAAGTCGGGGTGCGCTCGGGGTAATTCGGCCACACGGCCACCCAGAGGCGTCCCTTCCCGTCCCACGCCATCTGCACGGGTTTCGACAGCTCGGGGAATTGTTTCTCGCTGGCGAAGAGGTTCACCTGCAGTCCCGGTCCGGGCGTCATGAGCTTGGTCGCCTCGTCGCCGTCGACGAACGGATAAGTGCCGTCGATGTTCGGGCCCGGTTTGTTGGTGCCGAAAGCGGTCACGACCGGCAGGGGCAGCATCTCGACGGATCCGGACTTGCCGGCCGCCGCCGCCCAGACCTTCCGCTCGAGATTGGTGGTCATGACGTCGCGCTGCGCCATCTCCTCCATCAAGACCTGCGTGTTGGTGATCTTCGGCGCGTCGGGATGGGAGACGTAGGCGATCTTCGAGCGGTCGCCGTAGATGTTGTAACCGTCGACGGAGCGGTAGCGTGAGTGCCACATCGCGCTCTTCTCGTTGACGAGCGCACGCACCTTCGCGGCCTCGGGCGTCTCCACCGCGGGCGCGGTTTCGCCGAAGAGCGAGGGATAGATCTCCTTGGCGAGGCGGGCCTCGCCGGCGTCGTGGAAGTGGACGCCGTTGATGGTGAGCGGGCCGTCCCCGCGGCGCGCGGCTTCCTCGAACAGGCGCTTCGACGGGTTGAACAGGTCGACGAAGGTCACGCCCGCGACGTCACGCGCGGCCTCGGCCATCGCGCGAGAGTAGGCGGCGAGGTTCTCGTTTACCTGCGGCTTGTACTCGAAATTCGGGTCGGGGTGCTTTTCCACCGCGGTCGGCGAGAACAGGACGATGCGCGGGGGCGCGAGGCCGTTGTACGTGCGGGCGCGGGTCTCGCGCAGGAACGCGGAGAGCTCCTCGCGGAACTTCGGCAGCCCGTCGGGTCCGGCGAAGGACTCGTTGTAGCCGAAGAACGCGAACACGACGCCCGCCTGCACCTTGCCGAGCCACTCGTCGGGCGTGCCGAAATCCTTCGAGCGCGCGCGGTTCGAGACCTCGTCGCCGGCGAATGCGAGATTGCGCACGGTGACGTTGTGCGCGGGGTGCTTCAGGTGGATCATGGTTTCCATCCAGCCGTGGTGCTGCATCCGGTCGGCGAGGGCGTTGCCCACGATCGCGACGCGGTCCCCCGCGTTGAGCTGGAAGGCCGGCTTGGTTGCCGGGGCGGCGGGAACCGCGGCCGTGGCGGCGGCGCCGGATGCCCCGCCGGCCGAGGCCTGCTTGGCGGCCTTCTTCGCGGGAGGGTTTTTCGGCGGCGCGGGGGGCGGCGTGGCGCCCGGGGGCGTTTCCTTGCCGAGCGCGTAGTCCGAGGGCGTCAGCCGGTAGCGGTAGCCTTTGAACCCGTAAGGCTTTGGGGTGAATGGATCGACGAAGCGCACGTCCGCCGCGGCCGGCACGTCGAGGCCAAGGCCCCAGAAAACCGCGTTCACCACGACGCGGCGCGATCCCTCGCTGATCAGGTCGGTCGCGGCGCCGAGGGTGGTCGTGAAGATGCGGTTTTCCTTGCCGGCCTCGTTGCGGAACACGCGGGTCCAGGCGATCGGCATCGCGGGCGAATTCACGCCCTGGGGCTGTTTGTCGGTCGCGCGGGGTTTCGACTGTTCCGCCGGCACATCCGTCGGGCTCATGCCTTTGAGCACCAGACCGCGCATGAGAATGCGCGCGTCGGCCGGCGGGTAGGCCTCGTAGACGTCGCTGTCGCCGAAGACATCCTTCACCCCGCGCAGGATCGGGTCGGCGGCGTTGGCCGGCTCGGCTACGCCGCGGGTGGCCTCGAACTTGTGGCGTCCCCAGTGCGAGATCCAGGTCTCGCCGAGGACGTGTTTGCCGAAGCCGCCCGGCCAGGGCGCGCGGCTGTTCCAGCTGTACTGAGCGTACGGTGAGCCCGGGGGGATGTTGAAGGCGTGGGTGGAGGTGCGGAGCGCGATCACCGGCACGCCCCGATTGAACGCGGCGACAAAGCGCGCCATGTCGGCCTCCGGCCAGTTACGGAAACGCAGCGACATCACGATGGCGTCGGCGGAATCCAGCGCGGCCGAGCCGGCGAGCGACCGCTGGTTCTCCGGGTTGATGACGCCATCGGCGTCCAACGCGAAAAGCACGGTGCAGCGGAAGCCGTGGCGCTGGCTGAGGATCTTCGCGAGCATCGGGAGTGCCTCCTCGCTGCGGTATTCCTCGTCGCCGGAAAGAAGGACGACGTGCTTGCCGCGGGCGGTGACGCCGGCGGGCGGATTGAAGGTGAGCGAGGTGGCGGCGTGCGCCGCCAAGGGCAGCACGAGCGCGCAGAGCAGGGCGCGGATACGCATGGGAATGGGTGGGGTCGGGGTAGGATTCGGGGCGGAAAAAAGGCGGCGGCGTCTTGACGCCGCCGCCCGGAAACCGGGCTTGGAGCCGGAAGCTTAGCTCATCCGGATAAGAGGGACCGCGGATTCACACGGACAAACACGGGTTTTGAACGCGAGCCGGGTCGTCGTCGCGACGATCATCACCGCACCCCGGCGCGAACTTTTTCTCGCCCGAGGCTCGACGGTGAATCCGGGGCCATTCGCGTGCATCCGTGGTTCTCTCCGGCACAGCCTCGGATCAGGCCTGCTTCACCTTGACCCACTTGTGGGCCTTGGCGGAAGCGAGGACGGCGTCGACGACGTAGTCGGTGGCGAGGCCGTCGCGGAAGTTGGGCGTGCAGCCCTTGCCGCTCTCCAGGCCCTCGATGAACTCGACCATCGCGTGCACGAAGCTGTGCTCGTAGCCGAGTTGCAGGCCGGGGACCCACCACTTGCCGCAGTAGGGATGGTCGCCGTCGGAGACATGGATGCTCTTCCAGCCGCGCTCCGGACCCTCGTCGCTATGGTCGAAGATCTGCAGGCGATGCAGGTCATGGAGGTCCCACTTCAGGCTCATGTGCTCGCCGTTGATCTCGAACGTGTAGAGGGCCTTGTGGCCGCGGGCGTAGCGCGTGGACTCGAACAGGCCCAGTGATCCGTTGTTGAAGTGGCAGTGGAAGAGGCAGGCGTCATCGATGCCGACCTTCTGGACCTTGCCGGTGAGGCTGTGCTTCCGCTCCTTCACGAACGTCTCGGTCATGGCGCTGACGTCCTTGATGCCGCCGTTGAGCCAGAGGGCGGTGTCGATGCAGTGGGCGAGGAGGTCGCCGGTGACGCCGGAGCCGGCGACGTTGACGTCGAGGCGCCAGAGGCCGGTGCCGCCCTGGGGGAGCTCCGGGTTGATGGTCCAGTCCTGGAGAAAGTTGGCGCGGTAATGGAACACCCGGCCGAGCTTGCCGGCGTCGATCAGGTTCTTGGCGAGGACGACCGCCGGGCAGCGGCGGTAGTTGTACCAGACCATGTTGGGCACCTTGGCCTTCTCGATGGCCTTCACCATGACCTCGGCCTGCTTCGAGTTCATGGCGAGGGGCTTCTCGCACAGGATCATCTTGCCGGCCTTGGCGGCGGCGATGGCCTGCTCGGCGTGGAGGTTGTTGGGCGTGGCGATGTCGATGACGTCGATGTCGTCGCGCGCGATGAGCTTCTTCCAATCGGTCTCGGTGGACTTGTAGCCCCACTTCTCGGCGAACTCCTTCACTTTCGCCTGATCGCGGCCGCAGACGGCCTGCGGAACGATCTCGTAGCTGGACGGAAAGAAGTGGTTGACCTGGTGGAACGCGTTGCTGTGGGCGCGCCCCATGAAGCTGTAGCCGATGAGGCCGACGCGGAGTTGTTTTTTAGCCATGTTGGGAGGGATTTAGGGAGTGGGGGTTTAAGCGCGAAGACGCGAAGGAGCGCGAAGGATCGCGGACGAAAGCGGGAGAGGAACCTGAGCTAGTCCGCCCTGGCGTTTCTCGGCGAGGCCTTCGCGTCTTCGCGCTTGGTTTTTGATTCAGCCGACCCAGCCGTGCTGGTTGCGGACCTCGATCATCGCCGAGAGGATGTCGTTCCAAGTCTGCTGCTTCATCAGCACCTCGTTGGGGAACATGCAGCCGTCCCAGCAGATGTGCTTCATCTTCTTGGTGACCTTGCCCTGCTTGTCGCGGAGCCAGTAGCCGGAGTCGCGCACGATGTTGAGTTTGCCGCGCGGGTCGGTGGCGAGGCAGTGCTTGCCGGTCTTCTCGTGGTCGCCGGAGCCGAAGACGGAGCCGTCGTTCTGCGCGACGTGGAAGTCGATCGTCCACGGGCGCAGCGCGTCGGTGAGCTTGGTCATCGCCTTATGGAACTCGGCGGGCTCGTAATGGTACTTCTTCGGCACGAGGCGGTGCGCCTCGGCGTTGGCACCGAGCGTGTACAGGTGGGTGTGCGACATGTCGGCCTGGAAGCCGACGACCTTGGGCATGCCAACCTCCTCGAGGAGGTTCACCATGTTCTTCCAGGAGTGCATGCCGCCCCAGCAGATCTCACCCTCCGCGGCGAGGCGCTCGCCCTCGCCCTTGGCGATCTTGCCCGCCTCGCGGAAGGTTTGCGCGATGAGCTTCGTGCAGCCCTTCGGGTCTTTGTCCCAAGCCGTGACGCTCGTGGCGCTGTCGATGCGCACCACGCCGTAGGGACGGACGCCGAGCTCGCGGAGCTGGCGGGCGATGCGGACCGCCTTGCGGACGTGCGCGACGAAGTTGGCGCGGGCCTTCTCGTCGCCGCCGGCGGAGGCGTCGAACCACACCGGCGCGACGACGGAACCGACCACCAGGCCCTTCGACTTGATCTTGTTGGCAAGGGCCTTGATGCCGCTGTCCGAGATATCGATGTCGGTGTGCGGGTTGTAGAGGAAGAGATCGACACCGTCGAACTTGACGCCGCCGACCTCCGCCTTGGCGGTCAGGTCGAGCATGGTGTCGAGTTCGATGAACGGTTCAGCGCCGGGGCTGCCCTTGCCGACGAGGCCGGGCCACATGGCGTTGTGGAGCTTCGGGAAGTTATTCGCGGACATGTTGCGGGAGTTTGGAGGTTTCTGCGGTTGCGGTTGGACTCTGGGTCACCGGGAGCGCCGGGGTGGCCGGGAGGCGGGAGAGGGGTAACCTCGGGGGAGGCGCTCACGCCCGCCCGGCCGCCACCGGCACGCCCGGTGACAAAGGGGCGTTCAGAACTTGTTCTTGCGGTAGGCGCCGATGGCGGGCGCGTCGGGGTGCACCTCGGGGCCGAAGTAGCGGAGGACGACGAGCTGCTCGACACTGCTGGTGTTCTCAAAGGTGACGCCGGCCTTGGCGGCGTCCTCGGTGCAGAACACCTCGTCCTCGGTGAGCTCATGGAAGCGGATGAGCTTCGGGCAATCGAGGTTGAGGTTGTTCATGCGGCCCTTGCCTTGGACGGTGATCAGGCCGTAGGCGCCGCCGTCCTTGATGACGCACTTGGCGCCGGGTTCGACGGTGAGCTCCTTGGCGGTGAACAGCTGCTCGCCGGCCACCTTGCCGTACACGATCCAGCGGTCCACGTAACCCTCGCCGCGGGTGTCGGCCACCGGCACGGGCTCGAGGTAGTGGTTGTCCTTGAAATTTGGATCGGTGTTCTCGGCCCAGTCCAGTTGGTCGACGATGAAGTCGAGATCGCGGTGCTTGCTCTTGGGCATGTCCTTCACGAGCAGCGACCACGGCACCTCGCGGCCCTCGACGAGGGACTGGTACATGCCGAAGACATCGGAGCCCCATTGCGGCTCGTAGGTGCAGAGGGAGCCCGGGGCGTGGAGCACGCAGGGCGGGATCAGCCAGCCGGTGCCCGGCTTCAGGCGGTAGGCGCGCGAGAGGTCGAGGATGCCGTTGTCGCCCTTGTTCCAATTCTCGAGGCACTTCCGGACCTGCGCCTTGGTCGTGCCGGGCTCGAGGCCCATGAACGTGTAGGGGAAGTTGTTGCCGACGTTGTTGTGCTGGGGCGGGAAGTAATACGACTCCGGCTTGCCCTCCTGGCCGACCAGCTTCGCCTGCGCGGCGCTCTGGTGCATGTGGTGCGGGATCGGCCCCATGTTATCGAAGAACTTCGAATAGACGGGCCATTTGCGGTACTTCTTCCAGATCGCTTTGCCGATCAGGCCCGCGCCGCACTCGTCGACCGCCTGCTGGAGCGTGAAGCGCTCGCCGCCGATGACGACGTAGCTCAGGCCCTCGTCGGGCGTCCGGTTGTCGTTGGCGGCGGGTGTGGTCGACGCGAACCAACGCTCGTCGATGCCGCCGCGGTTGAGCCCGAAGGCGTAGAGATCATCGGGGTGCAGCTTCAGGCGCTTGCCCGGCTGCAGGAAGGAGCGCGGCACCCAGCAGGGGGCGAGGCGCAGGAGCCCGCCGGTGTCGGCGAGCGCCGCCTCGACGCGGCTCTTCACGTTGGACTTGATGGTTTTCAGATCCTTGACGGATTTTTTCGACATGGGGAAAGAGGGGAGGGGTGAAAAAACGGGCCGGGGTCGCGAACGGAAAAGCGTACTCCCCAGCCTTGCAACCGCCTAGTAGGCCGGCGGCGAAATTTGGTGAAAAAACGTCGGTTGCGGTGACGAGAGACGCGACTGGCCCTTTCCGACCGCCCGGTCCTCTTCGTCCGCGCGGGTGAACCACGAATGGACACAAATCGACACGAATGGGGCTGGCTTGGTGTAGCCGCGGCCGCCCGCCGCGGACCATACCGTTTGCGCGACGACCAAAGGCTCTTTTGAAGGATTCCGCGGTTTTCACCGCGTATTTCCCAGATCGCGCGGATAAATGCGGGCGTGGCGTATCCAAAGAGAACCGCACCGAGGGAAGATGGTTTTGAGGCACGGCACGACGGATCCACACGGATCTATCGGGGCCATTTGGCCCCGTTGTTCTTTGACCACGGGAAGCTGGAAGCCTGCGGTTGATCCAGGTCGCCGGGCTGAATTGCTCAGTCGCACGCTTTCTGTCGGGGTGTTTCTTCCGAAGGCTCGGCGAAGGCCGGCGCCCGGTTTCAAAGGGTCAGGTCTCGCCCCGGTCTATGCCGAGGGATTGTCCGTGAATTGGCGCGGGCTGCGGATGCGGACGCCACCGTGGGACTTGAGGGTCAGTAGATCTCGGTCACCCGTGATGATAATGTCGGCCTGCGCTGCCAACGCCGTGGCGAGGACGAGGTCGTCATCTGGGTCGCGGCAAACGCGTGCGGAAAGCGTCAAGGGCGACACCAGCTGGGCGCGGTGCCCGTAAACCAGGAAAAGCGGTGTGCGTTCGGGAGGCAGACCGAGCTTTTGCTCAAGCTTTCCCGCCAGTTCCGCAACGAGTCCGGGGGAAGTGAACCAGTCGTGCAGCAGGGCTCTGCCCTTAAGTAATTCGCGGCACGTGCCCGGGACCAGAACCGCGGAAAGGATGACGTTAGTATCGAGAACGAGCTTCAAGAGAAGAGCCGGAATACGTCGTCGTCGGTCTTCAACCCCAGGGCCGCGGCCTTGGGCGCGGCGAGCACCGCGGTCTCGTCGAGGGCGTCTATCCAGAGCTGGGTCTCGATCGCGTGCCGTACATACTGGCTGACGTTCTGACGCTGACGTTTGGCCAGTTGGGTCAGACGCCGGCGGCTGCCCTTGGGCAGGCGGAGGGTAAGGACTTCTTTCATGTGTATCACATTGTAATACGCGACCGGGTGGTCAAGCGGTCGGGTGTTTGCGGCTGCCGGATCCCAAAGTACGCAGACGTGCCTCGCGGGCGGCAGCCTCCGGGGCCGCCCGCCTCCGCGCTTGCCTCGCCGCTTACGCGCCCGACGTTTGCGCGTATGGATTCCCCGCCGTCGAAAGATCCGCTGCATGGCGTGACGCTGAAGCAGCTCCTGATGGAGCTCGTCGAGGAATTCGGCTGGGCGGAACTGGCCCAGCGCGTCGACATCCGCTGCTTCCGCTTCGACCCGAGCATCAACTCGAGCCTCGTTTTTCTGCGCCGGACGCCATGGGCGCGCGCGAAAGTGGAGGAAATTTACGTGCAGTGGAAAACACGCCGTTGAGGCTCGCGCCGCGCAGCCGCCATGCACCCCCGCAACCCGCATCGCGCTGGCTATGACTTCGCCGCTCTGACGGCGGCGAGTCCGTCCTTGGCGGCGTTCGTGCGGACCGCGCCCCATGTGGGTCCCACCATCGACTTCGCGGATCCGGCCGCGGTGAAGGCGCTCAACCGCGCGCTCTTGCTCCATCATTACGGCGTTCGCACATGGGATCTCCCGCCCGGTTACCTGTGCCCGCCGGTGCCCGGTCGCGCGGACTACCTGCATGCCGTGGCCGACCTGCTCGCCACGACGAACGGAGGTGTGATTCCGCAGGGCGCTCGTGTGCGGGTCCTCGACGTGGGGGTCGGCGCCAACGTCATTTTTCCTCTGCTCGGCCATCAGGCTTATGGCTGGAGTTTTGTCGGCACGGAGGTTGATCCCGTCGCGCTGCGTCACGCCGCCGAGATTCTAGCGGCCAATCCGCGGTTCGCGTCCGCCGTTTCTCTCCGGCGGCAACCTGCGCGCGAATGCATTTTCGCCAACGTGGTCGCTCCGGACGAGCGTTTCGCGCTGACCGTCTGCAACCCGCCGTTCCACGCCTCACCCGAGGCGGCGGCGGCCGGCACCCGGCGAAAGCTGCGGCAACTCGGCGGTGGCACCATGCCGCGTTTCCGGCGGAATTTCGGAGGCACGAATTCCGAGCTCTGGTGTGCCGGCGGCGAGCTCGGCTTCATTCGCCGGATGATCGCCGAAAGCCGCGGGTTTGCCGGCCGGGTGGGCTGGTTCACCACGTTGGTCTCCAGCCGCGAACATCTTCTGCCGCTGAAACGCGCGCTGGCTATCACGGGTGCGATGGACGTCAGGGTGCTGCCGCTGGAGCATGGTCAGAAGAAGAGCCGCACCCTCGCGTGGCGCTTCGCCCTTTAAACATTCGGTTCTTCGCAGATTCTTGTGGGTAACCGAGGGAAGTGTTCAAAAGGCGATATGAAGCGGCAAACGGACCGTAATGTGACGGGATTCTTTCAGAAGCTGTTGGAGTTGGAGGATCCGTGGCAGGTGGTGGCGGTGGAACTCAGGGATGAGGATCGCAGCGTGGGGATCGAGGTGGAGTGG
>CAIUOU010000105.1 GCA_903900845.1 uncultured Opitutia bacterium
CTGTGCGTGTTCGATCCGCCCCCGTCAACCGTCGAGCCTGCCCGGCAAATCCGATGCCCGGTTCACGGGCCCTTCCCAAGGGGTCAGGGCGTTGAATGTTTGAATCCTCAATTTCGAGGGCGCCTTCGTCCTTCACTTCGTCGGTACCACTCGCCGCTACCAAACGTTTTGGGCGCAATGCGTTCAGCCCCCCCATCAGCCGCCAGCGGGAGAACGCGCCGCACCACCCACAAAACGCTCAACGCCCTGACCCCTTTTGTAAGCCATCCGCCCTAAGGAGGGCTTTTTGCTCGTAGGGGACCAAGAGCGTGCCTTGGTTTTGCGCCCCGCCCCTCCCCACCCGGCCCAAAACCCGCAAATTCAGTTTCCTTTCAGCCAGATCCCGCCCTGCCCGTGAAAAACCGCCGCTTACTCTCCCTTCTGGCCGCCTGGCTAGTGACCGCAACCGCAGGCGCCGCCACACCCGGCGCCGCTCCGACCCCCTCCCAGCCCTCGGAGGTCCTCCAACTCGAGGCCTTCAACGTTTCCGGCTCGCTCATCGCGGGCGCCAGCACATTCACCTCGCCCACCCCGGTGCTGGTCGTGAGCTACGAAAACCTGCTCGCCACCGCGCCGATGAATTTGGCCGACGGCCTGAAGCAGCTCCCCTCGATCGCCCCCGGCGGCGGCCAGACGGTCGGCGGCGGCACGGGCAACAACAGCGCCAACTTCCTCAATCTCCGCGGCCTCGGCGTCGCCCGCACCCTCACGCTCTTGGACGGCCGCCGCTTCACGCCCAGCGGCCCCACCGGACAGATCGACGTGAACCTTATCCCGCAGGGCCTCGTGGACCGCGTTGACGTCGTCAACGGCGGCGCCTCCGCCACCTACGGCTCCGATGCCGTAGGCGGCGTGGTGAACTTCGTCCTCAACAAGGAATTCACCGGCTTCAAGTCGGACGTCATCCTCGGCCAATCGCAGCGGGGCGACAACCGAGAGTACAAAGGGATGGTCACCTACGGAACGCCTTACCTCAAAGGCCGCGGCCACCTCGTCTTCAGCGGCGAGTACGCGGTCAGCAAGGGGGTCAACGGCGACGCGCGCAACTTCCGCCGCCGAGAAACCAACCAAATTCCCCAGCCCGGCAACACGACCAAGCTGGTGCGCGCGGAGGACATCCGCTCCCCGTTCACGCCCGGCGGCCTGATCGTCAATGGCGTTGGCGGGACTGCCGCCAACAACGCCCAAATCCGCGGCCTCCAGTTCGGCCCAGGCGGCGCCCCGCGCCCCTACGACTACGGCACGCTTTCGACCACGATCGGCACCACCAACGGGTTCCAGAGCGGCGGCGACGGCTTCCGCATCGGCACCTCCCAGGAGATCGTCCGCCCACTGACGCGGAAGAACCTGTTCCTGCGCTCCGACTTCAAGCTGCGCCCGCAGGTCACGCTCTTCCTCGAGGTCTCCTACGGCGCCACCCGGATGCAGGTGCAGAACAGCCCGACTACCCACCTGCTGACCATCCAGCGCGATAACGCCTTTCTCGCCCGGTCCGCGCCCGACCTCGTGGCGCGGATGACGTCGCTCGGGGTCACGGCGTTCACAATGAACCGCCTCACGCTTGAGGCCGGGCTAACGCATTCGGACGTGCGCGACGAGAACCGCCGCGCGCTCTTCGGCGCCCTCGTACGCCTCGGCGGGTGGACCTGGGAGACCTCCTACCAATGGGGACGCAACGACATTAGCATCCCCGTCTCGAACAACCTCGTTACCGCCCGGATGGCGGTGGCGGCGGACGCGGTGCTGGTGGGCGGGCAGATCGTGCCCCGCGCCGCCGCGGCCAACCCCGGCGCCGCGGCCTTCGATCCGTTCGGCCCCGGGGCGCCCTCTCGGTCCGCGCTGGACTACGTGATGGGCACCTCCCGCTTCGACGAGATCTCCTCTCAGGACGTGGCCGAGACCAAGATTTCCGGCACGCTGCTGTCCCTGCCGGCAGGTCCGCTGGCGGTCGCCGCCGGGGCGCAATGGCGCAGCGTGGACTCGACCACGCGGGTCGATGCACTGTCGATCGCCGGCGCCTACCGGCTGGCGAACAACCAACCCTTCTCGGGAGAGGACGAAATTTTGGAGGAGTTCGTCGAAGCACAGGCGCCGCTGCTGCGGGCCCTCCCGCTGGCGAAGCGCGTTACCGCCAACGTGGCGGCGCGGCACACGCGTTACGCCGCGAGCGGCGACGCCAACACTTGGAAGTTGGGCCTCATCTGGCAGCTCTCTGATGATCTGCGCGTGCGGGCCTCGCGTTCCCGAGACATCCGCGCGCCGAGTATCAACGAGCTCTTCTCCACCGGCCGTCAGACCAACGGCAACATCAGCGACAACTTCCCGGGCGGTACCGGGCTCACCTTCCAGGCAGTGCCCAACTTGGCCGTCGGCAACCTCGATCTGAAGCCGGAGGTCGCGAACTCGCACGTGCTCGGGTTCGTGTACCAGCCCGCGTGGCTGAAAGGCGCGAGCCTCGCGGTGGATGTCTACACCACCCGGATCGACGACGCGATCTTTGTAGCCGGTGGCCAAGATGCGGTGCGCCAGAGCAGCATCAACCCCGCCTCACCACTGAGCGCGTTCGTGACCCGCGGCCCGACGGTGGCCAGCCCACGCGCGGTGATCGCCACGCGAACCTCCCCGATCAACCTCAACTCCGAGCTCTCCCGCGGGGTGGACGTCGAGGCCGGTTATCGCGTGCCGCTGGCCAGCTGGGTGGGCGGCGATCCAGGCAGCCTGAACGTGCGCGCGCTGGCAGGCTACATCGACGAGTACAGCCGCGTTTCGCCGCTCGCGCCGACCTTCAACTACGCTGGCAACGGCCTCGCCAACGCGGCCAGCGGCACGGCTGCAATGCCCCACATCCGCGGCACGCTGTCCCTGCAGCACGCCCGGCGATCCGTCGCCACCTTCCTCCAACTGCGTTACATCGGCCGGATGACGTGGGACAAGACCCGCGTCCTCGGCGTCACCACCGACTACAACGATGTGCCTGCGACGACCTATCTGGACGGCCAGGTCAGTTATCGGCTGCCCCGGCTGCGGCAGCGGTGGCAGACGGAGGTCTACCTCAACGTCGCCAACCTGCTCGACCGCGACCCAACCTACGCGCCGCGCACCGGCGGCGCCACACCATTGCCGACGGACCCAGGTCTCTTCGACCAGGTGGGCCGGATGTTTCGTGTCGGCGTGCGCACGACGTTCTGAAGAATCCATTTTCCCATCGGTAAGCCAAGGAGTCTTCGTCCGAAGGCGCCCAAATACTCACGCTGCCAACGCCCCATCCGCCCACAAGCCGGCGGCGAACTTGTCTGGCAAAGGCATCGGTGACAGTGGGCGCTCGCGGACTCGAGCCCTGCGGACGGACACAAAGCCCCGTTTCACCTGCTTCATATTTGGGTAACGCGAGGACCCGCATGGCGTCCCTTTTACCTAAGCCCCACGGAGGATGGCCCGACGCCGCGATTCTCTCCGGCAGCACCGACGATCTCCGCCACGCCCGTCCTTACACTTGCCCGCGCCGCCGCCACCCTTCCTGGCCAGCGCCCCCCATGCGCTCCGCCTCGGCCACATTCCCCGCTTTCAACCCTCGCTACCAGCTGCTGGCATTCATCGCCGCCGCCGCGTGCGCGGCCGGGGCTCCTGCCTAAGTCAGTTTTTCTAAAATCGCATCCAGCCGGTGCTCGCGCAGGACTGCTACGAATGTCACCGCACCGGCGGCAAGATGAAGGCACGCTTCGCACTCGACCACCGGGCCGCTAGGCTCCCGAGCCGGGGCCCTTCCTAAGGGGTCAGGGCCCTTCCTAAGGGGTCAGGGCGTTGAATGTTTGAATCCTCAATTTCGAGGGCGCCTTCGTCCTTCACTTCGTCGGTACCACTCGCCGCTACCAAACGTTTTGGGCGCAATACGTTCAGCCCCCCCATCAGCCGCCAGCGGGAGAACGCGCCGCACCACCCACAAAACGCTCAACGCCCTGACCCCTTTTGTAAGGGGTCAGGGCGTTGAATGTTGAGACTCCAGGGGTACGGGTGGAGTAACCGGCGTGGGTTTTCAGGAATTGGAAGAAGTAACCGCGTATTTTGCGGTGGGCGCCCATGAGCAGTTCCCGGCCGATTTAGGAACGAGGTACGCCACAGCAGTGCAGCCGAAAGGCAGGGACGTTCTTCCAATGTGCGGCGGCCGATTCGCGCACCGAGGCATCCCGCGGTTTCCCCAACTCAGCCAGCACCCGATCAAAGGACCCGCGCCACTTTTCCTACTGAAGCATGCTCGATTCGCGGCACCTCAAATTCGGGTGCAGCGACCATTGCCGGCATTCCTTTGCGAGGGCGGACGCCATTCCTAGGTCACCGATCGCCCGAACGGAGGAAGGGCAAACGAACTCCAGTTTCACCTGCTCCGAAAAATCCAGTTCCCTATCAGTCTGTCTTTGGGGCCCCTGAGGTGGGTCGCACCGTTACCCGGCGGACCAGCAAGGCTTTGCGCGGCAGATCGTCGTCGCCGGGACGTTTGAACCAGCTGTACGCGATGAGGAACGAATCGTCCGAGACCGCCAGCAGGCTCGTGTAACCGCAGCTGTCGGCCTGTACATCGGGCGAAGCCGCGGGCACCAGCCGCAGCGGATCCGTCCAGACCTCGCCGCGGCCATCGAGGCTGAAACGGACCTCGGCGCCCGGTCGTCCGTAGCTGAGCACGAGGACGCCGTTGCGGAGACGGAGCAGCCGCGGCATGACCCCGAATGCGTTCACCACGACGGGGTTCGTCCAGGTTTTGCCCAGATCGGCAGATCGACTGGAATACAGCGGCCCGATGCCCAGACCGTCGGTCGTCCGCAGCATCACCAGCAAGGAGCCGTCGGCGAGAAAGGCACTGCCGGGTTCGGTGAAGCCCTGGGTCCTAGAACGCGCCAGGGGATCGGCTGCCACATCCGGTTCATACGCGATGCGACCCTGCAGGCGCCAGGAGCGTCCGAAGTCGGTCGAGCGGTGGCACGCCACGTCGCCATCGATCGATCGCGGGTAAACCAATGATACGATCGATCCATCGGACGCGAGGTTGAGATCGCCCCACCAGACGACCGGGAAGACTTCCTGGATGGTATAGCGCTGAAATCCCGGATCAAACAACTGCGCGCGCTCATTCCGCCACTCGCCCGCCCCCGCGGGCAATCGCGCGAGGGGCACACCGCGCAGCTGGTCGGGAAGATCGTCGTGCCGGTAAAACGTGTAGGGCAGACGACCGTACGTGCCGATGATTGTGCCAACCCTCTCGGGCAACTTCAGTTCAGCGAGGGGAACCGCCGTTGGCGTGACATCCGATCGACCCGCAATGAGGCGATCGCCGTTGGGCAGGAGCAGTCCCGCGGTTCTTTCCGTGGAATGCTCCAGACTCCACGTTTCCCCCACGTTCGCCGAAACACCGCGATCCGGCTGCGCCGGCCTCCGCCCGTAGGCGCGGGCGCTGTCCTCGTTCACGTGGAACGAGAGGGCGATCCGGCCGTCGAGTAGACGATCGAGCGACGGGAACTGGTATCTTCCCCAGCGGCGCTCGCCCGCCGGGCCCTCGGCGACGAGCACGGCTTCGGATAACGCGAACGGCGCGGGCTGCGCCCCGCAGCCGATCGAGGAAAGGATCGGAAGCAGGGCCAATCGCACCGCGGTTTTCACGAGCAGACGCACGGGCGCGGGCAGAAGGTCGGAAATCGGTTCATCGCGGCGGCCGGGGCGGGATGCCGGCGAGTTCCAGGAACTCCCGCACGAGGGCCATTCGCGGCTCGTCGTAGAACTCCTTGCCGCCGTGCCTCGCTCCATGCAGCGGCACGAAGCGCACCCGGAGGCCGGCGCGCTCGTAGGCACCGAGGAACTCCAGCGACTGCGCGACCGGCATCTGCGGGTCCTGGTCGCCATGGAAAAGGAGCAGCGGCGGATCACCGGCGCCGACATGCGCCACTGGGCTGGCGAGCCGGGCGAGGGAGGGTTTGTCCTCCGGTTGCCCGCGCAGGAGCAACTGGAGGGCGGGGATGCGCACCCCCAGCCCAAAGGGCGTGGACTGGGCGAGGATCGTCTCGAGGTTGGAGGCTCCGTAGAAACTGATGATCGCCTGGACCGCGCTCGATTCACCGCGGTGATCGCCCACCTCCCCCTCCAACTCCCCGTGACCATTGCTCACGCCGACCAGCGCGGCGAGATGCGCCCCGGCCGACGCTCCGGCGATCGCGATGCGTTCCGTGGCCAGCCCGAATTCGGCCCGACGGGCGCGGAGGAACCGCACCGCGGCCTTGAGATCGTGGACGTTCGCCGGGAACGGCGCGACCGGTGTCAGGCGGTAATCCACGCTGGCGACCGCCCAACCGCCGGCCAAGAGGGGCGCGAGCGGGTTCTCGCCCTTGGATCCGCGGCTCCAGGCTCCCCCGTGGACCCACACGATGACGGGCGCGGGGCCAGACGCGGACGACGGAAGATGGAGGTCGAGACGCAGCGAATGCTCGCCGACGCGCGCGTACTCGATATCGCGGCGAGCCGGGGCGGCGACGGCCGGCCAGCCCGCGGCGAAGGAGAGCAGGAGCGACAGGACGAGAGGATCGCGGGCCACCGGCCGAACATCCGGGATACCGCGCGGGCGAGTCCAGCGCGGAACACCCGGGCATCTCGACCGCGCGCCGCTTGCATGGATCCTGCTGGGGGGCATGGTCCAACCATGAGCGAACAGAAGGAGCTCCTCACGCCCAACCGGAAGGCCCTCACGATCAACCTCGACGAGGAGCGCTACGGCACGTTCGCCGAGATCGGCGCGGGCCAGGAAGTGGCACGGGTCTTCTTCCAGGCCGGAGGAGCCGCGGGAACCGTGGCGAAGACGATCTCGGCCTACGACATGACCTTCAGCGACGCGATCTACGGCAAGGCGCCGCGGTACGTCTCGCGCGAGCGCCTGGCCCACATGCTCGACCACGAGTATGACCTGCTCATCGAGCGCCTGGCCGCGCAGCGCGGCGCGCGAACCACCTTCTTCGTCTTCGCCGACACCGTCGCGACCCGCGGCTTCAAGGGCACCAACGACGCGCATGGCTGGATGGGCATCCGCTTCCAGACGGAGCCCGGCGGCGTGCCGAGCGAGATCGTCCTCCACGTGCGGATGTGGGACAAGGAGGCCGTCCAGCAGCAGGCCGCGCTCGGCATCGCCGGCACGAACCTGATCTACGCCGCCTTCTATTATCGCGAGGACCCGAAACGGCTCGTCGAGTCGCTGGTGGACAACGTCGGCGCGGCGCGCGTCGAGGTCGACATGATCTCCTTCCGCGGCCCGGCGTTCGGGCACATCGACAACCGCCTGATCTCGCTCTACCTCGTGCAGCACGGCCTGACGAACGCGGTGCTTTTCGGCCCCCGGGGCGAGATGCTCCAGCCCTCCGAGGCCTTGCACCGCAAGGCGGTGCTGGTCGAGCGCGGCAGCTTCCGGCCGGTGACGCGCGTGAACGTCGACATGCTCAACTGCGCCACCGCGCAGTTCGTGCAGGAACCGGGCGTCCAGGGCCGCGAGGTGATCGCGCTCATGGAGATCACGGTGAACAACCTGCTCACCACCGGCACGCTCGACGCGGCGGACTTTCTCTCGCGCGTCGACCTGCTGGGCGAGCTGGGCTTCACGACGCTGATCTCGAACTACTCCGAGTACTACCGGCTGACGTCGTATTTCCGCCGCTACACGAAGGAGATGATCGGGGTGACGATGGGCATCAACAACCTCCTCGAGATCTTCAACGAGAAGTACTACGAGCACCTCGAGGGCGGTATCCTGGAGTCGTTCGGACGCATGTTCCGGAACGCCGTGAAGCTCTACATCTACCCGATGCGCCAGGAAGTGATGGCGCGCTACCAAGCCTCCGGCGGAGGTCCGGCCCCCGCCACGCCTCCGGGCCACGCATTCGCGAGCGAGGTTCTCATCACCGCCCGCAACGTTCATATCGCGCCGCACCTCCGTAATCTCTACGACCACCTGCTCGAGAACCACTACATCGACTGCCTCACCGGCTACGACCGCGAGGCGCTCGGGGTCGTCTCGCGCGAGGTGATCAGCCGGATCCGCGACCGGGATCCGTCCTGGGAGCGCATGGTGCCCGAGCCGGTGGCCGCCACCATCCGCCGCCGCCGGCTGTTCGGCTACACGCCGCCCCCCGCCGAGATTCCGCTCGCCGACTGAGGCTCGCGTGCTTTTCTGCACGCTCCCTCACCGACGCCATGCGCTTCCACAAGTACCACGCCCTCGGCAACGACTACATCGTCCTGAACCCGGCCGACTTCCCCGCGTGGGGAGGCGCCCCCACGACCGACCAGATCCGCGTCGTCTGCCACCGCAACTTCGGCGTCGGTTCCGACGGAATCCTGTGGGGTCCCCTGCCCTCGCGCGAGAGCCAGCACGGTCTGCGCATCTTCAATCCCGACGGATCCGAGGCGGAGAAATCCGGCAACGGCCTGCGCATCTTCTCGCGGTTCCTCTGGGACCAGAAGCTGGTCCGCGATGCCCGCTTCACCGTGGAAACCCCGGGCGGCCACGTTCGCTCCGAGATCCGCGAGGGCGGCGGACTCATCACCGTCGCGATGGGCTCGGTGAGCTTTGACAGCGCGCGCATTCCGGTGAACGTCGTCGGACCGGCCCGCGAGGTTCTCAACGAGAAGGTCGCCGTGCTCGACCGGGATTTCACCTACTGCGCCGCGACGATCGGTAATCCGCATTGCGTGATCCCGCTGCCCGCGGTTACGCCGGAGCTCGCCCTCCGCTACGGACCGCACCTGGAGACGCATCCCCTTTTCCCGCGCAAGACCAACGTCCAGTTCCTGCAGGTGATCGACCGGAAGAACATCCGCATCGAGATCTGGGAACGCGGCGCCGGCTACACGCTCGCCTCAGGTAGCAGCTCGAGCGCCTCCGCCGCCGTCGCCCACCGTCTGGGCCTCGTCGACCGCGATGTCACCGTGCACATGCCCGGCGGCACCATCGGCATCGAGATCGGCGACGGTTTCTCGATCATGATGACGGGCACCGTGAACAAGGTCGCCGAGGGCTTGATGCACCCCGAGCTCTTCGCGGTGAAGGTCTGACGCCGGGCAAGGGCCCGGGCTCCATCAAGGCATCGCCCCGGGGCGAAATAAAACGGGAATCCCTGCGGCGGGATGCGCCGCGCACCAGGCTGACCTCCTTCGCGCTGAGGCCCGTCACCGCACAATTCCGAGGCCGGGGACCAAAACGGTTTGCGGGTACCCGCGGAGCAACTACGGTCGTCGGGTGGGATGGTTGGCCGACACGCTGCGCCTCATCTGGGGGCTGATCTATTGGAACCTGCGCAAGACCTGGTTCCGGCTGCGGCGCGGCCGTTCGCCGTGCCCCTGCCAATCCCCAAGCGACTCCGGGCGCGCGTTGCGCACGGTCTGCGACGCGTCCATGCACTGGAATGAGCCGGCGCGCTTCCGCGCGGTCTGCCCGCTGCTCGTCCGTACCCCGGCCGGCTTGCGCTGTTCAGTCGACACCGCCGACATCCGCCCGTTTTGGGGCCGCGCGGCGGCGTTCTACGGGGGAGCCGGGCTCGCGCTCTACCTCACCGCGGCCGTTTCGGTTTTCATCTTCCTCCGCACGATCGGGTATCCGGTGAACATCTTCCATGTCACGCTGCCGCCCTACTGGCACCGCGTGACCGAGGTCCGCAGCGGCTATTTTATCAGCCGGTCGCAACAGGCGTTCGCCGAAAGCAAGCCGGCGGAGGCGCTGCTCTATCTCGACAGCGCCTTCCAGTTCGACCCGCGGAACCACGCGGCGGGCCTGACGCTGGCCAAACATCTCCAGATCGCCCAGCCCTCGCGCTCCGACGCCATCTTCCAGCAATTGATGGCGAACCACCCCGACCGGCGCCACCTCATCGCGCAGGACTGGTTTCGCGCCCTGCTGGCCCGCGGCAATCTGGAGCGGGTCGCGGATCTGGCGCTGGCCGAGCTTCGGGCCGGCTCTCCCGGCGCCCCGGTCTGGATCCGAGCGCTGATTTTCGCGCGCCGTCGGTTACCGCCGCTCGGAGAGACGGCGGCGCGGGAGGAGTCGGCCCGCACCGAAATGGCGCCCTGGCGACCGGTTCTCGTGGTGGAAAATCTGCTGAGGACCGGCCGGCAGGCCGAGGCCAGAGCGTTGCTCGCCACGGACTGGCCGGAAACCCCCGACGAGTTCGAGGCGTTTTACCAATCGTCGGTGCTGACCGAACTGAACGACGGTTTCGCGGCGCTGGATGCATTGGCCCGCAAACCTGCCGTCACCGACGGCGAAGTGCTGCTTACGGCGCGGCTGGCCGCACTTGCCTCCGCGCAAAAGGAAAGACTCCTGTCCCAGGAAGTGGAACGCGCCCTCGCTCCGCGGCTGACCCCGGCGACCCTGCCGGTGATCAAGGTCCTCACCGCCAATCTCATCCGGCATCCCGACCGGGATATCTTCCAACGGGTGCTGGCCAAGGTTGAACGAGAGCGCGTCCCCTTCACCGACCAGACCGCCGCGATCTGGTTCAGCCTGTTCTGCGCGGCGGGCGCCGTGGGCGACGAGGCCGCGCTGGGCCGGCTTACCGGCTCCATCCGCGAGGCGACCGGCCAGCCCTTCCTGGTGCTCGGGGCGACGGAGGCGTTCTTCCGCGGCGACTCGAACGAAAGGAGCATCCTGCCATTTCTTCCCGCGCTGCTGCTTCCCCTCGAGGTCACCTACGCGCTGCTCGAGCGCTACATCCCCACCCGTCAGACGGCGCGACCGGGCCGGGCTCCGTGAGCGAAACCGTGACAACCGGATTCTGGACAAAACTGCGCGGGCTTCCGCTCCCGACGCTCGCGGTCTTGGTCGCCATCGTCGGCGCGACCGCCGGAGTCACGTGGCACCTCTGGCCGCATTGGAGCACCAACACGGATCTGTCCCACGGCTATTTCGTGCCGGTGCTTTTCCTCCTGCTGCTGGGTGAGAGCCGACGCGGCACCCCCCGCACGCTACGCTGGTCAAAATTGAACCATGCCTTCGTCGCGGGCTTGATGCTGGCGGCTCTGGCCGCGACCGCAGTCGCCGGACTTTACGCCGTCACGGTGTATTGGTCGCATGCGGCGGTGGGCCTGATGCTGGCCCTGGCCTTCGCCTTGCTGGTGGTCGCGGCCGGAGCCGTTTTCTCGAGACCGGAGATCGGCTTGGTGCAACTCAACTGGCCGCTACTCGTGGCCGCGGTTCTCTGGCTGCTGGCCGCCCCGTTGCCTCCCGGCACGTATTCCCGGATCACGCTCACCCTGCAGCTTTGGGTGAGCGAGTTCGTGCTGAACACGCTGCATCTGCTGGGGATCGCCGCCGCGCGGCGCGGTAACATCATCGACCTGGTCCATGCCACGGTTGGAGTGGAGGAGGCCTGCAGCGGCATCCGCAGCCTGATCTCCTGCATTTTCGCAGCCCTGTTCTTTTCCGCGACCCTCGTGCGGCGCCCTTGGGCGAGGGCGCTGATCATCGGCCTGGCTCCCCTGCTGGCCCTCGTGATGAACTTCATCCGGTCGCTGACGCTCACCCTGCTGGCCGGGGCCAAGGTCGACATTTCCGGTTTCTGGCACGACGCGACCGGCTTCGCGGTCCTTGGCGTCACCGCGCTCATGCTCGGGGGCCTTGCGCTGCTGCTGGAACGGGAACCCTCGGCGGCGCGGAGACCTCCCGCGACCCCGGCGACGGATGCCCGCCGGAACAGCTCGGTCGCAATCCTGGGCACCGGCATGGCGGCGATCGCGGCGACGCTCGCGTTCTTCATGTGGAACACGCGGCCCGTGACCGGACCGCGGAATCAACCACCCGACCTGGCGGCGATCCTGCCATCGCCCCCCCCAGGGTGGGTGGCGAGAACCCCCAGCCTCTTCGCATTCAGCGGCACCCTGCAGACCAATTTCCTAGCGCAACGCGACTACTTGGAGCCGCTGCCGGGAGGTGGCTCACGAGAACTCGTGATCTACGCGGCCTACTGGCGTGCCGGGCAGGCGCCGGTCAGCCTCGTGGCCAGCCACACCCCCGATGCCTGCTGGCCGGGAGCCGGTTGGATGCCGGTTCCGATCCCGGAAACCACCATCCGGCTGACGCTCGCCGACCGCGTTCTACCCCCGGCGGAACAGCGCATTTTCAGCTCCGCGGACCGCCCCTACAACGTCTGGTTCTGGCATCTGCATGGAGGCCAGCCGCTCTCGTACCGCGATCCTTACTCGGCGGTGGAGCTCCTGCGCTACGCGTGGCGCTACGGATTCCGCCGCGACTCGGACCAGTTGTTTGTCCGCATCTCCAGCAACCGCCCCTGGGCTGAGATAGAAAACTCCGTCGTGCTGCGCGAGTTCTTCCAACGGGCGGCCAGCCTCGGCCTCTGACCTGCCATGCCATTCCGTCTGACCCGCATCGAACGCCGCATCCTCGCGGCGCTGGCTCTGATCATCGTGCTGGGCCTGATCGGGCTGGCGGTGCTCTGAAGCCGCGACCGCCCGCCTCACCGCGCGGCCGGTGCCAAGCGCTCGTAGGCGCGGGGGCCGGGTGGGACGGGCGCCCGGAAGCGCGCGCGGATCACCGCCAGGGCCTCCTCCTGGAAGGTGAGCCCGCGCTCGAAGACCGCGCCCTCCCGGCGCAACGTGCCCTGCAGGCGCGCCACGTCGGTTTCATGCACACTCCGACCGGACCTTGCGGCTTCCGCCGCGGCGATGCCGGCGGCGTGCCCGAGTATCATGTACTGCGGTTCCATGCGCAGGCTCGAATAGGCGATGTGGCTCGCCGAGAAGCACACCGGCACCAGGAGGTTCGCTAACTCGGAGCGGCGCGGGAGAAGCACGCGGAAAGGAATCTGGTAAGGCTGCACCGGCACCTGGACGTCACCCTCGTTCTCGATAAAGCCGCGGTCGTTCACGAAGCGCTGCACGTTGTGCGAGTCGGAGTTGTAGCTGCCCATCCCGATCACGTCCGGCTTCTCCCGCTCCGTCTGCAGGTCGCGCTGAGTCGCCACGAAATCACCGACCAGGCGGCGCGCCTCGCGCACGTAGAGCTGGTCAGGCCAGTGCCCGTTGGCGACGAACTCGTCGCGCGCAAGGCCGTACTCGTTGATCTCGGCCCGCAGGGCGGCGGGAACCCGCGGATCGTTCGCGAGAAAGTAATAGAAACCTTTCTGATACTCCTCGTGCTCACGCCAGATCCGCTCCCGCGTGGCGTAGGAGCCGTCAGGATAATCGTAGTTCCGCCCGATGAAGTCGGTTGAGAAACCTCCGCGATTGTTGAGGTCGACCTTCCCGTTGGGAATCACGCGCAGCAGGCTCACCTCGTTGAGTTTCATCGGCCGCCCGAGGTGGGCGGTCATGGCGGTCAGATAACGCGCGAGTAGTTCATAACGCGCCGGGTCGTACCCCCCGGGACGCGGCCAAGGCACACGGTTCTCCGGCACATGGGTGCCGATCACGCGGAAATTGTAGGCTTGGATGCGCTTGTCGGCCGCCCCCGGCTCACCGCGCGGTTCCGCCGAAACCTCCGGCAGCAGCCGGCCGCCTTCATCGCGCGCAGGAATATCGACCGCGAACTGGTGGCTGGGTGTCACCGCGCGGACACCCGCGAGCGACTCGCCGTACTGCGCCGTACTCTCGCGTCCGAAGGTGTACGTGACCCCGGCGTGCGCCATCAGGTCGCCCTCGTAGGTCGCGTCGGCGAAAATCCGGCCCGAGATCCGCGTGCCGTTCTCAAGGTGAACGGCGATGATGCGATCCCCTTCACGGGAAACCCCTCCCTTCTCCTTGAGACGGTGCTGCTCCAGCAGCGTGACTCCCGCCTCCCGCAGCATCTCGCGGAAAACCTGCGCCGCCACCTTGGGTTCCGGCATCCAGGCGATCTCCTGCAGGTGACGCTCCAAGCCGTAGGCGCGACCCGCACGGAAGTAGAACTCCAGGGCAAGACCACCGATCACCTCCCGCTTGCCGACATCGGTACCCGAGAGTCCTCCCGCCACCATGCCGCCAACCTGGGCGCGCGGCTCGAGCATCACGACCCGGGCTCCGTGGCGCGCGGCGGCGACGGCAGTCATCACGCCGCCGGCGGTCGCGCCGTAGACCACCACATCATAGACGGGCTGGGCCGGGGCGGCGATGGCGCAAACGATCAAGGCGGGGATAAAATTCAGGCGGCGCATGGAATACACTCGTGGGTTTTTCCAAAGGGTTCGTACCGGGGCACCCGATGACCGCCGCCGGCCCGGCCGGCGGCAACAGGAAATCCTCGGCGGAAGATCGTGGAAGATGACGCTGATGACGGCAGTGAGGCGAGCCGGCCGGGCTCCCGCGAAAAACCTCGCTTTCGACCGCGACCTCCATGCCCTCTGGCGAGCCTGTTGATGCCAGCCACCCCTCGCTTTCACCTCCACGGCGCGGCCCCCGAACGTCCGCTCCCGCCCGGCGCATGAAACCGGACGAGGGCGGCCTGACCCGCGAAGCGGCGACGGAACGAGACCAGATTGACGCCCTGCTGCTGACACGCGTGGCCGACGGCGACCGGGAGGCCTTCGCCCAGCTCTACGACCGGTTCTCGGCCCCGCTTTACGGGGCGGCGATACAGATCCTGCATGATGCCGCGGAGGCGCAGGACGTGGTTCAGGACGCGTTTCTGTCCCTCTGGGAAAAAGCGGCGACCTTTGAGTCCTCGCGTGGGAGCGCCTTCTCGTGGGCGGTCACACTCGTGCGTAACCGCGCGATCGACCGGGTGCGTATGCGCCGCCGGCGTTCCGAGTTGCTCGCCGACTCGGTGCCGGAGGACCTCGGCTATATGGCCGGGCGCCTGCAGGCCGGCGGCGACGAGAGCGCCACGCTCGGGGACGAGGCCCGCGCCGTGCGTGCGGCGGTCGCCGCGCTGCCACCGGAACAGCAACGCGCCCTGGAACTAGCCTTCTTCGGCGGGCTCACGCAGGAAGAGATCGCCCGTAAGCTCCGTGAACCCCTCGGCACCGTGAAGGCGCGCATCCGCCGCGGCCTGATGCGGCTGCGCGACTCACTCGCCGACCGCCTATGATCGACGAGCGGGGAGAGGAAATGGCCTGCCTGCGGGTGCTCGGGCTGCTCGACGAGCAAGCCACGGGTGAATTCGTACGCCTCGCCCCGCCGGGATCCCCGATGGAGAATCTGGTCCGCGACCTGTCGGAGGTGGCCGCCTCGCTGGCATTCGTCGCCGCCGCGCCTCCGCCGCCCGATCTGCGTCACCGCGTGCTCTCGGCCGCCGGCTTGGTCCCGCGTCCGGCGCGGAAGCCACCCGCAGGTCCGGGGAGCTGACGGCCCGGGACGCTTCCGCTTAACCGTCGACCGGCACGCCTTCGGCCCGCAGCCGCTGGAGCTTGTAGGTTAGCGCGCGCCGGCTGATGGCGAGCTCCCGGGCAGTCTCCGTGCGGTTGAAGTTGTTCTTACGCAAAGCGCGCAGGATGGCCTCGCGTTCGATCTCGGCCAGACGTTGGCCGTCAGCGGGCTCGACCCCTTCGACCGGCACCACCGGCGGCTCCATGAGCCGCGCCGGCAGATGCTCCGGCAACACGATCTCACCCCGTGACAGGAGCGCGGCGCGCTCCATCGCGTTGCGCAGCTCCCGCACGTTGCCGGGCCACCGGTAGCGGCCCAGGGCAGCGGAAACCGAGGCGGAAAACCGCGGACGAAGGCGGGAGCTGATGCCGATGAAGTGTGCGGCGAGCGGGACGATGTCCTCCGGTCGTTCGCGCAGCGGCGGCATCACGACCTCGATCACATTGAGCCGGTAGAAAAGATCCTCGCGAAACAGCCCCTGGGTGATCCGGTCCTCCAGATCCTGCCGCGACGAGGCGAGGAGCCGAAAGTTCGCGGGAAGGTCACGCGCCGAGCCGACACGGCGGAACACTCCGTCGTTGATCACCCGCAAGAGCTTCGCCTGCAGGGAAGCCGGCAGATCAGCCACCTCGTCGAGGAGCAACGTGCCTCCCGCGGCCTCCTCAAACCGTCCCGCCCGCGGTGTACCGGCGGTCTTGTCCCGCCCGAACAACTCGGCCTCCAGCGCCGCCTCATTTTCCGCCAGGCAGCCGGTCCTCACCATCGGACGATCCGCCCGGCGACTCCAACGATGGATCAAATCCGCCACCACTTCCTTCCCCACCCCGCTCTCGCCGGTGATCAGCACGCGGGACTCCGACGGCGCGATCGCGGCCACATCGCGGAAGACCGACCGCGTGAGGGGGCTTTGCGCGATCACCCCATCCGGCAGCATCAACGGCTCCTCACCTGGCCCGGCGGCCCGCTCCGGCCCCAGCGCCCGGCGCACCGAATTCATCAGCTCGTCCAGGTCGATCGGCTTGGCCAGGTAGTTGACCGCACCGTCCCGCATGGCGGCCACCGCGGAGCGGATGTCAGCGAAGGCGGTGACGAGCAGCACCGGCAGGCCCGGGTGCCGCTCGCGCACGCGTCGCAGCGTCTCGATGCCGGACATCCCGGGCATGCGCACGTCGCTGATGATCAGGCCGAAATCGCCCTCTTCCATTCGCGCGAGCGCGGCCGTGCCGGAATCCGCGGACTGCGTGCGGAAGCCCTGCGCGCGGAGAAAGGTCTCCAGCAGGCTCCGCTGGCCGGCGTCGTCATCGACCACCAGGATGCGCGCGCCTACGCCGGCGTCAGGCTTCATGGCGGGCGGCGCTGACGCGCACATGACTGATGCGGAACAAGGCTCCGCGCGGCGGGTTGGCCAGACAGGCGATCTCCCAGCCGTGCGCCGCAACGATCTGCCACACGATCGCGAGCCCCAGACCGACGCCGCCTGGCCGCTTGGTGACGTAAGGCTTGAAGATCTCCGCCCGCTGCTCCTCGGGCACCCCGGGGCCGTCGTCGCCCACCTCCACGACCACACCGGTGTCGTCCGTCACCCGCCATCGCACCTCCACGCGGCCCTCCGGTCCGACGGCCTGGACCGCGTTGAGCACCAGGTTGAAGAGCGCCTGACGGAAAAACGGTTCGTCCGCATCGACGACCAGAGGGTCGCTCGCCGTCACCAACCGCACCCGCTTGTCCTCGACGTCGGGCAGGAGCGTGCGGGCGACATCCGCGGCGAGGCGCGGGAGATCAACGGTGCCGGGGTGCGGCTCGCGCGGCTTGGAGTAGTCGATGAACTGGTTCAGCTGCACCGTGACGCGGTCGGCTTCCTCCAGGATGGCGGCGGCGTGCTCGCGGAGCTTGGGAACAGTCTCCCGATCCGTGGTGACCAGGTGGGCGTGTCCGCGGATGAGGTTGAGCGGGTTGCGGGTCTCATGGGCGAGCCCGGCCGCGACGAGGTTCATCCGAGCGAGGTGGCTGTTCATCTCGCCAGCCTTGAGCAGCCGTATCCGCAGCTCGGAGTTCCGCGTGAAGTTCCGCCAGGCGAGCGAGGAGATGAGCGCCGCGCCCGAGCCCATCGCCGCCACGAGAAGACGGAGCCAGAGGTCGGCGCGCACGGCGCGGTCCCTCTCTTCCGTGGAAAGCGAGATCACCAGACTATGCACCCCCTGCGTGCGAATCAGTCCCTCATACTCCTCCGGCGACATCCATGCCGGCCGACCGAAGGGCACCCGGGGAATGCCCACTTCCGCCGAAGACCCTGGGCGCTGGGCGGGACGCAGCGCCTTCGACAGACGCGGGTTGCTGACCACGACCGCCGAAGGCAGCGCCTTGTCCTCGGTTCCCGGGGGAGAACCCCCGAGGTCGGTGAGGTTCATCAACACCAATTCGCCCTTGCGCCAGAAAACCCCGCGGGCGCGCAGCATCTCGGATCCCAGTTCCACGGGGCGACCCGCGCTCGCGATCGTCTCGCCGGTGGCACCGAGCACCGCGATCGACTCCAATCGCCCCGGCTGGATCAGCGCCTGCAAGGACGCCTCGATGCGTTCCTTTGAGACCAGCAGCCCGAAACGCCGCTGGGAGCCGATGACGATCCCGAGCGTCGAGGTGATATCGCGCCCCCGGTTGATGAGACTCTGGCCGGCCGCCTCGCGGAAGCGCCGGTGTTCGTTCCACTGCCAGCCGCACAACGCGACCGTCACGCCGAGCAAGGCGGCGTGAAGGCCGAGTTTCTGACCGGTCGCTAGCCAACGCATGGGGAGGACGGAACGTCGCCCAACCCACGCCGGTTTCCAAGCCCCTTGTCAGGGCTTCCCGATCATGCGCTCCAATTCGTGCTGCTCGAAAGCCTTGGGCGACAGGTCGAGCTTACCCCGCTCCTGCACCGTCACCGCATTCATGTCGTCGGGTGTGCGGATGACGTGCGGCGTGAGGAAGATCAGCAACTCGGTCTTCACGTCGGCCTTCTGCTTGCGTTTGAAGGCGTAGCCAAGGATCGGAATATCGCCGAGCAGGGGCACTTTGCTGTCCCGGTCGGTGGTCTGCGTCGAGATGAGGCCGCCGATGACGATAGTCTTGTCGCTCGGCGTGACCACGACGGTGTCAGCCGAGCGCTTGTCGATGACGGGCGAACTGACTGTGTTGGAAATCGGCACGGTGGTCGCGCTGAGCGAGGAGATCTCGGGCGAGACGATCATCTCGACCAGGCCCTCCTGCGTGATGAACGGGGTGACGCGCAGGATGATGCCGATGTCCTGGTACTGAACCGTGTTGATGGTGGTGTTGGTCTGGTCACTCACCCGGGAGTTGGTGATGATCGGAACCGACTGGCCGACCATGATGGTGGCCTGCTGGTTGTTGCGCGTGAGCACGGACGGACGGGAAAGGATCTCGGTCTTGCTCACGCTGGCGAGGGCGCGGAGGGTGGCGTTCACATCCTGACTGAGGATCCGGTAGAAAGCGCCGAACTGCGTCGGGTCGTTGAGCGCGTCGGCCAGGCCGAACTTGGTCGTGGCGAGGCCGCGGGGCTCGTTCTTGATCGCGATGGTGCCGTTGAAGATCGCCTCGGAACCGAGATCGACACCCTTGTCGTGCGTCACCTGCACGAACACCACGTTGATCAGCACCTGCGGCTTGGGCTTGTCGAGGGTCTGGATGATGTTGCGGATGTTCTCGTTGGTCTCGTCGTCGGTGACGACGATGAGACGGCGGGTCTGGAGGTCACTGGTGATGATGGCCTCACCGACCATGGTGGAGTTGGTGTACTGGCGGTTACCGCCCTGGCCGGAGCCAGAGCCTCCGCCGCCCGCACTCCGCGTCGCGTTGCTGATGGTGGTGGAAGGCCGCTGCATGGAGGACGCCGGTCGCTGCGCGCCCGTGGCGGGAGTCGAGGCCGCATGGATTGCGGCCACCGGAAGAGTCAGGAAGGCCAGGGCCCACCGCGCGGGCCGGGAGGAAAGGATTCGGAACATGATGGGAACGGTTGGGAGGAACAGGGTGACGGGGCCGGGCTCAGCGCACGCCGCGGGTGCCGAGGGTGATGTTGGAGCCGGTGGCCTGGGTGTTGCTCGAGGCGCGGGTGGTGAGCGGGTCCACCTCCTGGTTGCCGGTGGTGCGGACGTTGCTGCCTTGGAAGAGATTCCGGAGAACGCTTTCGACCTGCTTCACGTCGCCGTTCTCCAGAGTGTAGACGAAGACCTTCTGCTTGCGCGCGGAACTGGAATCCAGCTGCCGGATGATGGCCTCGACATCGTCGAGTGCCTCGCGGGAGGCGCTGACGATGACCGAATACGTGCGCGGGTCAGGCACCGCCACGACGGGCGTGCCTCGCGAGCCGCCGGTGCCGCCCCGGCTGCCACCGGAGCGCCCGCTGGTGCTGCCGCGGCTTCCGCCCGGCCCGCCGCCACGGCCGGCAGCCATTGCCGCCAAGGCGGCGCCGGGCCCACCGGACATGCCGCCGAAACCACCGAACGCCCCGAAGGGCATTCCGCTCGCCCCGCCGGGACCGCGGGAATTCGCTCCGCCGGTGCCACCGCCGAAGATGGAGCTGATCAGGCCCGCCATTTCCGTGGGGTCCGCGTTCTTGAGCTGGAAAACCTTCATCGAGGCCACCGACCCCGCGGAACCGTCCAGCGCCGAGACGAGCTCGACGATGTGACGAACGTTGCTCTGGGTATCGGTGACAACGAGCGAGTTGCTGTCGACGTTGGCGGTGATGGTGGCGCTGTTCGGCAGCAAAGTCGCGAGATCGGACGCGGCCTGGGAGGCCTCGATCCGCTCGAGCGGGATGATCTGCATCACCATCTCAGCGTTGTCGGGAATCTGCCGCGGATCGTTGCCGGTACGGATCGGGATGGAGCGCTTGCGGGCGTCCTCCTTCGAGCTCACGACCAGCGTGCGCCCCTTGAGGACGGCGGTGTAGCCGCTCTTGTTGATGGCGAGGTTGAGCAGCTGGACCGCCTCCTGCTTGGAGACGGGTTGCGCGCTCCACATGTCGATGTTGCCGCGCACCGGGGTCTCCAGGACGATGACGAAGCCCGCCGCCTCGCTCAGGTAATTCAGGACCGTCTCGAGCGGGGCGCCGCGGAAGTTAAAGCGCAAGCCACCCGAGGTGTCGCGAGCGGGACGTTCGGCCGTTTCGGCGGCGGCCGGCTGGGCCGGAGCGGCCGCGGGGGCGTTCTGGGCGGGGACCGGGGACGCGGAGACCGCGAAACCGGCGAGGGCGAGGGGGAGGAGCTTACTCGTTTTCATTTCTTCAATTGTTGTTCGCGTTGCTTCATCAGGCGCTTGAGGACCTCGGAGGCGTTGGCGGGAATCTCGACGGGAACGGCCTCGGCCGCACGCCCGGAACCGGCGCGGGGATCGGCGGGCGGGGTACGCGGCGCGCTCACGGTCCAGTCGCCACCCTCAACGCGCCGGATCTGCTGGGAGACGACGAGCTTGAGCGGCTGGTCGCCGCGCTGGAGCTCGACGCCGCCGGCGTCGACGCGGAGCACCTTGAAATCGGCGATCTCTCCGCCCTC
The DNA here is from genome assembly GCA_903900845.1 of uncultured Opitutia bacterium. Taxonomy (GTDB): domain Bacteria; phylum Verrucomicrobiota; class Verrucomicrobiia; order Opitutales; family Opitutaceae; genus ER46. The sequence goes on from CAIUOU010000105.1 coordinate 20,907, forward strand.
CCCCACCTCACGACGGAAGGAAGCCTCGGAACTGTGGAAGACCGCGAGTCCGCGGTCGCCGTAGCGGACGATGCCGACGAGCGTGATCTCGTCGGAGCGGACCGGCTTCTCCTCATCGGCGACCCGGGTGCGCCCCACGCGGGTGGGATTGAAGATATTCCGCTCGAGGATGAGCTGGAACGCCTCGAACCCCTGCCCGCTGGCCGCGGCGGCCGGGGCGGCGGAGGAAGCGGGCGCGCCGCCACGGCGGCGATCCGTGCCTTGGGCGGCTGCGACCGCGGCGAGCACGAACAAGACGAAAGTGTGGCGTTTCATCGGCGGCCCTCCAAGGGCGCGAACCGCAGGCCGCTGACGAGCAGCCCGAGACCGAGCCGGTTGCCGGAATCGTCGCGGGAGGTGAGCTCGATGGAGTCGATCCGGAGCGCCAGCGGCGACTTCTCCACCTCATGGAGGAAACGGGTGATGGCGTTGAGCGAGCCGCTGGCGTCGACGCGGCACTCGAGCAGGGAGTAGCGGTTATTGGCGCCGCGTTTCCATTGCGGCTTGATGGAGCCGAGCTCCACACCGCCGGCGCGACCCCAGCGGTCGAACGCGGTGACGAGGTCCTGTTCGGCCTTGGCCGGCTCGGCGGGCATCGCCTGCTGCTGCATCTCGGACCACATCGCGCGGGTGCGGTCGGCCCGGGCGATGGCCGAGCGGCCGTCGGCGACGAGGCGGGTGAGCCGCGCGATCTCGGCGGAGCGGGAACGCCAAGCGGCGGTCAAGGGGGTGAAAACCATGCTGTCCAGCACGAGGAGCAGCACGGCCGCCCCCGCGAGGATCATCAGGAGACGCTGGCGTTGGGAGGAAGCTTTGCTCATGAGCCGGAGGTTCCGATCCAGCGGAACGTGAAGGTGAACTGGGCGGGCGTCTTGCCGCGGATCTGCTCGATTTTCAGGCCCTGGACCTCCTTGGACTGCCGCAGCAGGTCGAGGGTCCGGAGCAGGGAGGCGTTGTCGCGCGCGGTGCCGGTGACGGTGACGGTGGACGGGCTGTGCACCTCGAAACCCTTGGCGGTGACACTGCCGTTGTCGGGGAAGCACTCCACGACCTTGCGCAGGATGGAAAGGTTGCGGAACGAGGTGTCGTACCACGGCCGGAACTCGCGGATGCGGGCCTGCACGGCGTCGAGGTCCTTCACTTGCGCCTCCATCGCCTCCCAGTCAGAGCGGAGCCGCCAGAGCTGGTATTGCTGCCACTCGAACGCCCCGCCGACGATGACGAGCACGGCGGCGGCGGCGAAACCGGCCGTCGCGAGCCGACGCGAGTTGTAGCGCGCGACGAGCCGCGCGAAGCGCCCCGGTTTGGGCGGCAGGAACTCAAGCGCCGGCGGGCCATCGCGGAGGAAACGCAGACCGACCTCCTCCACCACCTCCTCGGCGGCGAACTTCCGACCGGACGCGATGGTATCGATCGACAGGCCGGCCCCCACCGCCCACGCGCCCAACGCGCCCGCGAGCGCGCCGACCGCCCGTTCCTCGCCACGCACCGCCAGCGCCCGGACCTCGGCGCGCAGCGCGGCCGGCATCTGTTCCAGCGTGATGCGGAGCTCGCGCACCAGCGCGGCGGTGTTGACGACCCGCTCCCCAGCCTCGGACTCGATGGAGGCCTCGAGCACGCGGAAGGCGACGATGCCGCCCCCGGCGGCGACCAGCAGCGTGGCGCCCGCGCCCTCGACCCAGAGCGTCATCCGCCCCGGCCCCACGGCGGGAACCGCGTCGCGCAACGCCGGCAGACCGAGCGTGCAGCTCACCGGGCGGAGACCGGCGCCGCGCAGGACCTCGCCGAGCCGCGCGACCTGCTCGCGACGCACCGCAAGCTGCGTGGCGAAACCCTCACCCCCCGCGCGCGCCAGCGAGCGGGACAGGTGTAATTCCTCGGGCGCACTTGGGAAACCCTTCTCCGCCTCGAGCTGGAGGAGGCTCTCGGTGTCCTCAGACGAAAGCTCCGGCAGCGCCGACTGCTGGGTCATCACCCATTCGGGCGGCAGCACCACGATGCAAGCGCGCTCCTTGATCCGGGCCGCGTCGAGCAGCCCCCGGATCTCCCGGCCGACCAACTCGGGTTCCGGGTGCAGGGGATCGAGTGAGAGCGGCGAGGAGACCTGCCGGACCACGGAGACGGCGTTCTTGGAACGCGCGATCTGCGCGGCGACGAGGCGCCCTCCCGCGAGGGAGAGCGCGAGGAGGGATTGCGGGGCGCGCCGCACGGAAAACCGGTTCACAGGCGCTCACTCCTTCCCGAACGCAGGAACTGCCGGACCTGGGGACCGAGCGCCCACCCATAAGCGGAGAGGTCCTGATGATAAACGATACGCGGGGTTGATCTCGTCATGTCGAAGACGGTGCGCGTGCGGCAATAGCCGCGGCCCGAGGGCCCCACCGCGACCACATCGGCCGAGAACTGGTAGGAGCGGTCGGTGATATACGGTCCAGCGCGGGTGATCGCGCCGCGGCTCAGCACCTGCGTGAGCCACGCAAAGGAGCCGCGCGTGACGTCGGGATTCGCCAGCCGGTAGGCGACGATCGCGGCCGCCCCGTCGAGTCCAATTCCCGGGAGGCAGGCCAACACGGTTTCGCCCGCGGTGTTCACGTTGACGCGGCCGCGCACCGTGGAGCCGTTGCTGGTGGTGATGTCGTCGCGAACCTGGCTCCATTCCTCGGCGCTGAGGCGGCCTTCCACCATGAACTCCGCCGGACTGCGTAGCTCGCCGGCGCCGAGGGCGCCCATGATCTGGGCGGCGCGACCCGGACCAAAGCGCTGCTGCAACAGCGGCAGCAGGCGTTGCTGCCTGTTCTGGAAGGTGGCGACGTTGATCCGCGGCGAGCCGTTGGCTCGGGTGTTGGGCTCCCGGCTGTGGACCGTGACGTGCTCGAGAATACCCGGCTCGATCAGCCCATCGCCGTTGTCCCGCGGGGCGGAACGGTCGCCGTCGTTCTCGTTTTCATCCAACGCCCCGTTGCGGTTGCTGTCCTCGCCAAGGATCAGGTCGAGGGTGGCACCGTAGACTAGGCGCAGCTCGTCGACCGTTTCAAAATCCGCTCCTTTGTTGAGCCGCGCCGGCTCGAGTCGTCCGTAAGTGCTGTCACCCAGCCCCTGCTCGCTCCGTGAGCGCCAGCTCAGGATGGCGTCGACCAACTCCGGTGTCATTGTCGGCAAAGCCTCGAGCATCGTGCGCGTGGCGGTGTTGAGGTTGAGTTTCGACGCTTCGTCCACGAGGCCGAACACCGGCTCGTCCGTCGGGCGCTGGTCCGGATCCCGGCCGAGAAGCCAGAAGGTCGCGTCCCCCAGGGCCACTTCCGCGGAACGGTAGTCGTCACGGTACGGCACCGCGCCGCCGGTGCCGAACTGGCCCAGCACGAAGGCCGCGTAACGGGCGCCGCCGGCCGCCGCCTGCCGGGCCACGACCTCCGCGACCTGCCCGTCGGCGGCACGCATCTCCGCCGTCATCTGATCGGCGAAATAGACCGTGAGCGCCACCAGCCCGAGACAGACCCAGATCACGATGATCAGCACCGACCCGCGGCGGCGGGACGGGGGAAACGGGGAAACGCGCGGGCTCACGGTGCAGCCTCCTCCGCCTCGAGGGTTTGGCTGGTGGTCGTGCGCACCAGCACGGGCACCACGATGTCCACCGGCGCCGACGCGGCCTGCCCTCCGGCCGGCGGCACGCGCACGATCGAGAAGCGAAACGCGACCGGCAGGGTCTGCGTGTCCGCCGATTCCCAGCTGTCGGTCCACGCGGTGCCGTCGAAGTAAGAGAGGGCCGCGCTGTCGACATCGGCGAGGATCACCTGGTCCTCCGGCACCGCCTCCTGGACCGGGAGCAGGTTGCGCGTGACAGCGCGGACGAGGTTGCGCCCCCGACCGCCCTGCCCGGAAGGCGCCAGGAAATAGGCCACGGCCTGCAGGTCCCCGAACGGAGTCCAGCCGTCGATCCGGCCCGACGAAGTGTAGATGTCGGGCGTGACGCGCTCGCCCAGGCTGTCGGCCGGCGTGAGCGTCTCGCCGGCGGAGCTCAGCTCGCGGGCCATGCCGCTGGCTCCGCCCGGCAGCACCAGGCCGGCGAGGTCGCGCCGGATGATGCCGGCGGCGCGCTGCACCGACTGGTCCTCGGCGAGACGCGCATGGGTCGTGTTGTGGAGCCGCAGGGCGCTGAAAAAAGTGGTCTGGATCACAACCAGCACCACCGCGCCGACCGCGGTGGCGATGATCAGCTCGAGGAGCGTGAAACCGCGCCGGCGCGCGCGAGGGGCGAAGGTGCGGCGCGCGATCATTGCTGCGTGCCGAGCGTCGCGTCGGCGGTCGGGGAGGCCGGCAGCAGCGTCGCCACGGAAACCTCGTGGGCGCCGCCCTGCACGGTGAACGAAACCGTCACCGTCATCTGCTGCATCGCGTCCTCGGGCCAGTTATCGACGCGCATCACCCACGGGAAGGAGCTTTCACCCTCGTAGGCGGTGCCGCTCGCCGAGGCCTGCTGGATCTGCGTCTCGACCAGCAGTTCGTTGAGCACCCGCTCCCCCACCCGCATCGCCGCCGCCTTGCGCTGGCCCAGCACGGCGACGCGGCTCGCGACGCTCATGCCCTCGATCGCCACGGGGATGATGATCGCCATCATGAGCAACGCGGCGAGCACCTCCACCAGCGTGAAGGCCGCGCGCCGCCGGGAGGATGGGACGCGATCAACCATTGCGGATCAGCGGCCGGATCTCGAACCCGAGCCGGTTGAAGGTGGGCACGATCTCCAGCGCGCCATCGTCGCCTTGACGGATCACAACCCGCTGCACTCCGCCCTCGTCGAAAAAACCATCAGGGTTGCACCGGATCGCGGCCAGATTCTCCGGCAAACCGAGCCGCTCGTCCTCCTGCTCGGAGACCGGCGCCTCGCCGACCGCCGGCACCTCCAGCCGCAGAGTTGGCTCGGCGGCGTGCACGATGCGCCGCGCCCCTTCGTCCCCCGCCGCATGGCTTTCCTGCAGCTCGAGGCCGTACATCGACCGCGCGGGATCGATCCAGAGGATCACGGGAACCCCCTCCGCGACCGCGCGCGCGCGGCCGTAGTGGATGAGCGAAAGCATGCGCTGCGCCTCTTGGCTGAGCGCGCGGCCGCGGAAGAAGGAGGCCATGCGCGGCATCACCATCGCGGCCACCGTGAGCAGCAGCACCATCACGACGATGAGCTCCACCAGCGTGAACGCGCGACGCCCGCCGGCCGGAGGCCGGAAGCGGAAGACGCGCGGGACGCGGGCGGCGACGCTCATGGGAGGCGGGGGCGCGGGGTCAGTTCGCGGCGACCCGGCCGTTCACAATGTCGTCCGCGCTGTTCGGCTGGCCGTCCGGCCCCGTGGAACGCAGGTCATAGCCGGCCGGATTGATGCGGCCGGGGAACTCGTAGATGTAAGCGCGGCCCCACGGATCGAGGGGGATCTCGCTCTTCAGGTAGGGCCCGCGCCAGTTGGGCACGTCGGCGGGAGCCGCGACCAGCTGGTTCAGGCCGTCCTGCCCCCGCGGATAGCTGCCGGTGTCGACCTCGAAGGCGTCGAGCGCCGTGCCGAAGGTCGAGATCTGGGTCTGCGCCGCGGTGATGCGCGCCTGTTCCGTGCGTCCGGTGAACTTGGGCAGGACCAGGGAGGCGAGGATGCCAAGGATCACGAGCACGAGCAGGAGCTCGACCAGCGTGAAGCCGCGGCGGGAGCGGCGGTGGCGCGCGGCGCGCGCGGAGGCGTGGGTGGCTTTCATGGAAGGGTTGGTCATTTGATGTGGTCCTGCAGCGAGAAGATGGGAATCACCATGCCGATGAAGATCGTCCCGATCAGCGCCGCGATGACGAAGAGCATCACGGGCTCGGCCAGCGCGACGACGGCCTTCAGCTGGCGGTCCAGGTCGCCCTCGGTGACGTTGGCGATACGGAGCAGCTCGGCGTCGAGCTTGCCGCTCTCCTCCGCCACCGAGATCATCTCGACTACGGTGCCGGGGAAAAGGGCCCGGTTCTGCGCGAGACTCTTGCCGAGGGCCTTGCCCTCCTTCACCCGGTCGATCGACTCCGAGACGGCGTCGACGAGGATCTGGTTGCCGATCGAGCGGCGGGCGACGTTCAGCGCGTTGATCAGCGGCACGCCGGCGCCGAGGAGCGTGCCGAGCATCCGGCAGAAACGCGCCATGGCGAACTGGGCGAGGAGCGGCCCGATCGTGGGCACCCGCAGGATGTAACCCTCCCAGGCGCGGCGGCCCGCCTCGGAGCGGAACCAGCTGCGGAGCGAGATGAAGGCCACGACCAGCGCGGCGCCGATGAACAGCCCGTAGTTACGCACGGCGTCACTCACGCCCACGATCATCCTCGTGATCAGCGGCAGCTCCGCATTGAAGCCCTGGAACACGAGCTGGAAACGCGGGATGAAGAAGACCAGCAGGAAGATCAGCACCCCCACCGCCAGGAACAGCAGGATGGCCGGGTACATGAGGGCCGTCATCACCTTGCCCTTGAGCTCCTTTTCCCGCGATTGGAAATCGGCGATCTGCGCCAGCACGACGTCGAGAAAGCCGCCGGTCTCGCCCGCCTCCACCATCGCGACATACACCCGCGGGAAGGTCTCCGGGGAACGCGCCATCGCGTCCGACAGCGACATGCCGTCGATCACCAGATCGTGGATCTCCTTCCACTTCGCCTTCGCCACCGGCTCCGCCGCCTCACGATGGATGATGACCAGCGCGCGGCTGAAAGGCACGCCCGCCGCGAGCAGGCTCGATAGCAGGCGCGTGAAGTTCTCGAGGATGCGCGGGGTGATCTTACCCGGTTGCCCGAGCTTCAGTTTCAACCCGAAACCGCCCCCTTGGCCGGCCGGCGCCGCGGCGGCGCCCTTGCCCGCCGGGGATGCGGATTCGGACAATCGGATCGGTTTAAGACCGCGCAGTTCGACCTGGCGCATCGCCTCCTGCCGGTTGGCCGCGTCGATGAGGCCCTCCGTTGCGGCACCGTCGAGTTGCAAGGCCTTGTAGGCGAACTGGGGCATGGATCAGAGGGCGCGCCGCCGATGCTCAGGCCTGCGGGGCCCGGGCGGCGGCCGCGTTGGGATCCTCCTCGTGGACCGTCGTCACGCTGAGCACTTCCTCGATGGTCGTGCGCCCCTCCTGCACCAGCCGGCGGCCATCCTCGGCCAGCGTGGTCATTCCGGCGCGACGCGCGGCGTCACGGATGAGGTCCGTCGAACCGCTCCGCAGGATCAGCTGCCGGATCTCGTTGTTGGTGTCCATCCACTCGAAGATCGCCTGCCGCCCATGGAATCCGGTGCCCCGGCAATCGCGACAGCCGACGGATTTATGGATCACGGCGTCGGCCGGAATCCCCAGCCGGACCTTGTACGTGCGCGCCGTCGGGGAATCGTCGACCGCCTTGCATTTGGGGCAGAGCAACCGCACGAGACGCTGGGCGAGCACGGCCTCGAGGGAGGAGGCGACGAGATAGGGCTCCACCCCCATGTCGACCAGACGCGTGAGCGCGCCCGGGGCGTCGTTCGTGTGCAGGGTCGAGAACACCAGGTGCCCCGTGAGCGAGGCCTGCACCGCGATCTGCGCGGTTTCCTGGTCGCGGATTTCGCCGATCAGGATGACGTCGGGGTCGTGGCGCAGGATGGAACGGAGACCGCGCGCGAACGTGAGTCCGGATTTCTCCGACACCTGGATCTGGTTCACGCCCTTCAGCTGGTACTCGATCGGGTCCTCGATCGTGACGATCTTCCGTTGCGCGTCGTTGATGCCCTGCAACGCGGTGTAGAGCGTGGAGGTCTTGCCTGAGCCCGTGGGTCCGGTGACCAGCACGATGCCGTGCGGCAGCTCAAGGACACGCTGGAGGCAGGTGTGATCGCGCTCGTGCATGCCGAGGTCGCGGACCCCGCGCAGCGCGGAGTTCTGGCGCAGAAGGCGCATCACCACCGCCTCGCCGTGCAGCATCGGGATGATCGAGACGCGGATGTCCACCTCCGTCGACTCGATGCGCACCTTGATGCGTCCGTCCTGGGGCAGGCGCTTCTCGGCGATGTTGAGGTGGCTGAGGATCTTCACGCGCGCCACGATCGCCGGCTGGAACTTCTTGATCTGCGCCGGCACCGGGACCTCCTGCAACACGCCGTCGATGCGGTAGCGGATCCGCAGCTCGTCCTCGAACGGTTCGAGGTGGATGTCGGACGCGCGCAGCTCGATGGAGTCCTTGAGGACCTGGTTGACGAACCGGATGATCGAGGCGTCCTCCGCGGCCTCGTCGAGATTGGTGCCCGCCGCGCCCTCGCCCTCGTCAACCACCTGCAGGTCGCCCTCCTCGTGCAGGGTGCCGATGGTGTCGGCGCCGACGCCGAGACGCTTCTTCAGTTCACGCTGGACGGCCTCGGAAGGCGCGAGCACCGGCCGCAGCCGCAGGCCCGTGAGCGCCCGCAACCCGTCCATGCCCGCGGTCACGAAGAGCCGGCTCGTCGCGATCTCGATCTGGTTGTCGATCCGCCGCAGCGGCAGCAGCTCGTCCCGCAACAGCAGCCTTGCGGGAAAGAGTGACAGCACTTGTTTGTCGGGCTCGAGCTCGTCGAGCCGCGCGAACGGCACCCCGTACTCACGTGCGAGCCAGCGCAGGACCGCATCCTCGGCCGGTGGCTCCCCGGCGGGAAGCTGGCGCAGGAAGGAACGGGCGTCGCCGGCCGTGAGCTGCCGCGCCGCGATCATGCGGTCGAGCAACTCCGGCAGAACGCCGTTGCTGGTGGAGGCGGGCGCGTCGGTCAGCACGGCTTCAGGGCAGCAGGCCGAACATCACCGCGATCGCCTCCTGGCGCACGGAAAGGACGGCGCGGAGTTCCTCCTGCGCCTTGGCGACCTTGGCCTCGTTGTCGCGCCGGGACTCGCGGACCCGCTCTAGGCGGCTCTTGATTTCCGCCTCGGGCAGCTTGTCGCGGATGGCGAACTGCAAGGCGCTCATCTCGGGATTGCCCGAGCCGCCGCGGCCCGGACCAGAACCGCGGTCACCGCCTCCGCCCGGAGGACCGCCACGGGCGCCCATCATGCCGCCCGGGCCGCCCATGCCGCCCATGCCGCCGGAGTTGCGGCGCGCCTCGGAGACCTTCGCCACGCGCTCGGAAATCACCTTCCACTCCTCGTCGTCGGTGATCTCCAGTCGCTCGCGCAGCATGTTGAGCATCCGCGCCTGCATCTCCTGGGGATTGAACTCGCCCCGAGGACCGCGGTCACCGCCTCGGTCGCCCGGGCGCTCGGCGCCGCGCTCGGTGCCGCGGCGGCGCTCGTCCTGCGCGGACAAGGACTGCATGACGCTCAAGACAAACAAAGCCACGCCCAGCCGGGCGGCGAGTCGGGTGCCGAATGATGTGTTCATGGTGACAGTTGCGGGGGTTGACGCGTCAGAACCTCCGTCAGTTGCGGGAATTCCCGCACGCGCACACGAAGATTCCCGTCGTGGGCAATCGTTGCGCAGAAATCCGGACCCCGTGCGCAACTTTTGCGCATCGTCGCGACATTCCGGTTCCCCCACCGCGGGTCGCGAAACCCTCCGGAACCAGGGTCGTCTTTGCAGCTGACGCCGGGACGATTCCCGTCGCACCTTTCCGCTCCCCTCACCCCGAACCACCTTCGCCATGCGCTCCGCCGCGTTCGCCGCCACCCTAGTTCTCCTCGGTTTCGCCCTTTCGGCCATTCCCGTGTCAGGTGCCGAGAACAGCCGCCCGCCCAACGTTGTGGTCTTCCTCGCCGACGACGCCGGCTGGGGTGACTTCTCGATCAACGGCAACCGGAGCGTCCGGACGCCCAACATCGATTCGATCGGGCTGGGTGGCGCGCGCTTCGACCGCTTCTTCGTGTGCGCAGTCTGCGCCCCGACCCGCGCGGAGTTCCTCACCGGCCGTTACCATCCGCGCGGTGGCGTGCGCGGGGTCTCGACCGGCCTGGAGCGGCTCAACACCGACGAGAAGACGGTGGCCGACGCCTTCAAGGCGGCCGGCTACGCCACGGGCGCCTTCGGCAAGTGGCACAACGGCAGCCAATGGCCGTACCACCCGCAGGCCCGCGGCTTCGACGAGTTCTACGGCTACACCGCCGGGCATTGGGGCGAGTACTTCGATCCACCCGTCGAGCACAACGGGCGCATGATCCGCGAGAAGGGCTACATCGTGGACCTCTGCACGGACCGCGCCGTCGCCTTCATTGAGCGCAACCGCACCCGCCCGTTTTTCTGCTACGTCCCTTTCACGACGCCGCACTCCCCGTGGTCGGTGCCGGAAAAGCACTGGGACCGCTTCAAGGGCCGCGCCATCGCGCAGCCGGCGACCGAGGCCGGGCAGGAGAATCTCGACCACACCCGTTGCGCGCTCGCGATGGTCGAGAACCAGGACGACAACGTCGGCCGTGTCCTCCGGCGACTGGACGAGCTCGGCCTGCGTGATAACACCATCGTCGTCTACTTTTCCGACAACGGCCCGAATAGCTGGCGCTGGAACGACGGGATGAAGGGCCGCAAGGGCACGCTCGACGAAGGAGGCATCCGCTCGCCCACGATGCTCAGCTGGCCCGGGCGGGTGAAGCCGGGGACGGTCATCCGCGATATCGCCGGCGCCATCGACCTCCTGCCCACCCTCACTTCGCTGGCGGGCGTCGCACGGGTCGGCGCCAAGCCCCTCGACGGCGCCGATCTATCGCCACTGCTCCTTGGCGGCGGGGCCGCGTGGGCGGAACGGATGATCTTCTCCCACCAGAACGGTCAGGTGAGCGTGCGCACCCCGCGCCACCGTCTGGACAGCCGCGGGGCGCTCTTCGACCTGCAGTCCGATCCCGGCCAGACGAACGACATCGCGGCCGCGGAGCCCGCCATCGCCGCGCGGCTGGGCGAAGCCGTGACCACCTGGCGGCGGGAGGTCTTCGGGCCCGAGGTCGCCGCGCGGAGCGTGGAGTTGCGCGCGGGCAAGAACGGCAAGGCCCGCGGCGGATTTGTGGTGCCGGACGACCGGCCGTACCCGGTCGGCCATCGCGAGTTTCCGTGGACCCCGCTGCCGGCGCGCGACGGGGTGCCGCACGGCGGGGTGCAGCGCAGCAGCTCGGCGCCCAACTCCTCTTATTTCGTCAACTGGCGCACGACCGGGGACCGCATCACCTGGGACATCGAGGTGGCCACCACCGGCGAATACGAAGTGGTGATCGATTACACCTGCCCGCTCCCCGACGCCGGCGCGGAGATCGAGCTGGCCTTCCGCGGCGCGCGGCTCACCGGACAGGTGACCCCGGGATGGGATCCCGCGCTTTACACGAACCAGGACACGTTACCGCGGCCGGCCGGTGAATCACAGATGAAGGAGTTCCGGCCGCTCAACCTCGGCCGGGTGCGGCTTGAGCAGGGTCGCGGCGAACTGACGCTCCGCGCCCTGCGCGTACCGGGTAAATCGGTCATGGACGTCCGCCGGGTGAACCTGACCCTGAAAAACTGACCCCATGCTCTCTCTTCCTCACCGACTGACCGCGATCACCCTAATCGCGACCGCCGCCGTCCTCGCCGGCGAGCCCGCCGCGAAGCCCAACATCGTGTTCATCATCTCCGACGACCACGCGTGGAACGACTACGGTTTCATGGGGCACCGACAGATCGAAACGCCGCACCTCGACCGGCTGGCAGCCCGAAGCGCCCTGTTCCCCCGTGGCTACGTGCCCACCGCGCTGTGCCGCCCGGCACTCGCCACTTTCGCCAGTGGCCTTTACGCGCACCAGCACCACGTCAGCGGCAATGACCCGGCCTTCCTGCCCGAGATGCTCGCCCCCGCCGGCGGCAAGGCGAAGAAGGCGGGCAAACAGGCGGCCGAGCCCGCCGGCTACCAGCGGTTACGCGAGCGTCTGATCACCAAGCTGGACATCCCCGACACCCTGCCCAAGTCGCTCGGACGGCTGGGCTACCTGAGCCACCAATCCGGCAAGTGGTGGGAAGGGTCGTTCCGCCGCGGTGGTTTCACTCACGGGATGACCCGCGGGTTTCCGGAACCAGGAGGCCGGCACGGCGACGACGGCTTGAAGATCGGCCGCGAAGGCCTCGCCCCCATCTTCGACTTCATCGACCACGCCGTCGCGGAAAAGAAACCGTTCTTCATCTGGTACGCGCCTTTCCTTCCCCATACCCCGCACACCCCGCCCGACCGTCTGTTCGCCAAGTACAAGGCCAAGGGAATCACCTCCGACTTCGTCGCGCGCTATTACGCCATGGTGGAGTGGTTCGATGACACCTGCGGCCAGCTCATGGAGCGGATCGAGTCCAAGGGCCTCACCCGCGACACGCTCTTCGTGTACATCGCCGACAACGGGTGGATCCAATCGCCCGACAGCGCCGGCTACGCTCCGCGCTCGAAGCAGACCGCCCACGAGGGCGGCGTGCGGCAGCCGATCATGTTCAGCTGGCCCGGTGTGATCCGGCCCGGTACCCGCGGCGAGCAACTCTGCTCCAGCATCGATATCGTGCCCACGCTACTGGCGGCGGCCGGAGCGCCGGTCCCTGCTCGTCTCCCCGGCCTGAACCTGCTGCCCGTCCTGCAGGCCGGTGCCCCCACCCCGCGCGAACGCGTGTTCGGGGAAACGTTCGCGCACGACGTGGCGAACATCGACCGGCCGGAGGACAGCCTGGTCTACCGCTGGGTCGTCGAGGGGAAGTGGAAACTGCTCCTCACTTACGACGGCGCCGTGAGCGCCCGCTACGCGTCCTCGAACCCGCGCGAGGAGCGGCGGCCGCAACTCTACGACCTCCTCGCGGATCCGCACGAGAACCGCAACCTGGCACGCGAGAACCCCGAGGTGGTCGCGCGCCTAGCCGCACGCCTGCAGGAATGGTGGCCGGTCAACCACCGGAAGGTCGAGACCCGCTGGACCGACTGAGCTCCGCCGCACCGTGCGCCGTCTCTTCGCGTTCACGCTCCTGGCCGCCCTCGGCTCCGCCGCGGAGCCCGCCCGGCCGCCGAACATCCTGTTCCTTTTCGCCGACGACCAGCGGCACGACACCCTCGGCGCAGCCGGGCACCCGATCGTCCGCACTCCGGCGCTAGACCGCCTCGCGGCCGACGGTGTGCGGTTCCGCAACGCCTTTGTCACCACCTCGGTCTGCTGGGTCAGCCGCGCGGTCGTCCTCACGGGCCAGTGGGCCCGCTCCCACCTCCGGCGCGATTCGGTGCCCACGGTGCGTTCCGAGGCGCTCGCCACGATGTTTCCCGCGCTGCTGCGCTCCGCCGGCTATCGCACCGGCCACTTCGGCAAGTGGCACCTCATGGCGCCACCGGGATTTTCCCCGGCCGCCGCCTTCGACGAATACGAGGCGATCGGTCGCAACCCCTACTTCAAGACCCTCCCGGACGGCACGCGGCGGCACGAGACGGACCTGGTGGCCGACCGCGGCGTGGACTTCATCCGCGCCCAGTCGCGCGACCGTCCGTTTCTCCTCCACCTGTGGTTCAACGCCTCGCACGCGGAGGACAACGACCGGCGGCCCGGCGCCGGCCACTACCCGTGGCCGCCCTCGGCCGACGGGCTCTACGAGGACCGGGTGATCCCACCGCCGCGCCTCGGCGATCCGGCGATCGTGGCCGCCCACCCGCCCTTCCTGCTGGAGTCCATCAATCGTCAGCGCTTCTTCTGGGGCTACGACACCCCGGAGAAGTTCGCCGCCAACGTGCGCGCCTACTACCGGATGATCTCGGGAGTCGACCACGCGGTTTCGCGCGTGCTGGCGGCACTCGAGGCGGCGGGCCTCGCGGATAACACCATCGTGATCTACGGCGCCGACAACGGCTACTACCTCGGCGACCGAGGATTCCAAGGCAAGTGGTCGCACTACGAGGAGTCGCTGCGCGTGCCGCTGATCATCCGCGATCCCCGCGTGCCGCGTTCCGCGCGGGGCCGCACGGCGGAGGCGATGGCGCTCAACGTCGACCTCGCGGCGACCATGCTGGACTGGGCGGGGATCGCGCCGCCTCCGGCCTACGAGGGCAGCAGCCTCGCGCCCTGGGTGCGCGGCGAGGCCCCGGCCGGCTGGAGGAAACATTTTCTCTGCGAGCACGTGGATCTGCCGCCTACGCTCACGTGGGAGGGGGTGCGCGGCGATCGTTTCGTCTACGCGCGGTACTTCGACCAGCAGCCCGTCTTCGAATTCCTGCATGATCTGCGCGCCGACCCGGATCAACTCCGCAACCTCGCCGCGAATCCCGCCCACGCCGCCGACCTCGCGCGGATGCGCGCCCTGTGCGACGAGGAAATCGGCCGTCGCGGCGGCCCGCTGCCGCCGCTGGACCAGCGCGGGATGCGCAAGGCCAACGCGAAGCGGAAAGCGGGCGACACCGCGCCGGCGCGTCAGCGGTAGAGCGCGGTCGTCGGAGCGACCGTCAGGACGTTGTACTGGCGCATCGCGAGCCGCCACCAGTCGGCCAGATCCTCGGCGCGGGACTCCCAGAGCCCGCGGTGCAGGGCGATCATCGATTCGGCATCGAGCAGCAGCGCCATTTTTTCCCGCGGCGTGCAGCCGCCGGGGCCGTCGCGCAGCAGCCGGGCGCGCAACTGGGCGAACCACTCGCGCGACTCCTCCGTGGGCCGCCGCTGCCGGAGGAGCGAGACGTGCAGGGCGTTGACGTACGGGTCGAGCACGGCCTGCAGCAGGCCGTAGTCCGCGCGCAGGGGCTCCAACGGCGGCAGGTGCCGGTAGCATTCGGCGAGGTTTTGATGGAGCCGCCGGAGTTCGTACGGCGGCGCCGACTCCTCGGGCGTGAGCAGGAGGCCGTGCCGCCGGAACGCGCGACCCACCCCGGCCTTGCTGAGCACGATCGAGAGCGGGATCGACAGCATCAGCGGAACCACGACGGGGGCCAGCCACAGCGCGAACGACGGCGAGAGCACGAACGCGGAGATGCCCCAGATCGCGCCGAAAACCGTCTGGCCGCCGTGGGTGAGGATGGCCTCGCGCCAATCGGTGCCGTCCTCGTCCGCGCCGCGCCGCTGGGTCAACCACGTGACGCCCTGCCCGAGCAGGGTGAACAGCACGAACTTGGAGTGGAACAGCATGTTCACCGGGGCGAGCAGCGCCGAGAGCGCGATCTCGAGCAGGAAGCCCGCGACCAGGCGCGCACGGCCACCGTAGCGCTCCACCTCCTCGGGCCGCCCCAAAGCCACCGCCAAGGCGGCCAGCTTCGGCAGGAAAAGCAGCGCCATCGTGAAGCCGAACAGCGCCACCGCGCCGGCGAGCGCCGTTCCCGCGCCCGCGGCCGGCACGCCCGAACCCACGCCGACATGCACCGTGCCGAGCACCATGAAGAGCAGCCAGAGCGGCGAGGAGACATAGCCCATCACGCCCATCACGAGATGGAGACGATTCGCCGGGCGGAAGCCGCGCGCAGTGAGCAGCCACGTGTGCTGGAGGTTGCCCTGGCACCAGCGCCGGTCGCGCTTGGCCGCGTCGATCAGCGTGGGCGGCCCCTCCTCGAAGCTGCCCTCGATGTCGGCGGCCAGCCAGACGCCCCAGCCCGCCTTCCGCATCAACGCCGCTTCCACAAAGTCGTGGGAAAGGATGCGGCCACCGAAGGGCTCGCTACCGGGCAGCTCCGGCAGCGCGCAGTGCTCGATGAAGGGCTGCACGCGGATCACCGCGTTATGCCCCCAGTAATTACCTTCGTGCTGCTGCCAGTAGTTCAACCCGGCCAGGAAGATCTCCCCGTGGAGACGGCTGGCGAACGCCTGCAACCGCGCGAACAACGTCTCGCCGTTCACCAGGCGCGGCACCGTCTGGATGATGCCCACCTGCGGGTTGCGCTCCATCAGCGCCACCAACTGCACCAGCGCCCGGCCCGTCATGATCGAGTCCGCGTCGAGCACGATCATGTACCGGTAGCGCCGCCCCCAGCGCCGCAGGAAATCCCCGAGATTGCCGGCCTTCTTGTTGATGGAGTGGCGCCGTTTCCGGTAAAAAATCCGCCCGAAGCCGCCGACCTGCTTGCAGAGCTCCAGCCACGCCATCTCCTCCTGGATCCACTGGTTCGGCTGGTTGGAGTCGCTCAGGACGAAGAAGTCGAAGTGCTCGAGCCGCTTCGTCTCCTGCACCGAGCGGTAGACCACGCGCAGGCCCTCGAACACCCGGCTGACGTCCTCGTTGCACACCGGCATCACGATGGCTGTCGACGCCAGCGTCACCTCCTCACCCGCCGGCAGGGTCGTCATGATCCGCGCGCTGTCACCCCCGCGGTTCACGACGTAGAAGCCCACGACCGCGGTCACGAAACCGGTCGCGATGTGCGCGAACAGCACGACGAAGATCGCGAGGAGCGACAGCTCGATCCCGGAAAGCCCGCCGCGCCAGAGCAGGTCCGCCAGGAACCAGACGGCCACGCTGGTCAGCGCGAAGATCGCGGTGAAGAAGAGGAAGCGCCGGCGCGCGAGGCGACCGGGCGCCATTCGCCCGGCCAGCAGCAACTCCTGGGCGGCGGGTGTCTTCACCGGGTGAGGCGGAACAGCACCGCCAGCATCGCGGCCAGCGCCAGCCAGAGGGCCAGGGTGCGCAGGACCGGCCAACGCTCCATGCTTTCGATGGTGTCGCCGGCGACATCGGGGATCGGCCCGAGATCGATCGGGCGCGGCACCATGCTCGAGACCGTGAGGTCGGGACCGGCCCGGATCACGCCCTCGCGCATGGCGTTCCGGAACTCGGGCGGAATACCCCGCTCGTCCAGAAACGCGTACGGCCAGCGCGCCGGGCCGTCGCACAGGAGCAGCGCCACGCGTCCGTCACTCGCCAGCCGGTCGGAGGACGCGCCATGCCGATCGAGCATCGCGCCGAACCAGGCCTCCATCAGCCGCGCGGACTCCTCCGCGGCCAGCAAGGTGGGGCTCGCGGCGGGATCCGCCGCATGACGCGCGGCCGTCTGCCCAAGGATACGCTGGATCAGCCGGCTTTGGTGCAGGCGGTTGTGGATGCGGTGGGCGCGCAGGTAGTCCTCCACCCGCACATAGGCGGCGTTCCAATCCTCCATCGTGCCGGTCGACGGGCGGAAATCCGCCGGGGACGGGAACTCGCCGGAATGCGGAGAGGCGCCGTTCATCGCGGCCAGAGGTGCGACCAGGTTTCCGTGAGCGCCTCACCCTGCTCGCCGCGGATGAAACACCGCAGCTCCACCGGTCTCGCCGGATCAACCGGACGGATCGTGAAGGCGACGCGCCATGTGCCGTTCTCCGGGTTGCGCTGGATGGAGGCGTGGTGGAACGAGGCGCCTTCGCCGACCGTCACCACAGGCGCGACTTTCGCCTCCGCGGGCAGGTTCGCGAGCGGCCCGCCCTCGAAGTCGACCACGAAACGGTGCAGGCCGGGCTCGTAGTGGGCCGTCTTCCCGCTGCGCGTGGCCCGCACTCGGCCGACCGGCACGTTCTCCCGGTCCAGGTACCAATGCAGCCGGTACTGGAGCTCCATCACGCTTCCGGCGGAAGGCGGCTGCTCGGGGATCCAGCAGGCCACGATGTTGTCGTCGAACTCGGTGCCGGTCGGGATCTCGACCAGCCGCACCCCGCCTCGCCCCCAGTCGCCGACCGGCTCCACCCAGAGCGAGGGTCGGCGGTGGTAGGCGGCCTCCAAGTCCTGGTAACTCTCGAAATTCCGGTCGCGCTGCAGCAGGCCGAACCCCCGCGGATTCTCGTCGGCGAAGGTCGCGACGCGCAGCGCACGGTCGTTCACCAGGGGACGCCAGATCCATTCGCCCCGGCCGGTGTGGAGCTGCAAACCATCCGAGTCATGCACCTCGGGACGGAAATCATCCGCCGGCGAATGGGAATCCTCCCCCCGCCAGAACATGCTGGTGAGCGGAGCGAGCCCGAGCACGCCCACTGGCCGCCGGAAGTGGAGCGAGGCGCGGACCTCGACGGTGGTGGACCGCCCCGGTTCGATGCGGAACCGGTAGGCGCCAGTGACGCGGTCGCTCTCCAGCAGCGCGAGAACCGTCACCTGGTCGTCATCCGGAGCCGGTCGCTCGAGCCAGAACTCGGAGAAGCGCGGGAATTCCTCGGGGCCGGCGGCGGCCGTGTCGATCGCGAGGCCGCGGGCGGAGAGGCCGTAGGCGGCGCGTTCCGGGAGGAACCGGAAGTAGCTGGCGCCTGCGAAGGAGCCGATCTCGGCGGGCGGCCGGCCGCGTCCGGCCCACGGATACATGAGACGGAAGCCAGCGAAGCCCATGCCGGCGGGGATCTCGCCGGGCTCGATTCCCTGGTAATGAAAGTAATCGCTCCGGAACGGCAGCGGGCGCACCCCTCCGCCGGACACCTCGTTCACACGCACCGAGCGGTCGAAGAGGAAGCCGGGATGCAGGAACTGGACCGCGAACGCCGGCCCGTCCTTCAACCAGAGTGAACGGCGACCGTCGAAGCTGATGCGGCGGAGGTCGTCATAGGTAAGGCGCCTCAGCCAATCGGGAACCTCCCCGCGCGCCGGCGCGGGGGCGGCCGCGGCCAGCGCCGCGGCGCGCGCCCGCAGCGCCTCGAAGGTCAATCCCGCCTCGGCGGCGCCCGCCGCGGAAACACCAAGCAGCAGGCAGGCGGCGACCAAGGGGCACAGCGCGTTCATTTATCCAGAAAATAGCCGCGCTGCCGCTCCGAGACCGGCAGTTCGCCGCGCTCCATCACCTTGAGCAGATCCTCCCAGATGAGGCGCTTCTTCCGGTTGGTCGGCTCCCGCAGGATGTAGCTCGGATGGTAGGTCACCATCAGCGGCTTGCCGCCGAAATCATGCCAGCGCCCGCGGACGTCGCCGAGCGCCTTGAACGAACGGAAGCCGAGCAGGCCCTGCGCGGCCGTGGACCCCAGCGCCACCAGCAGCTGCGGGTTCACCACGTCGATCTGCGCCCGGAGAAAAGGCAGGCAGTAACGCATCTCCTCCTCCGTGGGCGGACGGTTGCCCACCTGGTCACGGCCCTCCACCGCGGGCATCTGGGGACGCCAGTTCATGATGTTTCCGATGTAGACGTCGGCGCGCGCGAGCCCCATCGCCTGGATCATCTTGGTGAGCAGTTGGCCCGCCGGGCCGACGAAGGGCTCGCCTTGGATCTCCTCCTCGCCTCCGGGCGCCTCGCCCACGAACATGATGCGCGCGTCGAGCGTGCCCACGCCGAGCACGACCTTCTTGCCGGGACGGACGTTGGCGCGGCAGACCGGGTCGCCGGTAACGAGCGCGAGCAGCGCCTCCCAACGGGCGCGTTTGTCACCCTCGGGCAACTTCACCGCCGGGGCTTCGGGTAACGCCGGCACGGCGACCCGGGGAACCTGCACCGGCGCGGGAACCGGCGCGACCGCGCGCACCGCGGGTGGCGGCGGCTCGGCGGGCGGCGCGGTCTCCGGTCCGGCGGAGGCCGGCGCCGCCGCGGCGGAACGCAAGGCGCGACGCACCGCCCCCAGCGCCTCATCGGAAACCGCGACACTGCCCACCCCCGCGCCCTTCAGGCGTCGCAATTCCTCGGTGACCGCGATCAGGGCCTGCCGCATGGCCTCAAGACTCCCGTCCCGCCAGCAGGCGTTCGACGTGCTTCGCGAGCAGATCGAACTCCAGGTTCACGGGATCGCCCGAGCGGCGCGCGGAGAGGTTGGTGACCTCCCGGGTGTGGGGAATGATCCAGACGGCGAGGAATTCGTCGCCGCACTCCGCGACGGTGAGCGAGATCCCGTCGATCGCGATGCTGCCCTTGCGCACCACCAGCCGGCTGAATTCCCGCGGCACGCGCACGCGCAGGTAGTGGTCCTTGCCCCGGGCCTCGAAGGTCTCGACCGTCCCGGTGGCGTCGATGTGGCCGGTCACGAAATGCCCGCCCATTTTGCCGCCCAGCCGCAGGCTGCGCTCGAGGTTGACCAGCCCGCCGGGCCCGAGCGCCGCGAGATTGGTCAGCCGCCGCGTCTCCTCCAGGACGTCGAAGCGGATGCCGCCCGCGTCAAACGCGGCCGCGGTGAGGCAGCAGCCGTTGACCGCGATGCTGTCCCCCGTGGCCAGACCCTCCAGCACCGCTTGCGCGGCCACGCGGAGGCTCCAGGCCTCCGCGCGCGGCTCGAAGGCGAGCACGCGGCCGGTTTCCTCGACGATGCCAGTGAACATGAATCGCGAGGAAAGCCCGATTCCCCGGGGCGCCAAGCCGCAAACGGGCAGCCCCGCAGTCCCCCGTCACACCGGGGGGCCCGCGTCTACCCCGCCTTTGTCCCGCGAGACGTTACCAAGCCGGCGGGGAGGCCTTCACTTCAGCTTCACGCGCAGCACGGCGGTCTCGTTGCCGCGCGCGACCAGCAGCACGAACTCGGCCCGCTCGGCGTCAGCCTCGATCAAGGCGAGCCGAGCGGTGGCGTCCGCGAAATCCTTCACCTCGGCCCCGTCGATCTCGCGCACCCAGTCATCGGGCCGCAGGCCGGCGGTGGCGGCGGGGCTGCCCGCCTTGACGAAATGGGCGACCACGCCGGCGAGGACCCCGGGGCGCTGCCGGCGCTCGATGGCGTCGGCGTAAACCGGTTCCCGTGCGGTGACACCGAGGCGGTCGAAATACCTCCGCTCCGCCTCGCGCGCCAGCTTCGGCTGCTCACCGAGCGCCGCCGCGATCTCCACGCGCTCCGTGCCGCGCAGCACGGTCAGCGTGAACTTTTCCCCCGGTGCCCGCCGCTCGACCTCGCGTTCGAGGAAGGCGACGACCGCGCGGTCGGGCTTGAGCTGCGGCAGCGGCGCCCCATTCAGGGCCAGCACGATGTCGCGCGGCTTCAGGCCGGCCGCCTCGGCCGGGCTGCCCTCCAGCACCTCGCTCACCACTGCGCCCGACTGCGACTGCAGGTTGAGGAATTTGGCGACCTCGCGATCCATCGGCTCGAGTCCGTAGGCGCCGAGCCACGCGAGCGGGCGTCCGGACGGATCGCGCGGGATTCGCCCCAGATGCGGCAGCACCTCCGCGGCCACCAAGAACGCGCTGCTTTCCTCGACATTGATCAACAGGGTGGGAACCGGCCTTCCCGTGCGCGAGATCTGCAGAAAAGTCTGCCCGCCCGAGGGACCCGCCAGGCCGACCAACGCACCCTGCAGGTCGAAAACGGGCAGCCCCGGAGCGGCCACCTCCTGCTGGGCGATCGCGGTGAGCTGGGGAATCGCCTGCAGCAGGGCCACGGAGCTCCGTAGGATGTACGGCTGGAAGTCCTCGTCCTTGGGCCGCAGGCCGATGCCCCAGACCGCCTCGGCGATCGCCGGCCGGCGGGGCTCCCCTGGACCGGCGAACGCCGTGACCGGGGTCAACCGAGCCCGGGTCTCCTGTCCCGCACGCACGAAGTGCCAGCCGGTGAACGCATCCTGCCCGAGATACTCCGCCGGCGCGCCGGCGCCCTCGCCCGGGAGGTAGACGCGGAAATCCTTCAGCTGCCGCAGGGCCGCGCGCGGGTCGATCGCGACCGACTGCAGGATGATGGTCCCCGCGGCGTCGACCACCGTCCCCATCGAGACGGTGGGCCGCCGCTCGGTCTCGGTCACCGTCACGTATTCGACGGCGACCACGCTTTTCACCCGCTCGGCCCAAAGCGCGGGAAGGTCGGTCGTCGCGGCGGACGAACCGGCGACCGCGGCGAAAGTAATGACCAGGAAGCGGGCGCGGAAAAGGCGGCGAAAAGACGTCATGGCTTGAGAATGAGGAGGGAAACGCGGCGGTTGCGCTGCGTCTCGAGCAGCGTGGGCGCGGGCGCGGCCTCGTAGGCGGCGTGCGCCTGCTTCAGGACCTCAAGGGAGCCGACCGCCTGCTGGTTGACCTTGAGCAGGATATCACCGCGCGCGACCCCGGCCACGTCGCCGGGAAATCCCGGCTGCACGCCGATCACGACCGCGCCGTCCGTGCCCTCCAGCTGGTTCTCGCGGGCGTAGGTGCGGGAAACGCGACGCACGCTGAGGCCCCACTTCTCCAGCGCCCACTCCTCACCCACCCGGCTTTCGAGCCGCTCCGTCACGACCGTGAACTCGCGCGTCTCGGCGCCGCGCTTCACCGCGAGACGCAATTCGGACCCGATCGGGCGGCTCGCGACCAGGTTCTGAATCGGCGGCAACTGCTCGG
This sequence comes from uncultured Opitutia bacterium, assembly GCA_903900845.1. Taxonomy (GTDB): domain Bacteria; phylum Verrucomicrobiota; class Verrucomicrobiia; order Opitutales; family Opitutaceae; genus ER46. Next base: position 43,028 of record CAIUOU010000105.1, read on the forward strand.
GAAAGCGCCCGTCGACGCGCGCGCCGTCGATCGACAGCAGGATGTCGCCCGGGCGCAGCCCGGCCTTCGCCGCCGGCGAGCCCGGGTCGACACTGCTCACGAGCACGCCCGTGTTGAGCGCGAGCGCGTAGAAATTCTCGAGATCCTGCAATGCGCCCGGCACGATCCCGACGTAACTGCGCACGACGGCCCCGTCCCGCACCAGACTCTCGAGCACCACGCGGGCCGTCGTGGCCGGGATTGCGAACCCGAGGTTGTTGGCGCCGAGATAACCGCGCGAAGAGATGCCCACGACCCGCCCGTCGGAGGTGACCAGCGGCCCGCCGGAGTTGCCGGGATTAATGGCGGCGTCGGTCTGCAGCCACGTGTTGAACATTCCGGTCTCGTAGCCGTTGATGCCGCGGTTGTCCTCGAAGTAGCGGTTCGGGTTGGAGACGATTCCGCGGGTCACCGTGCGGGTGAGACCATGCGGCGTGCCGACCGCGTAAACCTCCTGGCCGGGGAAAAGCTTCTCGCTCTCGCCGAAACGCGCCGCGGCGAGCTTGAAGCCCCGCCGCTTCACCTCGTCCATGTCGAGCCGCAGCACGGCGAGGTCGGTCCAGTGGTCCCAGCCCACCAACCGCGCGCCAACCCGCTCGAGATTTGACAAAGTCACGTTGATCTCGACGGCTCGGCGGCTGACCACATGGGCGTTGGTCAGCACGACGCCATCCTCCGACATCAGCACGCCGGATCCGAGACTGGAGGTGTACCGGCGGGCGCCGGACTCGAAGGCGAGCTCCCGCACGTTGATGCTGACGACCGACTCCAGCAGGCGGTTGAAACCGCGGCTCATGGCGGCGCGCGCCTCGCCGACGCAGGCGACGAGGGCCAGCAGCCGGAGAGCCAAGATTGACCGGGCTGGGAAAGGTTTCACAATCACAAGTTTTCGATGATGGCCACCACCCGCGCAGATTACAACTTCAGGGATCTCGAGCCGCACTGGCAGGACGCCTGGGAGGCGGCGGGGATCCACCGCGCCGACCACGCGTCTTCGAAACCGAAGTACTACATCCTCGACATGTTTCCCTACCCCTCGGGGGCTGGGCTCCACATCGGCCACCCGGAGGGCTACACCGCGACCGACATCCTCGCGCGCTACAAGCGGGCCCGTGGCTGCAACGTCCTGCATCCGATCGGCTGGGACGCGTTCGGCCTGCCGGCGGAGCAGCACGCGGTGAAGACCGGCACGCACCCGGCGTCGAACACCCGCAACAACATCGCCAACTTCAAGCGCCAGATCCGCTCGCTCGGCTTCTCCTACGACTGGGAGCGCGAGATCGACACGACGGACCCGCGGTACTTCCGGTGGACCCAGTGGATCTTCCTGCAGCTGTTCAAGCGCGGGCTGGCGTACGTGGACGAGCGCCCGGTGTGGTGGTGCCCGGAGCTCCGCACCGTGCTGGCCAACGAGGAGGTCATCGACGGGCGCAGCGAGGTCGGCAACTTCCCGGTCGAGCGGCGCAACCTGCGGCAGTGGGTGCTGCGGATCACCGCCTACGCGGAGCGGCTGCTCGCCGACCTGAAGGAGGTGGACTGGCCTGAATCCACCAAGCGGATGCAGGAGGCATGGATCGGGCGCAGCGAGGGGGCCGAGCTGACCTTTGCGCTGGAAGGCCATCCGGAAGCGTCCCTGCGGGTGTTCACCACGCGGCCGGACACCCTGTTCGGGTGCACCTACATGGTGCTCGCGCCGGAGCATCCTTTGGTGGACACGATCACCGCGCCGGAGCATCGGGACGCCGTGGCGGCCTACCGGAAGGCGGCGGCGGCCAAGAGCGACCTCGAGCGCACGGACCTCGCGAAGGACAAGTCGGGCGTCTTCACCGGCGCGTTCGCGATCAACCCGATCAACGGCCGCAAGGTTCCGGTCTGGGCGGCGGACTATGTGCTGATGGGCTACGGAACCGGGGCGATCATGGCGGTACCCGCGCATGACGAACGCGACCACGAGTTCGCGACGCGCTTCGAGTTGCCGATCATCCGCGTGATCGCGGGGGAAAAAGGCGACGAGCAGCTCCCCTACACCGGCGAGGGCCGGCTGGTAAACTCCCCGGGGTACGACGGGCTCCCGTGGGAGGAGGCCAAGCGGCGCATGACCGAGGACCTGGCGGGACGCGGCGTCGGCCGCGCGAGCGTCAATTACAAGTTGCGCGATTGGCTGTTCTCGCGGCAGCGCTACTGGGGAGAGCCGTTCCCGATCGTGTGGGTCACACCGGAGGACTACGCGCGGGTCGCGGCGCGGCGCGGCGCGGACCTCCCGCCGCAGCCCGTCTCCTATGCGGAGAACGGCCAGGTGTACCACGCGCTTCCTGTGCCCGCCTCCTCGCTGCCGCTCGAGCTGCCCGAAGTGCAGTCCTATCTGCCCAGCGGCACCGGCGAGAGCCCGCTGGCCAACGAGCATGACTGGGTCGAGGTGTGGCTGAACGCGGTCACCGGAAAATCCATACCAGCCTCGCAACCCCGACCCGCCGGCGACGATTGGGTGCGGGCGCGGCGCGAGACCAACACCATGCCGCAGTGGGCCGGATCGTGCTGGTACTACCTGCGTTTCCTCGACCCCCGGAACGACCGCGACCTGGCGGGCCCGGAGTCGCTTCGTTACTGGGGCGGCCCCGACCTCTACGTGGGCGGCGCCGAGCACGCCGTGCTCCACCTCCTGTACGCCCGTTTCTGGCATAAGGTCCTGTTCGATCTGGGCGTGGTGCCGGAACCCGAGCCTTTCCGCCGTCTCTTTCATCAAGGCATCATCCTCGGCGAGGACGGGGAAAAAATGTCCAAGAGCCGCGGCAATGTCGTGAACCCCGACGTGATCATCCAGTCCCACGGCACGGACACGCTGCGATTGTACCTGATGTTCCTCGGGCCGCTCGAGGCGATGAAGCCGTGGAATCCCCGCGGCATCGAGGGCGTGCACCGGTTCCTCCAGAAAGTCTGGCGAGAGCTGGTCGGAGAGGACGGCGGAATGAACGTAAAACTCAGCGCCTCCGACCCCGGAGACGCGGCGGCCATCGATTTGAAGCGCCTGCTGCACGAGACGATCCGCAAGGTGGGCGACGACATCGAGGGCCTGCGGTTCAACACCGCGATCTCCCAGATGATGATTTTCGTGAACGCGCTCCAGAAGGCGCCGCGGATCGAAATCGAGATCGCGCGGACCTTCCTGCGTTTGCTCGCGCCGTTCGCCCCGCACATCGCCGAGGAACTCTGGAGCCGCCTTGGCGGCACGGGATTCATTCAACAGGCGGGGTGGCCAGTCCACGATCCGAAGCTCCTCGAAAAATCCGAGGTGAAGCTCGTATTCCAGGTCAACGGCAAGTTCCGCGGAGACCAGTTGGTGCCCGTGGGTACGGCGGAAGCGGAGGCGTTGTCCGCCGCCCGGGCGCACCCCAAGGTGGCCCCACACCTGGATGGGAAGAACCTAGTCCGGGTCATTTACGTACCGGGTAAAATCCTGAATCTGGTCGTGGGCTGATCGTCCTTGCTCGGCAATTCGACCGAGACGGGAATCCGCGCTTGCGAAAAGTAGGGTGTTATACCTATCTCGCGGAGTGGAAAATCCTTTTTGCTCAATGCGGCAGGTGGCCTGGCTCAGGCACGCCCAGCCGATCGAGCCTTGCGACACGTTTTCCAGATCTTCCGAGCTTTCATAACCTTAGTTAATCGACCTTTCGCTTCGGACCCAGCGCCCATCGGGAAGCACATCCAAAATAAAAATGAAAAAGATTACCCTCCAAGGCGTGGTGCTCGCGGTCTCCTCCATCGCGGCTATCGCGCAGGCACCAAAGATGTCCGATGCCCAAACGGCTGAGGTCCAAAAGGCTGCTCAATCCGGAAACGCAGCGGCGGTCGCGAAGATTGCCGCCCAGAATCCGTCGTTAGCCACAGCCATCGCCCAGACCGCCGCGCAGGCGAACCCCGAGGCCGCGGGCCGCCTCGCGGCCGCCGTCACCTCCGTGGTTCCCTCAGCCGCTGCGTCCATCGCGACCTCCGTCTTCAACGCCACGCCGCCGCCCTCCTCGGCTCCCAGCCAGACCGGCAGTCTTTCCCCCGAAGTGGTGGCGCAGGTGCAGCAGGCCGCCCGCTCCGGAGACACCACGGGAGTAACCGATATTGTGGGCCAAAACCCGCAAGCCGCGGCGGCGATCGCCGAAATAGCGGCGCAGGCCAACCCTTCCGCCGCGGCAGTAATTGCCTCGGCGATCACCCTGGTCGCACCCAGCTCCGCCGCAGGGATAGCCGCGTCCGTCGCGACGGCGGTCCCAGCCTCGGCCGCAGCCGTGGCTCAGAGCGTCGCAACCGCCGCCCCGACCTCGGCTTCAGCCGTGGCGGCCGCCGTGGTACTCGCGATTCCGAATCAGGCGGTAGCCATTACCACGGCCGTTATTGCCTCCGCGCCCAGTCAGACGGCGGCCATCGTCGCAACCGTGGCAACTTCCTCGCCCGCGCAGGCGGGGGCCGTTGCCGCAGCCGCCGCCCGCGGCAATCCGAGCCAGGCGGCCGCGGTGGTCGCGGCCGTGGCTGCAGGCTCGCCCGCCGCAGCCGCTAGCGTGGCGAGCGCGGTGGCCTCGGCTGTCCCGGCGCAGGCCGCGGCGGTGGTCGCGACCGTTTCTGCCATGGCTTCCTCCCAGACCACCGCTGCCGTGACTTCCGCCGTCGCCGCCGCCACGAATCAAACTACCTCGGCGATGACCGCTGCGGCGGCGGCGGTGCCGGCCAGCGTCACCCAGACCGCGAGCCAAACAGCCTCCTCGGCCGCAACCGGCGCAATCTCCCAGTCCGCAGCCGCCACAACGGCGGTGCAGCAGGTCTCTTCCGCGGGAGCGCAGACCGTGGCCGCCCAGGCGGCCGGCGGTCAGGCGCCGCAGGCGGGTGGAAACCCCAATCCTCCCGCGAATCCCCAAGGTAACGGCCCGCCCGCGACGGTTCCCGCCAACCTGCCGGTCGAGTTCACCGTCAGCCGTTCAACTCTCTGAAGTGAGGTTTTGATCCCCCGCCGAGATCCGAATGAGGGCCCTCCGCAGACCGCTTCTCCTTTTTTCAATGGTGGCCTTGGCCTCCGCCCCATCCTCGCACGCCCTGGTTTCGCTCGATGACGGAAAGCAAAAGATCTTTGTGAACTTCGGCGCTTCCGTGACCGAAGACTCGAACGTCTTCATGAGCAGCGAAAACCGCCGCGACCTTATTTGGGGCACGTCCTTTGCCGCGGAATACACGCGTCGCAGCGGCTGGATCGGCGTCAACGCGGGGATGACGGTCGACTCCTCACGTTTCTCCGACCTGCGAGACCAGGATTTCGACAACCCCGCCTTCCGCCTCGAACTCCTGAAACAGGGAGGCCGAACGACCGGCTCGCTGAACTTCTCGGCTTCACGCGAGAGCCGGGCCGACGCCTCGGTGAACACCCGAAGCACTTACTGGAGCATCCCCGTCGGGCTGAGTCTCCGGTACCCACTGGCGGGGGCTTACACCCTTGGTTCCAGCTTAAACTACTCCGCCAAGGACTACCTCGACGAGAAGGCGTTCGCCAGCCTGCGCACCTTCAGCACCTCGCTGGATATGATCCGTATCTTGAGCAGCGTTCGAGAGGCTTACGCCGGCTACCGCTACCGCTTAAGTGAGACCTCCCGGGAGACTTCGAGTACGGACCACGCCCTGTCGATGGGTCTGAGCGGAAAGCTCATCCGTGGCTTGCAGGGGAACCTGCGCGCCGGCCTGCAAACCCGCGGCTCCACCGGGCGCGCGCCCGGCAACGACCGCTTCACTTCGTGGTTCGCGAGCGGCTCCACCTCCTACGACATTTCCCGCAAGCTGCGGGTGACGAGCTCGCTATCCAAGGACTTCTCGACCACCGCGACCGATGACGTCGTGGACACCGCCAACCTCTCGGCGTCGGTGCGGTACTCCGCCACAGCCAAGCTCAGCGTCGCTTTCAACTCCAGCTACGGGGAAAGTTCGTACATCGGCCAGGCGGCCGCCAATCTTCCGCCCGGTGCCGTGGGGGGCACTGTCCGGAAAGACCGGTTCATCAACTCCGACCTGTCCGTTTCCTATACGCTCAACGAGCACCTTCAAGCAGCCGCCACCTACACCCAGTTCTTCAACTATTCGACGTCCGGCTCGGCTGATTTCACCCGTTCAACCTGGAACGCGAACGTTTCCTCACGCTGGTGACACCCCGCATGCTCCGTCGCTCCCTCCTGCTCGCCCTCACCGCTGTCACGCTTTTCGCCTCCCAGGCGCACGCGCAGGGCCAGACCGGTAGTCCTGCCCAGAAGCTCGCCTCACCCTACCGCATCTCGCGCGGGGACCGAGTCTCCGTGTCGGTGCTGGGCGAATCGGATCTCAAGGTTGCGGGTGCGCGGGTAGAGCCGGTCGGCACCATCAATCTTGTCCTAATTAAGGAGGTACGTCTCGCGGGACTCACGATCCCTGAAGCCGAGGCTGCCGTGGCCAAGGCTTACCAGGATGGGAAGTTCCTGCGCAGCCCGCGCGTGAACATCACCGTCGACGAGTACACGCCGCGCACCGTGATTGTGAGCGGCAAGGTAAACATCCAAGGCCGCCAGGATCTCCCGCCGAACGCGGAGTTCACCATCAAGGATCTCATCTTCAAGGCCGGCGGCTTCACCGACACGGCGCGGAGCTCAGCCGTGAAGGTCACCCGCACGCTGCCGGACGGCACCCAGCAGTTCTTCATCCTCGACGTCGAGAGCGGCATCAAGGGCCGCACCAACGCCAACACGAAGGATGCCAACTTCGTGCTCGAGCCCGACGACATGGTCTACGTGCCCGAGAAGATTATCTGACCACGCGTTCCATGGCCGAGACCTCCCCCAAAGCCAAGCCGGCGCCCGCCCACCATACGGGAGACGACGTCGTCGAGCGAAGGACGCTGCGCGACTACTTCATCATCCTGCGGGAACGCTCCTGGATCGCCCTGCCGCTCGCCCTGCTGATCTCGATCGGCTACGGCTACCGGGCGATGCAGGCCACGCCGCTGTTTTCCTCGCGGGCCACGATGCAGTTCGAGAAACCCGACACCGTGGTCGCGATCCAGGGCGTGGTGGACACGACGGTGAGGTCCGATGTCGACATGAACACGCACCTCGAAGTTCTCCGCAGCTCGATGCTCGCGGCCGAGGTGCGCGCGGCTTTGACGCCCGAGGAGCAGCTCATCCTCAAGCGTGCCGGCCTGAAACGTAACCCACCGGGAACCGATCCGGCGAATGTGGCCGTCGACCTGGGCTCGATGTCAGCCATCCCCTCGCGGGCCAGCTATATCATCAGCATCAACGTCACCCACCAGGATCCGGAGTCGGCCGCCGTCATCGCGAACAAGTACGTGGACTCGTTCATGCGCTATCTGTTCACGAAGGGAAACTCCGGGAACCAGACGGCGGTGCAATTCCTGACGACCCAAGCCGAGAGGCTGCGCCTCGAGTCGGAGGAGGCTAATCAGGTGCTGCAAAGGTATATGAAGGCGAAGAACCTGCTCTCGCTCGACAGTTCGACCAATCTGGTGACGGAGCAGTTCAAGCGCGCAGCCGCGCACCAGGAGGAATGCCGTTTCCGGCTGGCACAGGCCGACGAAAAGGTCCGGCAGATCGCCTCCTTCCAAGCCGCCAACCTGAACCTGCTCGAGATCGCCGAGATCGGTTCCCACGTCATGGTCGCGCCGCTGAACAACCAGCTCGTGCGCCTCCGCCAGGAACTTAACCTGCTCGCGGAGCGCTATCTCGACCTGCACCCGTCAATTCTGGCCAAAAACAGCGAGATAGCCGTCACGGAGAGCGATCTCAACCGCGCCATCATCCAGGCGGTGGCCGAACTGCGCACCCGTCAGGCCGAGGCGCAGCAGAGCCTCCGCATGGCGGAGAGAGATTATGCCCGCGCGGAAAAGGCGCAACTCGACCTCACCGAGACCAGCATCGCCTACAGCAGCCTGAAGACGGAGGCGGACACAAAGGAGCAGAATTACCGTTCGATTCTCGCCCGCCTGAACGACACCAAGACCGTCAAGAACATCGAGAACGTCCCGGTGCGGCCGCTTGACCGGGCCACGGTCAATCCCACGCCCTTCGCGCCCAACAAGGCCCAGATCACCAAGACCAGCATCGGCATCGGGGTGATCGTCTTTCTGGTCGTGGCGGTAGGACTGAGCTTCATCGACGACCGCATCAAAAGCGCTTGGGATGTCGAGTCATTCATCGGGGCCGACCTGCTCGGCATCGTCCCGGATCTTAGTTCGACCAAGAACAACGAGAGACACACCCTGCTGACCCAGGAGCGGCAGGATCTGGGGGCGGAGGCGTTTCTCGGCGTCTACAGCTCGATCAAGATCCGCTCCAAACTGGATTTCCCGAAGTCCATCCTGATCACCAGCACCATTCCGGGCGAGGGTAAGACCATCGTCTCGTGCAACGTGGCGGGGAGCTTCGCCCGTCACGGCAGGAAAACACTGCTGGTGGACTGCGATTTGCGCCGCCCGATGATTCATCGGCACTTCGCCCAGGAAAACGATGCGGGCATCATCAAGTGGTACGAGGCCGGGGCGCAGATTGGCCGCAACCTCGACAAAAGCCCCGACCTCGGAATCTTGAGCGTCGCCCCGAACCTGTGGTTGTTGCGTTCGGGCGGCCGTTCCAAGAGCCCCACCGCCATCCTTGAGGATCCCGCCTACGCCACCCTGTTCAACACCCTGAAGCAGTCGTTCGATGTCATCATCATCGATTCACCGCCGCTGGGCGCGGTCACCGACGCTATGCTGATCGCCAGCCGTAGCGACGAGGTCATCTACGTCTGCCGTTTCAATCGTGCTTACCGGAAGCACATCCGCCTATACATGCGCTCGCTGCGCGACGGGAAGAACGAGGTGCTGGGCGTTATCCTGAACGGCATCTCGCACCGCCGTATCGAGTACTACTCAAGCTACCGGTACTACCGGAGCTACAAGAAATACTACGGTTCGCAGTCCTGAAGCCGGGTCCGGCACGCGGCGCCACCGGTACATTTTCGAGCTTCAACCGGCCCCGCCTGGCTGCACACTTTCAGCCGTGGCTTCAGCCTCCGCCTTCCTGCCCGCCGGCTTCGACCCCAGGCGCCCGGTCGCCCTGATCGCCGGTCAGGGTCTCTACCCACAGTTGATGGCGGCGGCGGTCCTCCGGGCGGGCTCCCCCCTGCGGCTGGTCGCCTTCGAGGAGGAGACGTCCCACGAACTCGTCGACTCCGTACCCGAGGACCACCGTCGAATCCTGAAGGTCGGCCAACTCGGCCACATGCTTCGCGCCCTGCGCGACTTCGACGCCGGTTATGCCGTCATGGCCGGCCAGATCACCCCGCGGAAGCTCTTCAGCGGTCTCCATCCCGATCTCAAGGCCGCGACCCTGCTTCTTTCGCTCAGGCGCCGCAACGCCGAGACCATCTTCGGGGCCATCGCCAAGGAAATCGAGGCCCTCGGCGTCACCCTGCTCGACGCTCGCAGCTTCCTCGACGCGCACCTCGCCACGCCCGGCTGCATGACCGGGGGGCGCTTTTCGATCGGGGACGATTATGTGGACCACGGCGTGCAGATCGCCCGCGAGTGCGCGCGCCTCGACATCGGCCAGGGATGCGTCGTCCGCGAGGGCACCGTACTCGCGGTGGAGGCGTTCGAGGGAACCGATGAGATGATCCGCCGCGCCGGCACTTTCCGCCCCAAGGGCGCCCTTTTCGTGAAAACGGTTAAGCCGGCGCAGGACTGGCGTTTCGATGTGCCCTGCTTCGGGCAGCGCACGCTTGAGACCATGCGCGAAGCAGGCATCGGCGCCGCCGCGCTTGAATCGGGCCGAGTGCTGATCCTCGACCGTCCCGCGGTGCTGAAGCAGGCGAAGGCATGGGACATTGACCTGCTCGGGTTCGCCTGAGGCCAGGCCGGCGCGCTTGCAGCGGAACGCGACCGAGACAAAATTAACCTGATGCCCAACGACTCGGTCCTCGTCACCATCAAGGGAGTCATGCCCACCGCGAACGGCTGCGCCGTTTTCCTCGGGAACGACGAAAAGACTTTCGTGATCTACGTTGACCACTCGGTCGGAGGCGCGATCCAGATGACGTTGAACGGTGTGCGCAAGGAGCGCCCCCTCACCCACGACCTGATCGGCAGCATTTTCCTCGGCCTCGGTGTCCGGCTGGAGCACGTGGTGGTCAACGACGCCCGCGAGGGTACGTTCTTCGCCCGGCTGCTGCTCGCGATGGAGAACGAACTGGGGCGCAAACTCGTCGAGATCGACGCTCGTCCCAGCGACTCCATCGTGCTCTCCCTCCAGCAGAAGCGCCCGCTCTACGTGGCGCACACCGTCTTCGAGGGCGTGGAGGACATGTCGGAGGTGCTTGAGAAGGTCCTGAAGCAGCAGGCCGAGGAGAATAGCGGCGAGGAAGACGAGCGCGGTTGACCGGCCCGATGTCCGCCGTCCCCGCGCTACCGCCGGCCCTCCCCGCCGGCCTTCTGCCGCAGACCCCCCTCACGGCCCTCGCGCCGATGCAGGACGTCACCGACCTGGCGTTCATGCGCGTAGTCGCGCACTACGGGCCGCCCGACTATTTTTTCACCGAGTTCCTGCGCGTCCACGCCCAGTCCCGCCCCGAGCCCCACATCCTCCGCTCCATCGACGAGAACGAGACCGGGCGCCCTGTCTTCGCACAGCTGATCGGCGAGGACATCACGCACCTGCGACGCACCGCCGAAGCCCTGCTCCACCACCCGGTCGCCGGCATCGACCTCAATCTCGGCTGCCCCGCCCCCAAGGTCTACCGCAAGAACGTCGGCGGCGGCCTGCTTCGCGAGCCGCAACGGGTCGGCGAGATCCTGGCCGCCCTCCGTGCCGCCGTTCCCGGGCTCTTCACAGTCAAGATGCGCGTCGGCTTCGAGGACGCGCGCCACTTCGAGGTCCTGCTGGATCTCGTGAACGAGCATCGTGTCGACCTGCTGAGCGTCCACGGTCGCACCGTGCGCCAGATGTACCGCGGCGAAGTGAGCTACGACCTCATCGGGCACGCGGCGAAACGGGTACGCTGCCCCGTCCTCGCCAACGGCAACGTGACCTCGGCGGAGAAGGCGGCGTCCGTCGTCGGCTCGACCGGTGCCGCCGGCGTGATGATCGGACGCCACGCGATCCGCAACCCGTGGATCTTCCGGCAATGCCGCGAGCGGTTCACCGGACGCGAGCCGTTCCGCACCACCCTTGCCCACGCCCGCGAGTACATCGAGCGCTTGTATCGGGCCACCGCTTTCCCCGGCCTCGCCGAGCACCAGCACGTGAACAAGATGAAGAAGTACCTGAACTTCGTGGGGCAGAGCGTCGATCCGGACGGTGCCTTCCTGCACGACATGCGGCGTACGGCGAACGAACGGGAGCTTTTCACCGTGTGTGACCGTCATCTTCTCGCCGAGCCCGACCGCGAGTTCGCGCCTGAGCCGTATCCGGGCGTCATCGCCCGCCCCAACTGCGAGGACTCCCCCTCTGCGTCCGGCGGCTGTTCTCTGGAGACCATCAGCGCCTGATTCGCACCCGCCGGCGAAAAACTTGCCGCGCCGGGTGGTTGCCCGCTTCGCTCGGGGCACCCCTCCCCGGCATGCACCCAGAACCCCTCCGTTTTGCCCGGACGCTGTTGGCGGCGCTTGTCTCCGCGTCCGCCCGGTCCACGTCGGCCCCCAAAGCACCGTGGCAGCTCGACTACGTGGCCCGAGGCGATGGGCCCAGCCCCGCCATGATCTTCCTGTTCCCGTATTCGAAGGGGCTCTACCGCGGCAATATCGCGAAACCATGAGCACCGTCCTCGCTGAAATCCGCGACCGCTGGCTGACTTGCCGCACCGCGTTCGGCGACAACCCCGCGCTCGCGCCCCTATGCGCCAGGTTGGTCGCGGTCTTACCGTTCACGAACATCGGAGGCCTGTTCACGGTGCAGAACCTCCTGCCGTGGCCCGGCTGGAAGGAGCGCCTCGCCGCGGTGAACACCCCCACCTTCCGCCACCGCTTCCTCCAGCAGTGGCTGCCGCCGTGGTGCGCAAACCGGCCACCGCCCGCCGGTCCCACGGCGGCCTGGAGCGGCGACAAGCCGCCCTGGAATCTCCACCATCATCCGGACTTGTTCATCCCGGAACCCTACGACGACTACCCCTCGTACTTGCGCATCGATCTGCTCGTCCCCGCGCGAGGTGGCGGCCTCGGCCGACGGTTGCCATGAATCGTCATTCGACTCCAGGGACACGACACGAAGCGCCCGTGCACGGAAACGCACCGTTACCGCGACGCTCGCTCCTGTCCGAGCAGACGGCCGCCGTGATCGAAGCGGGGCTGCGGTCGGGACGATGGCGAGGCGAACTGCCGGGGCAATTCGAGCTCTGCCGTCAGCTGCTCGTGAGCCGCAAAACGCTGCGCACCGCGCTGCAGTCCCTGCACACGCGGGGGCTGCTCAGCCTCCGCCAAGGCCTGCCTACGCTGGTTCGCGTCGACACCACCAACCGCGAATCCGGACCCACCATCGAGCGCGTGCTACTCCTGCTCCCTGAACCACTGTGGCGCCTGCGCCCCTCCGTGGGACGCTGGGTCGGTGAATTGCGTCCACGCCTGCTGCAGGAGGGGCTTGATCTCGTACTGGTGGAAGGCGGCCGCACCTTCGGTCACCGTCCGGGGCGGGCGCTCGAGCACCTGGCCGCGACGCACCCCCGCTCGGCCTGGGTGGTGTTCACCGGCACGCTCGGGCTCCAGCGCTGGTTACAGGAACGGAAAATCCCGACCATCCTCGTGGGCTCGACCTTCCCGGGCATCAGCCTGCCTTCCATCGAGTACGACCACGCCGCGATCGCCCGCCATGCCGCGGGGCGCCTCGCGGCGGCCGGGCACACCCGGACCGCCATCCTGCTCCGCCGGACCGGATCCGCCGCCGACGCCACGACCTGCGAAGCATTCACCGCCGGGCTTGGCCGGGGGGCGCTACCTCCCGTCGTGTTGAAGCACGAGGTCGGCATGCCGGATATCACCCGGCACATCCGGCGCCTCGCGGCGCTACGGCCTCGTCCGACCGCTCTTTTCGTCACCAAGACACTCGCGGTGCCCGCGGTCTTCACGCTGCTCTCCCAGGCTGGTTTTTCTCTCCCCGGCGACCTTTCCATCGTGTGCCGGGAGGACGACCCCTTCCTCGAATACCTTTCGCCGTCAGTCGCGCGCTACGGCACCGATCCCGCCGTGATCGCGCGGAAGTTGACCGTGCTGCTCGTGCGTCTTGCCGCGGGCGCGACCCTCAAGCCGACGCACGACCTGCTCGCCCCGCGCTTCATCCCCGGCACCTCGATCGCCCAACCACCGGCCTCTCCAAAGCTGCACCGCACCTCGGCGTGAAAGCGCAATTGGCGTTGCCCGCCCCTAACCGCCGCCGATCGTGCGGGCATGAGCCCCCGTTCCCCGTCCCGATGGCCGCGCGTCATCGCATCCGGAATTCTCCTGGTCTTTGTCGCCGCCAGCGCGGCCCTTCGCGGAGCGGATACGCCCGCTGCCGCGTCGCCCGCAACCGTCGACCCGCTCGCCCGCATCCGGGACGAAGGACTCAACCGCTCGGAGGTCATGTCCACCCTCCTCGCGCTCACCGATCTCAACGGCCCGCGCCTCACGGGATCACCCGGACTCGGCCGCGCCATCGCGTGGTCCCGGCAACGCCTTGAATCATGGGGCTTCGACCAAGTGCGGGTCGAGCCGTGGAGCGGATTTGAGCGCGGTTGGGTGCTGCGGGCATTCTCGCTGCAGGCCTTCGCGCCCGAGGCCACGCCGATTGTCGCGCTGCCCAAGGCGTGGTCGCCCGGCGTGCCCGGAGGACGGATCGACGGGGAAGTCGTCCACGTCGACATCAAGAAACCGGAGGACTTTGAGCGCCACCGCGGTAAGCTGCGCGGGAAGATCGTCCTCGACGGCTCGCTGGTGCCGATGAAGGTGGGATTTGAGCCGCTCGCGCTGCGGAAAACCGACGCCCAGCTGCTGGCCCTCGCCAATTCCGACGGCCTCGGCACCGGTCTCGCGCGGCCACCCGCGCCCAACCCGATGGCGGACCCCGCGCAACGGTCCGCGATCGCGCTCACGCCGCAACGCTACCGTTTCTTCGCCGAGGAAGGTGTCGCCGTCCTCCTGCAGCCGAGCAACCGCGGAGAAGCAGGGGCACTCTTCGCCACCGCCGCTTCCGTCTATGGTCCGGGAACCACCACGCCCCTTCCCGCCGAGGAACCCGCCGCAGGTGCCGTCCCCTCGCCGCCCCGCGGCATGTCGGTCTGGAAGAAGGACTGCCCGCCGATCATCCCGCAGGTGGTGCTCGCCAATGAGCATTTCAACCGTCTGGTGCGCCTCGCCGTGAACGGAACGCCACCGCGCGTCGCGCTCGAGCTGAGCGCCGACTATCTGACCGACGAAGTCCCGGCCGCCAACGTCCTCGCCGAAATTCCCGGCGGCGACCGCGCCGCGGAGATCGTGATGCTCGGCGCGCACCTTGATTCGTGGCATGGCGGCACGGGCACGACCGACAACGGCACCGGCTGCGCGGTCGTCATCGAGGCGGCGCGCATCCTGAAGACCCTGAACCTTTCGCCGCGCCGCACCATCCGTCTCGCGCTCTGGAGCGGCGAGGAACAGGGCCTCCTCGGGTCGAAGGCCTACGTCACCCGCCATTTCGGCGAGCCGCCTCCCGCCCCCGCGGGCGCGAGCACCCGCGCCGGTCCGCCGCCGATCGGCGTGACCAACCGGAAGCACGCCTACGAGCAGATCTCCGCCTACTACAACCTGGACAACGGCGGCGGCCGCATCCGCGGGATCTACCTGCAGGGCAACGAGACGCTGCGCGGCGTCTTCCGCGAGTGGCTGAAGCCGTTGCGTGATCTCGGCGCGGAGACCGTGACGCTCTCCCGCACGGGATCCACCGACCACGTGAGCTTCGACAACATCGGCCTGCCCGGATTCCAGTTTATCCAGGACGACCTCGAGTACCGCACCCGCACCTGGCACGGGAACATGGACCTGTACGACCGGGCCATCGAGGAGGACCTCCGGCAGGCCGCGGTCGTCATGGCCACCTTCGTCTACCAGACCGCGATGCGCGACGAACTGCTGCCGCGCAAGCCCCTCGCCTCCCCGGCCGAACCGCGCCCCGGCGCGGGCAAGAAGCGCGACGCGAGCTCCCCCGGGAAGAAGAAACGGCCGGACTAACCGCCCCCGCGGCTCCGGTGGGAAGAGCACTTGTCTCTCCGGGAGACAGCAGAATTCAACGTGAGCGGGCGGTTCCGGCCCCTGAGGGTGCAGGGGAAGAGCCGGCGGACACCCCGTCCGGCTTCCCACCCCAACCCGTCGCATGAAACCCCATCCCCACCCGCTCCGCCGTCGTCTGCTGACCTCACTCC
>CAIUOU010000106.1 GCA_903900845.1 uncultured Opitutia bacterium
CCACGCCGTCGCCGCCGGGAACGGCCGGCGCCGCCGGCCGCGGGCGCGGCGGCGGCGCGGTGGGCACGCCGGGCGGCGGCGTAAACAAACCGGGAAGTTCCTGCTGCGCGGTGATCAAACCGGCCGCGAGTGAACGCAACGGCGTCCGCGGCGCGAGCGCGTTATGCGAAAGGCCCTCAGCCGCCCTCCGCACGCGCCCGGCGCCGCCGCAGCGCGTGCCACACCGTCGGCATCTCGCCCCCGTGATCCGGCAACACCAGCGCGATCGCGATCTCCTCCAACCCGGCCAGCACCAGCCAGACGATCGCCGCGTGGAAAGGCGCCGCCGTACCTCCCGACAACAGCGGCACAAGCGTCAGCGGACATGCCACCGCCCCGGCCTTGGAGGCCCACGTGTGGTAGCAGGGCGCGCGGCCCAGCCGCACGAATCCGTGGACGATCACCGCGAGGAACGCCGCGAGGCCGGTCACCACCCAGGGCAACTCCCGCCGCATCACGTCGGGCCACAGGAGCGCGATGCCCCAGACCCCGGCCACGAGCGTCACGTAGTCCGCGGCGCTGTCGAGTTTGCGCCCGAACTCCGAGAAGGCCTTGAGCCGGCGCGCCAGGAAACCGTCCAGCGCGTCCGTCGCCAGCGCCGCCGCGATCAGCGCCGTGAACCACCACCGCGAACCCGCCAAGGCGGCGGCCAGCACGGCCGGCATCAGCGCGATGCGGGTCGCCGTGAGGAGATTGGGCCAGAACCGGGGGTCGATGCGCATGGCGACGCGGGCACGGAACCGTTCACAGTCGCTCCGGCAGCCAGCCGGCCGGGTGGCCGTTCTCGAGGTGAAGCCACGCGAACGCCGCGGGCGCGCCGCGATTGGGGCGCGTGATGCAGCCCGGATTCAACCAGCGCACCCCCAGCGGGTCGGTCTCGTCCCGCGGCACATGCGTGTGACCGTGCAACACGAGTTCGGCGCCGGGCGGAGGGCGACGCGGCGGGATATGCACGAGGTGCACGCGGCGCCCCGCGCGACGCAGGTCGAGCGCCAGGGGCCAGGGATGGGCGTCGCAGTTGCCGCGCACCACGAGGAGCGGCGCGCCCGACTCCGCCAGCGCGTCGAGCGTGTCCGGCGCGCACACGTCGCCCAGGTGCCAGATCTCATCGGCGCCGCGCAGCCGCGCGGGCAGGTCGGCGGGCAGTCGGTCGTGGGTGTCGGCGATCACGGCGATCCGCATCGTCTCCAATCTGACGCAGGTTTGCGCCTTTGGACAGGGCGAAACGCGGAATTACCGCCGCCCGGCACGGCGCTCTTGCCCCGCCGGGAACCGCGGTCCTTTGATGAAAAGGCCCCGCGCGACGTGTCGCGCCCCGCCCCGTCCACCCCATGCCCACCCTCCGTCTCCTCCTGCCCTGCGCCCTCCTCACCGCCGCGCTCCCGGCCGCGCCGGCGCCGCGACCCCTCTTCGACGGCCGCACCCTGGACGGATGGGAAGGTGACGCGCGCAGCTGGCGCGTGGAGGCAGGCGCCATCACCGGTGAGATCGCCGCGGGCGCGACGCTGGCACGGAACGAGTTCCTGTACTGGCGCGGCGAAGTCGCCGACTTCGAGCTCACCGCCGAGTTCCGGATCAGCGGGGATGCCAGCGCGAACTCCGGCCTCCAGTTCCGCTCGCGGCGCGAACCCGACGGACACGCCGCCGGCTACCAGGCCGACCTGGATCTGGGGCGGACCTGGCTCGGACGGCTTTACGAAGAGCACGGGCGCAAGCTGCTCGTCGAACGCGGCGACCGCGTCTCGATCGCTCCGGACGGCCGGCGCTGGAGCGAGAAATTCGGCGAGCCGGCCGATTACGCCGCGCTCCTCCGGCCCGCGCCCGCCTGGAACACCTACCGCGTCACCGCACGCGGACCGCACATCGAACTGTGGCTCAACGGCACGCGCGTCGCCGTGCTCGATGACCACCAGACGGGGGCCGCGGCACACCGCGGGCTACTCGCGTTCCAGCTGCACAGCGGCCCCGGGCCGGTGAAGGTGCAGTTCCGCGATATCCACCTCACCGATCTCGGAGCCACCGAGGCGCCGCCCGCGCGTCCCGCCGCGCAGGCCGCGGCGAAGGCGCCCGCGATCGACCCCAACATCGGAGCGGTGCGCAAGAACGGCGACCCTCCCCTGCGCCGCAACGCCGGCGTCGATGACCTAACCCGGCTCCACGCCAGTCCCGTGCTCTGGCACCTCCGCGATAATCCCGCGAAGCCGTCCGCGGTCGCGAATCCCGCCGCGCAGAAACTCGTCGCGGGACTGAAGCTCGTGCACGGCTTCCAGGCCGAGCTTGTCGCCGCCGAGCCCGGCATCCGCCAGCCGGTCGCGTTCGCCTTCGACGACCGCGGGCGCATCTGGGTCGCCGAGGCGCACGGTTATCCCAACCGCCAGCCCGAGGGACAGGGTCGCGACCGCATCATCATCCTGGAGGACAGCGATGGCGACGGTGAGTTCGAGACGCGCAAGGTTTTCGCCGAGAACCTCAACCTCGTGAGCGGTCTCGAGGTCGGATTCGGCGGCGTGTGGGTCGGCGCCGCGCCCCACCTGCTGTTCATCCCTGACCACGATGGCGACGACCGGCCCGACGGCCCGGCGCGGGTCCTGCTCGACGGCTGGGGATTCCAGGACACGCACGAGACGCTCAACAGCTTCACCTGGGGCGTCGACGGCTGGCTCTACGGGTGCCACGGCGTCTTCACGTTCTCGAACGTCGGCAAACCGGGCGATCCGGCGGCCGGGCGCCAGAAGATCCGCGCGGGCGTGTGGCGTTACCATCCGGTGCGCCACGAGTTCGAGGTCTTCGCGCATGGCACGAGCAATCCGTGGGGACTCGATTTCAACGCCGAGGGCCATCTCTTCATGACCCATTGCCGCAGCTTCTGGGGCGGCGGCGGCACGACCTACGTCATCCGCAACGCCCATTACTGGAACCAGGCCAACAACGACTACGCGCCGTGGATCTCCAACCGCGGCCCCGACTTCGCGCCCGGCCTGCGCAATTACCTGCTCGCGTCCGCGCGCTACGACAGCGGCGAGGGCGGCGCCGGCGCCCCCGGCACCTCCGCGGTGTACGGCGGGCACTCGCACGTCGGCACCATGATCTATCTCGGTGACAACTGGCCCGCCGTCTACCGCGACCACCTGTTCACCCACAATCTCCACGGGCACCAGATCAACCACCAGGTCAACGTCCGCGCCGGCTCCGCCTACGAGACTTTCCACGGTGGCCATGACGTGCTCTTCGCACCCGACGCCACCTACCTGCCCGTCGACCTGCAGTATGGGCCAGACGGCGCGGTCTACGTCATCGACTGGAGCGACATCCAGCACTGCCACAACCCGCGCGACGAGGTGTGGGATCGCTCCAACGGCCGCCTTTACCGCGTATCCTGGGCCGCCACCTGGCGCCCCGCGAAGGTGAACCTCGGCGCCCGTTCCGACACCGAGCTCGCCGCGCTCCACCTGCACCGCAGCGAATGGCACGTGCGCGTCGCCCGTCGTCTCCTGCAGCACCGCGCCGCCCAACGCGCCCTCGAACCCGCCGCGGTCGCCGCCCTGCGCCGCCAGGCCGCGAACACCGCCGACGAGGTGTCCACACAGCTCCGCGCCCTCTGGACACTCCACGCAACCCGCAACCTCGACGACGCCTTGCTCGGGTCCGCCCTGGGCCACGCCTCCGGGACCGTGCGAGCCTGGGCCGTGCAACTCGCCACCGAGCGGCCGGACAAACTCCGCTTGTCCGCGGACCAACTCGCGGCCCTCGCGCGCACGGATGCCTCGCCCGCGGTGCGCCTCGCCGTCGCCGCCGCCATCCCCGCCTTGCCCGTCGCGGAACGCTGGATACCCGCCGCGGCGCTCGCCAACCGCGGCGAGGACAACGGCGACCGCTTCCTGCCGAAGATGACGTGGTTCGCCCTCGCTCCCGGAGTGGGCGGCGACCTCGCCCGCGCGCTCGAACTCGCCGCCGCCACTCCGCTGCGCGAGGTCGCCGATTCAATCCTCTGGTTCGTCTCGCGTACCGCCGAAGGACGCGAACAGGTCGCCGCCCGCCTCGCCGCGTGGCCGGCGGAGACCGCCGCCCGCGCCCTCCGCGTACTCGCCTTTTCGCTCGAGAACGACGCGGGGCTCACCGCGCCGCTCTCATGGCCCGCCGCGGCGCGGCGTTTCGCCGACTCCAAGGATCCGGGCCTTCGCGGCGCCGTCGAGCAGCTCTCGGCCCTCTTCGGCGACAAGTCTGTGCTCGGCCCGGTCCGCACCCGGCTGGCCGACGCCACCACCCCGCTCGTGGAGCGCCGCCGCGCCCTCGACTTGCTGCGCCGCGCCGGCGACACCGAGTCCGCGGCCCTGCTGGTCAGCCTGCTCGAGGACCGGGACCTGC
The DNA here is from genome assembly GCA_903900845.1 of uncultured Opitutia bacterium. GTDB lineage: Bacteria > Verrucomicrobiota > Verrucomicrobiia > Opitutales > Opitutaceae > ER46. Next base: position 4,405 of record CAIUOU010000106.1, read on the forward strand.
GCTCCGCCGTGATCCCACTGCTAGGCATCTCGGCCGACAACGCGCGCGCGGCCGAGGGCCTGATCACCCGCTTCGGCTCATTCGGCGGCGCCGACCGCAACGCCGCCCTGGCCGCCTTCACCAGCCGCCCCGCGCTCGCCCTGCCTCTGCTTCGCGCGGTCGAGGCCGGCCGTTTCGATCGCCAGTTCCTCACCGCCCTCCACGCCCGCCAGCTGCGCCGGTTGAACGACCCGCAGGTCAACGCAGCGCTCGACCGGGTTTGGGGCCGCGCCAGCGAATCCTCGGCTGACGCCAAGGCCACCATCGCGCGGATCCGCGACGTCTACCGCAACGCCCCGGTGTGGTCCTATGAGCTCGAGGCCGGCCGCAAGGTCTACGAGCGCGCCTGCTCCGCCTGCCATGCCATGGGAGGAAGCTCCGGTGGCAAACTCGGCCCCGACCTCGGCGGCACTTGGCGCAACGGGCTCGATTATTTCCTCGAGAACATCATCGACCCCAACGCCGTCGTCGGCGCCGCCTACGAGATGCACGTCCTCACCAAGCGCGACGGCACCGTGCTTTCGGGCATGATAGACCGCGAGACCGAGACCGCGGTTGTGATCCGCGGGGTGACGGAGACGGTCACCGTGGCCAAGTCCGAGATCCGCGAACGGCAGAAAACCACGCAGTCGCTGATGCCGGCCGGCCTCCTCGAGGCGCTGCCCGAGCGCGAGACCGTCGAACTGCTCAAGTTTCTCACCACCGAGCCGCGCTGAGGTGGCGCCCGTCGCGTCCTTCCGGCCGGCTCAGGGAGCGCGGCCGGCGAGGAAGGCCTGCAGCGCGTCCAGCCGGTCCGCGCCGATGACATCGACGCCGGCATCGGCCAGCTGCGTCCACGCCGCCGGCGAGTCGGGCACGTTCCAGAAGCGTAGGCGGCGGCCGCGCGCCCGGGCCTTCGCCACCCACTCCCCAAGGGCGGTCCGCACCTCCGCCGGCATCGGCCCGCTCCAATTCCACGTCGAGAACGTCCGCCAGTTCTCGCTGATCCAGGGAATGAGCTCGGCCGGCGCGTCGGAATCGAGGTGCGCCTTCCGCCCGTCCATGGCGGCGAAGCGCACCGCCTGCGCGCGCAGCGCGGCCTCGTCGCGGTTGCCCGAGACGATCACCGTCATGGCCCGCGGAGTCCTCGTCCCGCCCCGGAACTCCGTCAGCAGTTCCGCATAGCCGGCGAGAACCGCGTGGAGCGCGGCGTAGGTCGGCCCGGCGGCTGACTTCACGTCGACCAGCAGCGTGAACCCATCCAGCCCGGGCTGCACCCGCCCGCCGTTCGCGCGCACGCGCTCGCGCAGCGGATCGAGGTAGAGGGACTGCAGCGTGCGGCCGGGCCGGACGTCCTTGCGGTCGTGCGCCACGAGCAGTTCGCCGTCGACCAGCCAGATGTCGGCCTCGACGCTCCCGAAACCGCGCGCGAGGGCGTCGAGTAGCGGCCGCGGATGCTCGTAGTCGTTGTGGGCGTGGGCGAGCGGGGCACCGCGCAACCCGGCGGCGGACAAGAAAAGGACGGCGGCGATCAGGCGCGCGATCATGCCGCACCCTGGGCCGCCGGCCGCCCCGCCCGCAAGCCCGCGCGCGGCGAACAGGTCACCCGCTGGACGGCGGAGCCGGGAGCGCGGAGGGTCCGGAGATCACGGAGGCCACGGAGGTCGAGAGCTTCGTGGTCTCCCACGTTTCCCCAGTCTCCTCCGTCTCCGACGTCCTCCAAGTCTCCGTGCTCCGTGTCCCCGGTTGGAATCTTCCGGCGGCGCCTCAGCCGCCGATCCAGCCGAGGCCGGCGCGCAGCCAGAGCGGGATGGTGAGGATGCCGACGGCGGTGGTGCCCACGACGATCTGCACCGCGGTGCGCGGATGCCCGCCGTAAAGCCGCGCGAGGATGACGGGTACCATCGCGGATGGCATGGCGGCCTGGACGACCAGCACGCGCTTCAGCTCCACCGAGCAGGGCAACAAGAGAGCGAGCCCGATGATCGCGAGCGGCAGCACGGCCAGTCGCAGGGCGCCGGCGGCGCAGGAGACGCGGGCATCGAAAAGCTCGCGCGGCGAGGACAGGTGCCCCGCGAGGCTCACGCCGGTCATCACGAGCCCGAGCGGGATGCCGCACAACGCGAGCGCGTGCACGGCGTCGAGCAGCACCTTGGGCAGGTGCGAAAACACCCCGGCGAGATTGCAGCCGATGGCGACGACGAGCGTGACCAGCACGGGGCTCAGCAGTTTCCGCCAGCCGTCGCGCAGCGACTGCCCGCTCAGCACCAGCAGCCCGACGGTCCAGATCGCCGCCTCGACCCCGACATTGTGCACGAGGAGCAGCCCGCGGCTCTGCGGCCCCCAGATCGCCTCCATGATTGGCAACGGCAGGAAGCCATAGTTGGCGATGCCGGCCGTGAGCGCGAAGGTGCGGAGACCGGTGCCGACCTGGAGTCCGATCGCGCGGGCCACCGCGCGGCAGAACAGGATGCCCGCGGCGGTGACGCCGAAGCCCAGCAGCGGCGGCAACAGAAGATTGCCGGGCGTGCGCAAAGCCGAGTTGCCCGCCACGGCCTCGAACGTGAGGCACGGGTAGCATACATTCACGGTGAACCGGATGAGGCTCGTCTCCGCCTCACCCTCGATCCAATGCACCCGCCGAACGGCGACGCCCACGCCGATCAAAAGGAAGACCGGCAGGACGAGGAACAGCAGCTGGAGGTAGGTGGGAATAGACGAACGGAATGGGCCGGGACGGCGGCGCGTTCAAGCCGGGGCGGCATCACCGGCCGGGCCGGCTCCCGCGGCCATCGCACGTCCCGCGATCCAACCCGTGGTCCAGGCGGCCTGGAAGTTGAAGCCTCCGGTAACCCCGTCGATGTCGAGCACCTCGCCGGCGAAATGCAGCCCGGGTCGCAGGCGGCTCTCCATCGTGCGGAAGTCGACCTCGCTGAGGCGCACGCCACCGCACGTCACGAACTCATCCTTGAACAGGCTCTTGCCCTCGATCTTGAAGTCGGCGGCGGTGATCTGCCCGGCGAGCGCGCCGAGCGCGGCGTTGCCGGCCGAGGTCCACGTCGCGACGGGCGCGAGGCCCGCCGCGGCGACCAGCCGCTCCCACAGCCGCAGCGGCAGACCGAGCGGGCACCAGGTGGCGAGCTGCTTGCGCGGATTGGCCGCCCTAGCCGCCGACAACTCGCGGACGACGTCCTCTCGCGTGCGTCCCGGCGCAAAGCTGACGCGGACGACAAACTGGTAGTTGCGGGAGGCCAGCTCGCGCGCACCCCACGCGGAGAGTTTCAGGATAACCGGGCCGCTCAGGCCCCAGTGCGTGATGAGCATCGGACCGCGCTCGGCGAGTTTCGTGCCGGCGACGACGGCGGCCGCGTCGGCCACGCTCAGACCGGAGAGTCCGACCAGGCGCGGATCGTCGCTGTGAAAGGTGAACAGCGAGGGCACCAGCGGCTCGATCGTGTGGCCGAAGGACTCCGCGATGGTGAAGCCGGCCGAGGACCGGTTGCCGCCGGTCGCGATCAGCAAGCGCTCGCAGCGCACCTCGGAGCCATCCGTGAGCGTGAGCCAGAAGGATCCGGGGCCCGCCGCCTCCGCGCGGCGCACGCCGCTGGTCGTGAGCACCCGCACACCGGCCGTATCCGCCGCACGCCGGAGACAGTCGATGATCGTGGCGGAGTCGTCGGTGACGGGAAACATGCGGCCGTCGTCCTCCACCTTGGTCTCGACGCCACGCGCCGCGAACCATGAGACGGTGTCGCGCGGCTGCCAGCGGTGGAAGGCGCCGATCAACTCGCGGCCGCCGCGCGGGTAGCGGCGCACGAGTTCACGCGGCTCGAAGCAGGCGTGGGTGACGTTGCAGCGGCCGCCGCCCGAGACGCGCACCTTGGCGAGCGGATGGGCCGTCGCCTCGTGCAACGTGACCTCACCCGCCGCGCCGAGCGCCTCCGCGCAGGCGATCGCCGCGAAAAAACCGGCGGCGCCGCCGCCGGCGATCACCACCCGCCGCTTTTCCTGCATGGCGCGACGTTGCCCGCGCCCGCCGTCATGGAAAGGGCAAACTCCGGGCGCGTCGCGTGGACGAAAAAAGGCCGCCGCGGGCTGCGATCCGCGGCGGCCAACTAACACCAACCCCTGACAAGTTCAGCGGCGGCTCAGTTGCCGCCCTTGCGGCCGCCGCCCCCTCCGGGAGCGCCGCGGCCTTGGCCCATCTGGGCCATCATTTCGTCGTACTTCTTCTGCTGCTCCTCGGTGAGGACCGCGCGCACGGCGCGACCGGACTCGCGCATCAGCTCCATGCCCTTCTCGCGACGCTCGTCGTCGGACAAGGCCTGCATCTTCTCGGAAGTCTTGGCGTAGATATCCTTGATCTTCGCCTTCTGGGTATCGGTGAGCTTACCCAACGCCTCCTCAAGCCGCTCGATGCGCTGCTCGGCGCTCATCATCCCGCGACCACCACCGCCGCCGGGGCCACGGCCCTTCTTGGCGTCCTGGGCATTGAGGAGAGGCAGCGCGGCGACCGTACCGAGCGAGGCAAGGAGAAGCAGGAGCGAGCGAATTTTCATGACGGTAAACGGGGCTTGGGGAGGTTTCGGCGCCACCTGCCGCGGGGCGCGCAAAGGGCAAGACGGGCCCGTCGGGGAAGAGTTGCGGTTTTTTTCAAAAACCGCGGCGCCGGCGCTTTTCGGATTTGCCGCGGGAGACCGGCTCGCCGACCTCTCCCTCATGAACCTCGAGCGCGGCCGACGACGGCGAAACGATCTCCCGCGGGGCCGCGGCGCGAGGCGACGCCGCGGGGTTGGATAGGCCCGAGGCGACGGCATCCATGGACCACGAACTCCCGACCAAGCTGGCCGCCGACGCCGTCGGCGCGGCGCAGCGGCGGCTGCCACCCGAGCTGCGCGCCCTCGCGCGCGGCGTCGCCGTCCACTACGAACGCAAGCCCCGGGCCGATGTCATCGACGAGGGCTTCCCGCCCGACATCCTCGGCCTGTTCACTGGCGCGGCCCACGGCACCGAGCTGAGCGCCGACAATCTCACTCCCCCTCAAATTTTGCTCTACCTGGAGAATCTTTGGGAATTCGCCGAAGGCTCCGAGGACGTGTTCCGGGAGGAAGTCGAACGCACGTATCTCCATGAGCTCGGCCATTATCTGGGATGGGATGAAGACGACGTCGCGGCCCGCGGCCTCGATTGAGCAGGGCCTCGGTGCGTCCGGGATGGGAACCCGGCGCAATCGGCGCTTTCCAACCGGCCTCGCGTTTGTGTAGTGTCGCCCGCTTCCGATTTTCCGCTCCGCCATGAAGAAACTCCTGCTCCTCCTGCTCGCCTCCCTGGCGGGCGCCTCGTTCGGCCGAGCCGACACCACGCGCGCGGACCTGGTGGCCCGGGTAGAGTCCTGCGAGGCGATCCTGCAGGATTTCCAGTCCCGCTCCCGCACCGCGATCCCGCCAGCCGTATGGCAGCGCGCGCGCGCGGTCATCATCCTCAACCAGTTCAAGGCCGGCTTCCTTCTGGGCATCCAGGAGGGCTATGGCGTGATCATGGTCAAGCGGGCCGACGGCCGCTGGAGCATCCCGGTGCTGATCAGCGCGGGCGAGACGAGCCTCGGCTTCCAGCTGGGCGCCAAGGCGGTCGAGAGCGTGTTCATCGTGACCGATGACGCGACCCCGCGCATGCTGTTCAACCGACGCTTCAATGTCGGCGTCGACGCCAAGGCTGTGATCGGCCCGAAGGCGGCGGAGTCCGAGCGCGTCAACGAGGAGCTGCTGCGCACGCCGATGCTCGCCTACGTGAAATCGGCCGGCGTGTTCGCCGGCGCGACGGTGAAGGCGGGCCGCATCGCGCGGAACGACAAGGCCAATTTCTCCCTCTACAACACCCGCTACACCATGCCGGAGCTGCTCTACAGCGACTGGGTGCAGGCGCCCGCGGAGATCCAGCCGCTGATGGCGATGGTGCAGCGTCTCGCGCCCTGAGCGCAGCTCAGCGCGCCCGCAGGCGCTCGACGAGCAGCGCCAAGGCCGCGTCGGCCACTTTCGACTGCGCCTCGGCGCGTACCGTGCCGGCGCAGTCCACGCGCGTCACGCGCCACAGCCGGGCGGCGCCACCAGACGATTCGGCCAGCGCGACCCACGCGAAGGGATGGGTGACGCCATCGGCGGGCGAGGGCTCGGCGTAGCCCGTCGTCGCGAGGGCCAGCTCGGCGCGGAACAGACGGCAGGCGCCCAAAGCCATCTCGCCGGCGACCCGCTCCGAAACGCAGTTCACGGCGGCGGCATGCGCCTCGTCGACGCCCAGCAGGGCGACTTTCCGGTCGAGGGTGTACGCGGTGATTCCGCCGAGGAAGAAGCTCGAGGCGCCGGAAATTCCGGTGAGGCGCGCCTGCAGGCGGCCGCCGGTCATGCTCTCCGCGACCGCGAGGCGCGGGCGCCCCGGGGCGGCGAGCAACAGCGACTTGAGGTCGGCGGGCGCGGCTTCCATGGCGTTTCAACCGAGCTCGAGCCCGACGGGGCAATGATCGCTGCCGCGCACGTGCGGCTCGATCCACGCGCGCCGCAGCCGGGGGCGGAGCGCCGCGCTGGCCATCACGTAGTCAATGCGCCACCCGATGTTACGTTCCCGCGCCCCCGCGCGGTAGGTCCACCAGCTGTAGTGGCCCGGCCCGGGCTCGAACACGCGGAACGTGTCGATGAAGCCCGCCCCGAGGAAGGCGCGGAAGCCATCGCGTTCCTCATCGGAAAACCCCGGGTTGCCCACGTTCTCCCTCGGCCGGGCGAGATCGATCTCCTCGTGCGCCACGTTCAGATCACCGCAGAAGACCACCGGCTTTTTTTTCTCCAGCCGCCGCACATGGGCGAGCAGCCCGCGATCCCACTCCTGCCGGAAAGCGAGCCGCGCCAGCTCGTGCTGGGCATTGGGCACATAGACCCCCACCACAAAACAGTCCTCGAACTCGGCCGTGATCGCCCGGCCCTCGGCGTCGTGCTCCGGCCGCCCGATGCCGGTGGTGACCGCCAGAGGCCGGCGGCGTGAGAACAACGCCGTGCCGCTGTAACCCTTCCGCCCCGCGGCGTTCCAAACCACCTCGTACTCGCGCGGCCACTCGATGTGCTGCACGTCGCCCGGGGTGGCCTTGACCTCCTGCAGGCAGATCACGTCGGCGCGCGACGCCCGCATCCATTCCAGCAGGCCCTTGCCGAGCGCCGCCCGCACCCCGTTCACGTTCCACGACAGGACCTTCATCGCCCGCAACATCCCGCGCGGGCGACGCCGGCCGCAACGTTCTTCTTGCCGGGCCCAAGACGCTGTTGCCTCGGCTCCGACCCGCCGCACGCTCCACCACCCTTTCCCATGGCCGTCTTCGACCCTCTGCCACTCGGTCAACGCATCCCCGGGGGGCCGCACTCGGTGTCGTGCAGCCTGCCCACGATGCGCGCCGTCCGCGGCTACGAGGAAAAGGACCCGGAGGTGATGCGCGCCCTCAGCTCCGGCTACCCGCGCTTCGTCGTGCACCCTTTCGCCCGCCGCCTGACGGAGCACCTCGTCTCCTCCGACCCCGGCCTGCGCGGCCGCGGGCTCTGGCTGACGCCTTCCGGCCGCGCCGCGGCGCGGCTGGCGGAGCACCTCGGACCAGGCTCCGGCGCACGGCTCTTCCGGAGCGAAGGGCTGGAAGGGGTGTCGCATCCGGGCTCGGCGGATCTCGCCGCCCGGGCCAAGACCTACCTCCAAAACACGGGGGGATTCCTTTCCTCCCGGCAGGCCGAGGATCAACTCGTACGACTCGGCTTGCTGGCCGTCGCGCAAACCGAGTCGCTGTTCCCGGGTGACGCCGAGGCGTGCGTGCGCGCCGACTTGCGCGGGGCCATGCCGGCGGCGGCCGACGCCGACCTGTTCCTCGCCCCCTGCGGCATGAACGCCATGTGGGCGGCTTTCCGCGCCGCGGCGGGGCTGCAGGCCGCCCGCGGCCGGCCCGTCTGGCTGCAACTCGGCTGGCTCTATCTCGATACCATCGCGATTCTCCAGCGTTTCACGGGCGCGACCGGCAACCACATCCACGTGCGCGACCCGCTGGACCTGGAAGCCATCGCCCGCCTCCTCACGGACCACCCGGAGCGCATCGCCGGCGTGATCGCGGAGGTGCCCACCAACCCCCTGATCCAAACGCCCGATCTGCCTGCGCTCGGCGAGTTGTGCCGGCGCCACGGCGCCGCGCTGATCGTCGATCCCTCCATCGCCTCGATCCACAACGTGGACGTGCTGCCGCACGCCGACCTTGTGGTGTCGAGCCTCACGAAATACTCCGCGCGCGAGGGGGATCTCACCGCGGGGGTCGTGGCGGTGAACCCGGCCGGGCGCGACGCGGCCGCTTTGCGAGCGGCGGTGCCCCGGGAACTTGAACCCGTCTACCCGCGGGACCTTTCTCGCCTGGCGGCGCAGATCGGCGGCACGCGCGACACGCTGGAACGAATCCACGCCAACACCGCGCGGGTCGCGTCCTTCCTGCGCTCCCACCCCGCGATCGCCGAGGTCCGCTGGGCGCTGCAGCCGGGCTGCGCCGGGAACTTCGAGCGCATCGCCCACCGGCCCGGCGCCACCGGTGGCGTGATCACCTTCACCCTGCGGCGGAAGGGGGGCCTGGAGCCTTTCTACGATCGGCTGCGACTGCCCAAGGGCCCCAGCTTCGGCATGACGACCACGCTGATCTGCCCGTTCATGTACTTGGCGCACTACGATCTCGTGACCACCCCGTCGGGTCTGGCCGAACTGGCGGCGAGCGGAGTCGACCCTGACCTGCTCCGGCTGTGCTGCGGCACGGAGCCCGCGGAGGAGATCGTCGGCGCACTGAACGAGGCGCTCGAAGCCGTCACGTGACACCCGCCTCCTGCACCCTCGCGGTCAAAGCCATCCCCAACGCCCCGCAGAGCGCGGTCGCCGGCTGGCTCGGTGACGCCCTGAAGGTGAAGGTGCAGGCGCCGCCCGTCGAGGGACGCGCCAACGAGAAGCTCTGCACGTTCCTCGCCGCCCAACTCGGGCTTCCGCGCCGCGCCGTGACCGTGCTGCGCGGGGACTCCTCGCGCCAGAAGATCATCCGCATCGAAGGCCTCGCCGAGGTTGACGTTCGGGCGCGGCTGGCCTCCGTGGCCCCATGACCCGGCGTGCATCCCGCCCTGGATCCGAAACGTAACCCTTCCATGAAACGTCCTCTTTCCCGACTCCTGCTGCTCGCGGCCGGCGCCACCTTCCTTTCCCCGGTCGCCTCCGGCGCCTCCGCCCCGTCCGGACGCCCCGCCTCGGCCCGCATCTCGCTCACGCTGGAATCCGGCTTCACCGGTCAAACCGATCTGGAGGCGCGGGGCGCCGCGGCGGGCGGGGTCTCCGTCTTCCAGACCAGCGCGCGGATCAACATGCCGCTGCCGCCGCTGAGCGCCCAATGGTTTCCCGGGGTGAGCCTGCGCTATCGCCACCACCGTCTCGACCGCGAGGCGGGCACGCCGCTGCCCGCCGATCTCCAAAGCATCAGCCTCGGCCTCAACGCCTACGGCGTGCTGTCGCCCGACTGGACCTTCATCGGCTCGGTGAGCCCGGGTGTGGCGGGGGCCGGTGGCCTCGGCTCCCGCGGCTTCGGGGTCGGCGTCATGGGAATTGCCCTGCGGAAATTCGGTCCGGACCTAAGCGCGGGTTTCGGCCTGCGGTACGACTCGCTGGCCCGCGGCTCCACGCGGATCCTTCCGATCGCCACCTTCGACTGGGCGCCCGCGCCGGGCTGGAAAGCGTTCCTCGGTTTCCCCCGCACCGGCGCCTCCTGGCGCATCGACAACTCGTGGTCCGCGGAATTCACCGCCGAAATGGACTTCGGCTCATTCCAGATGAACGACGATCCGTTGCCGGCCGGCCGCAACAAGCCGCCGCTGAACCGCACGCGGCTGGAATACAAGGCCGTGCGGGTCGGTCCGGCGCTGAAATGGGAGGCCTCGCCCGACCTTTCCGCGCGACTTGGCGCGGGAATCGTGCCTTTCCTCGAGGCCGAATACGAGCAGCGCGGCTACCAGCTGAAGTCCGGCGGGGCGACGGGCTTCGCCAGCCTCGAGCTCGACTGGAAATTCTAGGCGGCCGCCGGCCGCGTGAGGCGCGCGAGGCGGGCCACGAGGAAAACCGCGGCGAAGGCGAGCCCGCCCGCGATGCCGACCCAGATGCCGGCGGCGCCGTGGCCCGCCGGGAAACCCAGCCCGTAACCGAGCGGGAGCGCGATGATCCAGTAGGCCACCAGTGTCATCACGGCAGGGATCCGCGCGTCCATGATCCCGCGGAGCGCCGCCGCCGCGATCACCTGCACGCCGTCGGCCAGCTGGAAAACGGCGGCCACGCCGAGCAGTTGCACCGCCAAGGCGATGACCGCCGCGTCGTGCACGAAACGCCGCGCGATGAAGTCGCCACCGATCCAGAACACGAGCGCGAAGACGGCCATCACGACGACCCCGAGCGCGGTGATGCCGAACGCGATGGGCCGCAGGCGGTGGCGCTCGCCCGCGCCGGCCGCGCGGCTCATCCGCATGCCGGCCGCGATCGAGAGGCCGAGCGGCACCATGAAGGCGAAGCTCGCGCACGTGATCGCGATCTGGTGCGCCGCGAGCGGCACCGTCCCGAGCCAGCCGACCATGATGCCGGAAAACGCGAAGGCGGTCGTCTCGAACAGCAGCATGCCCGCCGCCGGGGCTCCCAGACCCAGCATCCGCCGGAAACGTTCGCGTGAAAAGGCCCCGCGCCACGAACGGGGCCACGCCTCGCGGATGGCCGGGTAGCGCGTGAGCCAAAGAAAGATCACCAGCGCCCCAAGCGTGCGCGAGACGAGCGTGGATATACCCGCCCCGGTGAGGCCCAGCGCGGGCATGCCCAGGCGACCGTAGATGAAGATCCAGTTGAGCAGCGCGTTCAGACCCACACCGGCCAGCATGATGAACATCGGCACCCAGGGGTGGCCCATCGCCTCGGCGAATTGCCGCAAAGCGAGATAGACGAGCACCGGCACGATCGATGCCGCGAAAAGCAGGTAGAACGGCGTGACGATCGCCAACACCTCCGGTGGCTGGCCGAACCAGTGCAGTTGCGTCGCCAGCAGCGCCATCACGGCGAACTCCGCCACTCCTATCACCAGCGCGAGGGCGAGTCCGTGCCGCAGGTACTCCGCCGCCTCCGCGGGCTCCCCCGCGCCCCGGGCGCGGGAAACGAAGATGGAGACCGGGATCATCCACCCGATGCCGAACACGTAGAAGATGTTGAAGATGTTACCGCCGAAGGCCGAAGCGGCCAGCGGCACCGTGCCGGCGTGCCCGATCATCACGCTGTCTGTCACGCCCATGAGCATCTGGCTCAGCTGCCCGACCACGATCGGCGCCGCCAACGCGAGCGTCGGCCTTAGCTCGCGCAGGTAGTCGGAGGACGGCATCGCGACGAGCCGATGCTAAACCACCCGCGCCGTCGAGCCCCGCCCCGCGGTTGCCTCCGCCGCGCGGGCGCTGCATGGTCCCCGCCATGCCCCTCTCCCCCGCCCTCCGGCGCGTTCCTCTCCTCCTGATCGCGGCCCTGCCGCTCACCGCCGCGGACGATCCCGTTTACCGCCGGCCCAGCGCGCCGCTCGCCGCGCTCGTCGACGCCCCCAGCTCGCCCGTGGCCGTGCTGAGCCCTGATCGCACCCGGCTGCTCCTGCTCGACCGCCCTGAGGCGCCGTCCATCGCCGAACTGGCCCAGCCCGAGTTGAAACTCGCCGGGCTGCGCGTGAACCCCGCGACCAACGGCCGCAGCCGTGAGGCCACCTACACCGGACTTTCCTTCCAACCGCTGGAGGGCGGCCCCGCGCGCCGCGTGACGGGCCTGCCCACGGGCGCAAGGATCGCCGGCTACGAGTGGAGCCGGGACGGTCGCCACCTCGCGCTCACCCTGCTGTTCAGTCAGGGCTCGGCGCTCTGGCTGGTCGATGTCGCCACCGCCGCGGTCCGCCGCCTCACCGACCCCGTCCTCAACGGCTTCTTCGGCGATCCCGTCGCGTGGCTCGATTCCGAAACGCTGCTCGTCCGTCGCATCCCGGCCGGCCGCGGACCGGCCCCGGTGGAGCCCGCGGCGCCCGCCGGACCGGTCGTGCAGGAGAGCAAGGGGACGCGCGCGGGCGCGCGCACCTACGACGGGCTCCTCACCGGCCCGCACGACGAGGCGCTCCTCGATCACTACGGCACCAGCGAGCTTGCGCTCATCGCCCTCGACGGCGCGGAGACCGTGCTGCCCGTGCGCGGGCTGCTGTCGTCCGTCCTGCCCTCGCCCGACGGCCGGCACTTCATCATCGAGACGCTTCGACGCCCCTATTCCTACCTGGTGCCCGCCAGCCGTTTCCCGGTCTCGATCGACGTGCATGACCGCGCCGGGCGCCTCGCGCACCGGGTAGCCTCCCTGCCTCTCAATGAGGGCTCCGACAACGGCAGCGTGCGCCCTGGCCCCCGCGGCGTCGGCTGGCGGGCCGACGCCCCCGCGACGCTCAGCTGGGCGCAGGATCTCGGCCGCGGCGCGAAGCAGCCCGATGGAAAAACCGCGCGCGACGCCTGGTTCACCCACGCCGCGCCTTTCGCGGGCCAGCCGGTCGAGCTCCAGCGCTTCGAGTACCGCGTGACCGGCGCCAGCTGGGGGGACGACGGGCTCGCGCTCGTCACCGAGACCTGGACGACCACGCGTGTAACCCGCCTCTGGAACGTCGCCCCCGGGCAGCCCGGCGCCGCGCGCCAGCTGCTCTTCGAGCGAAAAACCGAGGATCGCTACCGCGATCCGGGCCGGCCCGCGACGGCGCGCAACGCCCTCGGGCGCCTCGTGCTCGCGCGCGGTGCCGGCGGCCGGCTCTTCCTTCACGGACCGGGCGCGTCGCCCGACGGTGACCGGCCCTTCCTCGACGAGCTTGATCCCGCGACCGGAACCACCCGGCGCCTCTGGCGCTCCACGCCGCCGCACTACGAGGAGTTCGTCGCGTTCCTCGACGCCGGCTTCACGCGGGCGCTCGTGAGCCGCGAGTCCGCGACCGAGCCGCTCAATTTCCTGGTGCGCGATTACGCCACCGGCGCGCTCACGCCGCTGACGTCGAACCGCAACCCGCACCCCGCGTTCAACGACGTGCGCCGCGAGGTGGTGCGCTACCAGCGGCCCGACGGCGTGCCGCTCTCGGGCACGCTCCACCTGCCGCCCGGCTGGACGCCCGCGCAGGGTCCGCTGCCGACGCTGCTCTGGGCCTACCCGCGCGAGTTCCTCGACGCGGAGAGCGCGAGCCAGATGAAGGCGACGCCGGAGCGCTTCGCGCGGGTGAGCCCGAACGGGCCGCTGCCCTTCACGTTGGCGGGCTACGCGGTGTTCGACGACCCGGCGATGCCCATCATCGCCCCGAAAGGCGGCAAGCCCAACGACGCCTACGTCGAACAGTTGGTGGCCAACGCCCAGGCCGCCGTCGACGAGTTGGTTCGTCGCGGGGTGACGGATCCGAAGCGCGTCGCGGTGGGCGGCCACAGCTACGGGGCCTTCATGACGGCGAACCTCCTCGCGCACTCGACGCTCTTCCGCGCCGGCATCGCGCGCAGCGGGGCCTACAACCGCACGCTCACGCCGTTCGGGTTCCAGAGCGAGACGCGCTGGTTCTGGCAGGCGCCGCAGGTGTACGCGCAGATGTCGCCCTTCAACCACGCCAATCGCATCAAGGCGCCCATCCTGCTGATCCACGGCGCCAGCGACAACAACTCGGGCACGTTCCCGATCCAAAGCGAACGCTTCTACGCGGCGCTCAAGGGCCACGGCGCGACCGCCCGCTACGTGGTCCTGCCGCACGAGAGCCACGGCTACCGCGCCCGCGAGAGCCTTCTGCACGTGCTGTGGGAGACGGAGACGTGGCTCGCCACCCATCTCGCCAAAGCCGGGCCGCCGTGAATGGACTGCGGAGCCTCATCCTGCGTCTCGCCCCCGAGCGCTGGGCCCGGTCGATGGAGTCGGAGTCCCGCCTCTGGCGCTCGCTTTGCAACTGCGGGCACGAGTGGTCGGTCTGGGACGAGGGCGGCATCCGATGGGGCGCCGCGGGCGAACCCCGCCGGCTCCGACGTTGCCCGTCCTGCGGGCGGGTCGCTTGGCGCGTCGTGAGAAAACACCTCTCCTCCTGAAACCATGAGATCCCGCCTTATCTGGAGCGCCGTGCTCGTCGCCGCGATCGCCGGCTTTTATTTCGCCACGATCCGGCCGGCGCTGCGCGAAAGCCCGGCCGTGCCCGACCGGCGGAGCATCAACCGCGAGTTCGCCGGATTCCAGCCGCCGCCGATCCCGCCGCCGCCCCTGCCGGAAATCAGGATGCCCGCCCTGCCGCTCCCGCCGCCCCCATCGGTGGCAGGTGCTGTCCGCCGCGACGATTCCGCGCCGGCTACCCTCGAGGTACCGATCCAGAACGGCGCCACGATCGACTTCTCCACCGGCGCCGCGCATGTGCGCATGCAGGGCGCGGACAAGGAGGCCCTGGACCGCGCGCTGCGCGACATGACGGACGCCACGAAGGATACCCGCTTTCCGCCGCGGAAGTGAGCCGGCGGCCGTGGGCCGTCAGCGACGTCCCGTGAGCATATCCTCCATCAGCGCGAGCGCGGTCGCCTCCGTGATTTCCGGCGCGCTGAACCGCCGCACAGCCCGGCCCGCCTGCGCGCCGCGGCCGATCACGTCACTGGCCGACGCCTGACCCACGATGGCGGCGTCCTTGAGTCGGATCGCTGTCGCCTGGATGTCGGGCACCGTCAGAACAGCGTCCCCGCCTACCCCGGGCACCACCAGGCTGCGGCTGGAGATGAGGATTTCGATCGCGACGTCGGCGACCTTGGCCAGGGCCTCGCGCTGGCGCGCGGCGGGATCGCCGGTGAGAGGCGCGCCCGCCTCGGCGGGCAACAGCGTCGCGGCGACCGCCTGATCGGCGAGTTGCGCTCCCGCGTGACGGAAGGCGCGGCCGAACAAGCGCTCGACCTCGCGCACCGTCTGCTGATCGGCCAGCGCGGGGGTGGTCCGGGCCGGGGGCGCTTTCTCGGAGGCGACCGACGCCGGGTCGACGAGGGCACGATTGACGTAGATCACGATGCGGGGCGCCCCGTCGGTCTTGTAGACCCGCCGGAAGCCCTCGAGGACGCCATCCGCGTTCTGCCGGGAGACGAGGGTGTCGGGCGTCGGAGGGAACACCCGCTGGCCCGGGTTCGCGCGCGGGACGTCGGGCGCCGGAGCGCGCGCGGGCGCGTGCGCGACCGGCGGCGGCCCGGGAGGGGACTCGCGCGAATCCTGCGCGGGCAGGACCGAGGCCCCGAGAAGGAATCCAGCCGGAAGCAGGCGGGGGAGTGTTTTCATCGTGGGCGGGAGCCGGGTCAGCGCACCTGCCGGACGCGCACGGTGTAACGCCGGGCGACGGTGTTCATCGCGGTGAACCGCACCGCCTCGGTCGCGTACTCGGAAAGGATCAACGTCTGCCAGGGCGTCTCGTCCCCGGTGGAGAAACCCTGCGCATCCTTGAACACGCAGTTGATCTGGACCTGGATCCGCCGGTTTTCGCGGTTCTTCACGTTGGCGACGACCTCCAGCCGGCCGTCCGCCAACGGAACCTCCTGGAGGCCCGTGCAGGTGACGGAATTCTGCGCGGCCTGGTCGAGCAGCACGAAGCGGTCGGAGTTCTCCAGGGTGAACTTGGTCGTGTCCAAGGGCGGGAAAGGACCGGTCTTGTGGACGCAGCCCGCGAGCCCGAGGGCGGCGAGGACCACGCCGAGCGGCGGGAGGGCGGGGAGTTTCATGGTGCGGTGCGGGGCGCTTGGAGTGGGACCGGGATTCAAGGGGTAAGTTCGCTCAAAATCACGACGGTGTCGCGCCCGCCCTCCGCGACCTCGAAGGAGATCGGCCGCGAGCGAGCGGTGAGGACCTGTCCCTGCTGGTCGAGGAACTCGATGCGACCCGCGTGGTTTCCGGGGGACAAACGCAGGGCGGCGAAGCTCAGACGCTGCGGCAGGTTGCCCCATTGCCGGATGTCGGCCTCGGGTCGGGTCGCCGCCGAGACGACTTTGCCGATCGCGCCGAGCACCCCGAGCCCGAGCGCGGCCACCTCGGCGTCGTCGCCGTCACGGCCGCGCTTCTCGCGGCGGCGCGCCTCGTCGCTCGCGATCACCGCGCCGGCGAGCGCGACGTCGCTCGCGGCGTCCACGCCCGCCTTGAAGACCGCCTTCCGGCCCAGGATGTGGTCCATCACACGACGGCCGCGGGTCACCGCCTGGTATCCCAGGTCGTCGTAGGCCGGCAGCGGCACCACCTTGCGGCCGCCTTCGAGCACGAGCCGCGCGGAGCGCGACGGCGAATCCTCCACGTGGAAACGCAACTGGTCGCCGTACGGGCCGGCGGCGTACTTGCGCGGACCGCGGCCGTACTCCGCGAAGACGAGCACGTTGGCCGAGGGGTTGTAGTCCGGCAGCGGCCGCCGCTCCCCCGCGTGCGTGCGGGCCCGCGCGAGCGCCTCCGCGCCGTCGCCCTGCAGCTTCACCGTCGCGAGGCCTTCGAGGTAGTCGAGCAGGACGTAGTCGGCGTCGTGCTTCTCCTCCGCCGCACCGGCGTCGATGAAACTGCCCGAGCGGAAACAGGCCCTCGCGTTGTCCGGCTCGCCGTCGCGCCAGTAGAGCAGGCCCCGGTAGTAATAGACCATCACGCGCTCGTAGGGCTCGCCGATGAAGACCTTGGAGTCCTCGGAGGCGAACAAGCCGCGGGCGCGCGCGGCGGACGCGTCGTCGGTGATGAGGCCTCCGATGCGCGCGATGGCCTCGTCGAGCCGGGCCTTCGCCACGTCGTGGCGGCCGGCGCGCAAAGCCGCGGACGCCTCGCGGCAGGCGTGCAGCACGCGGTCGCGCTCCACGCCCTCGGCCATCCCGCGGGTGGCGCCGTCCCCTGCGCCCGTTTCACCGGGCGGCGTGGCGCAAGCGGCGAGCAGCAGGCACAGCGCGGACGCCAAAGGAAGGAGGCGGCTCGGCGATGACACCGGCGAAGCCAAGGTTCTAGCGGTAGGCCGCGTCCTCCAGCCCCTGCTTCTTGATCTCGGCGGCGTCCTCCCAGACGATCCGGCTGGTGTGCGCGTCGGTGAGACGGAAGCTGTAGAGGATGTAGTCGCTGGTGCCGGCGCTCGTGCGCGTCGACATGCCCTCCAGTTTTCCCGTGAGGAAGTAATCCGCGCCGCCGAACTCGACCACGTTGGGGTCGGAACTGGCCGTGACCTCCCCGGAGCGCTTCAGCTCCCGCTCCCGCTGCAGGGTCCGCATCATCTCGCGGTCGAGGAAACTCACCCGGCCGGCGGACTTGGAGTTCAGCTGCGTGCGCAGGCGCGTGAGAAAGATCTCCTTGTTGACGGGAAAACGCGTGTTGTTGACCACGGGCTCCAGCACGATGCTCGGCGGGTTCTGGGCCCGCGCGATCTGCGGGATGCCCACGATGCTGCGTGCCATCCGGTCCGTGACCGCCACCAGGTCCTGCGACTCGATGCCCGTGCCGGCGACGAAGCCGCGTTCATCGGGGCGCATCTCGGTCACCGGCACGCCGGAGGGATTCTTGACGCCCTCGGTGGTGGTGCAGCCGGCGAGGAAGAGGCTGCCGAGCGCCAGGGTGGCGAGGAGGAGACGGGAGAGCACGGTCGTCATGGTTGGGAACAGGGGTAAGGACGTGGTGACCACGGGCAAAGTCACAGCGGACGTCCGGTGATGAACAAGGCTCAGCGGCCGAAAAGGCTGTTGGCCGCGCTCATCGGCGAGGCGCCGTAGTAGTTATTGATGATCGTGACCTGCGGCGGAGGCGACGCCGCGGGAGCGGGAGCGGCAGCGGCGGCGGCCTGAACCGGAGCGTACACGACCGCCGGACCAGGCGGACGAACATGAACCTCGCGGGCGCGCTCTGCATCCAACACGGAACCGAGCAGCAAACCGGCGCCCGCGCCCCAGGCGGCACCCCGCCAACCACTGTGACCGAAGGCTCCGCTGTTGTTGCCGATGATGCCGCCAGCCAAAGCCCCGAGCAGCATACCGGTGGAGGCGGCGGAAGGTGATGCTTGGACCCCGTAGTAGGGGTAATCGACGCCGTAGCCCGGATAGTAGCCGTAGGCGTAACCGGGGTGTTGGCCGTAGGCGTGTCTGGGGCCATGGTAGCCGTAGCCGAACCCGACAACCCGGCTAGGGCCGTGGGCATGGCCGTGCCAACGCGCCGGCGGTGCTGGGCGGTGCTCGCCACGCGGTCCTCCGCGCGGAGCCTCAGCCGGGCCGGGCCGGCCACCGCCGGGCCGGAAAACCTCCGCCCGAACGGGCGCGACCAGCAGCAGAGCGAGGAAGGCGGCGACGGTGGTTTTCATGGGTACAAGGCAAGGTGTCCGACACGAGGGACGTCGCAAGGTTTCCACCGAATTCCACGCCACACCCGCGGTTGACGTCAGCCTTCACGGCAAACTCTCTCGGCTCACCCCGCATGAGCCGACCCACCCCGCTGGAGCGCAAGAGGACGATCGAATACTTTTCGCGGCGTCGCGCCACAGAGGTCCTCGCGCTGGCGCTGCTCACCACCGGTGCCGTCCAAGTTCTCGCGGCCGGGAAGGTCTTCACCGATCCCGCGCCGCCGGTGTTCGAGGCCGGGCCGGCGCCCGCGGCCGCCAAGCCGCAGGTCAATCCCGAGGCGACAGCGCACGCCGCCCCGCGGGCCTTGGCGCCCGGCGCGCACACCTCGGACTGGCCGAACTTTCTCGGGCCCGCGCACAACCTCGCCTCCCAGGAAACGCTCCTGCGCCGCGAGTTTCCCGCCGCGGGACCCACGCCGGTCTGGGAGATGCGCAAGGGGGAAGGTTACGCTTCGCCCGTGATCGTCGGCGAACGACTGGTGCTGTTTCACCGCGTGGGCGCGGAGGAGGTGGTGGACTGCGTCCACGCTGGCGACGGACGCCGCTTCTGGCAGGTGAAGTACCCCGCGGCCTACCGCGACCGCTACGGCTACAATCCGGGGCCGCGCGCCACGCCCGCGATCGCCGGCGGACGCGTCTTCACGTTCGGCGCCGAGGGGCGGCTGCATTGCATCGACCTCGCCTCCGGACGCGTGAATTGGCGGCGCGATCTCCACGGCGAGTTCGGCATCAAGCAGAACTTCTTCGGAGTCGGCGCCAGTCCGCTCGTGGCCCGCGATGTCGTCATCGTGCAACTCGGCGCGCCCGGCGGGCCCGGCGTGGCGGCGTTCGACGTCGTCACGGGAAAAATGCGCTGGGGCGCCGAGACCGAATGGGGCGCGAGTTACGCGTCGCCTGTGCCGGCCACGTTGCACGGGCGCGAGCGGGTGCTGATTTTCGCCGGCGGGGAAAGCCGGCCGCCCACCGGCGGGCTGCTGTGCATCGATCCGGCGACCGGCGCGGTTGATTTCCGCTTCCCTTGGCGCGGCACCCGCTACGAGTCCGTCAACGCCGCCTCACCGGTCGTCTTGGGCGACCGCGTGCTGGTCGCGGAATGCTACGGTTCCGGCGGCGCGCTGGTGGAGGCGCGGGCCGACGGCACGGCGGCGATCGTCTGGAAAAACCCAACGTTCGGGATGCATTTCATGTCGGCCCTCAGGATCGGCGACCATCTTTACGGCGTGCACGGGCACGGCCCGCAGGACGCCGAGTTGGTGTGCATTGAAGTCGCGACCGGACGCGAGGTCTGGCGTGACCAGCCGCTATGGACGGAGACGGTGCGCGAAGCGCGGGGGCCGCGGGAGATCCGCACCGGCCTGTTCCGCGCCTTTCTGCTCGCGGTCGACGGGCAGGTGCTGGCGCTGGGCGAGTTCGGCCATCTCGCGCGGTTGGACCTCTCGCCGCAGGGGGTGCGCGTCGTTGAGCGCGCGTGGCTCTTCGCCGCCACGGAGACCTGGACCCCGCCCGCGCTCAGCCGCGGACTGCTTTACGTCTGCCAGAACACCCGCGACACGCTTCGCGGCACGCCGCCGCGCCTGCTCTGCTACGACCTGCGCGGGGAATAGGCTGTGCGGGAATGGCAGCCAATGGGCCATTTAACCACGGAGACACAAAGGCACAGAGAGGAGAAGATGCGGGAGACGCCGGCCAACAGGAGCAAACGGAGGTAACTGAGAGGGGCCTTGGACCGCCTACCTGCTGCGTGTTGATCGGTGTCCATCCGTCGTTGAACCCCATTGGCTGATTTGAATCCGCCTCTTGCGCCTTATACGCCTCCTCGCGGCCATCACGCGATTAGCCGCGAAAATGCGCCAGGAGCTCGGAGGTGTTCGTTGAGCAGAATGGTCGGTGGTTTGGAGAGGTGGTCTCCCTCATCCGCGCCATCCGCGAAATCCGCGGTGAACTCCGGGCTGTTCGGAATCGCCTTCGGCCGTCGCAGATCCGGCATGGTCCGTGGCGGCCAGCCGCAGCCAAAGCAAGCCCGGCTCATCCGTGTCGATCCGTGGTTACCCACCCGCGGAGCGAATCGGCATCGCCTCGCGACTCCACGGTCGGGCCGCCCGCGAACGTCGGTTGCGGCGAAACCGTGGCGCTTTTCGCTTGGTCGCGGTCGTGTGCGGCCGCTACACCTTCTCCTTTAAACACGCCATCACCATGAAGTTCCCCGACCGCTTCACCGTCATTTCCGATGAGATCTCGCAGGACCTGCCCGACCTCGTCCGCTTCGCCAAGGAGTTCGGACTGCCCGGCTACGAGCTGCGCAGCATGTTCGGCCGGGCGTTCAAGGATCTCACCCCCGCCGACATCAAGGAGATCGCGAAGGTCGCCCGCGGCGAGGGCTGGCGGATCTTCGGCTGCTCGTCGCCGGTGTTCAAATGCGACATCGACGACGCGGCGGCGGTGCGCGCCCATCAAGACGAGTTCAAGCGCAGCCTCGGCGTCGCCCTGGAGCTCGGGTGCGACCTGGTGCGCGTGTTCACGTTCCTCCGTCGCTCGGCGGCCGACAACGCCGCCCTCACCCCGCGCGTGGTGGAGGAGCTGCGGAAGCTCGACGCGATCGCCGCGGGCACGAAGGTGCGCATCGGCGTCGAGAACGAGCACAGTTGCATCCTCGGTTCGGCGCTCGAGGGCGCCCAGATCATCGCCCACCTGCCCGCCCCGCGTTTCGGCATCGTCTGGGATCCGTGCAACGTCCTCTACGTCCCGGGCGCGCCGCAGGATCCGACGGCGGGCTTCGAAGCCATCAGCGGTCGCATCCACCACATCCATGTGAAGGACTCCCGCCGCGTCGCGCCGAAGCCCGGCGCGCTGCAGGCGGTCGCGACCCCGGTGGGTCTGGGCGACGTGGGCTGGAGGGCGCACCTCGCGCAGATCCAGCGCAGCGGCTACTCCGGGAACTTTTCCCTGGAGACGCACTGGCGCGTCGTGCAGATCGACGAAAAGGACCTGCACTTGCCCGCCGGCTACGGCTTCTCCCGCGGCGGCATCGAGGCCTCGCGCACCTGCCTCCACAACCTGCGCGAGCTGCTGCCCGCCGCCTGAGCCGGCTCAGCGCCGCAGCACGCGGTCGGCGTGGTCGAGGTACCGCGCCCAGTCGTACGGCGTGATGTCGTGCTTACCGGTGCGGATGTGGTACGCGACGCCGTCGCCGATCACCGGCTGGTTGACCGCGGGCATATCGGCGACGCCGAGCCCGCGGCGGCCCAGCAGGGCGTAAACCGGACCGGCATGGCGGGCCGCGAGGAATTCACCGCGCGGATCAGCCCAGCGGTCGTCCTCCGCGCTGGCGACATGGACCGCGCGCGGCGCGATCAGCGCGATGAGCTGGTGCTGGTCGACGGGGAGCCCGGCCTCGCGGCGGTTGTAGGCCCGGAAGTTGCGCGCGAACCAGAACGGGAACGACGTGTTGATGCGCTCCACGTTCTCGCCGAACACGCGCATGCTCAGCGCGGCGCCGCCGCAGCCGGAGTTGTTGGAGATGACCAGGGCGAAGCGCTCGTCCTGCGCCCCGGCCCAGAGCGCGGTCTTGCCGAGCCGGGAGTGTCCGTGCACCGCGACGCGCGACGCGTCGATCTCAGGGTCGGCCGCCAGCACGTCCAGCGCGCGACTGAGACCCCACGCCCAGATGCCGATCGCGCCCCACGCGTCCGGCGAGCGCATCTCGGCGGAGCCGGTGCGGAACAACGCACCGACGTCGCGCTCGACTCCCTCGCCGCGATCCTCGCAGAGATCGCCGTAATACACCGTGGCGGTCGCATAGCCGCGGGCCACCACCGTCTCGATGTCCCAGCGTGAGGCGTGCACCCCACGCGTGCCCTCGGTCGCGCGGTTGCCGACGATCTTGAACTCGGCGTTCGGGCGCATCCAGGCCTGCGACAGCGTGATGCCGGGGTCGGCGTTCACGCACTGGTTGCCGTAGTAATTGTAGCCGAGGAACGCCGGCCTCGGCCGGTGCGCGCCGGCGGCGCCCGGCGGCTGGTAGACCAGAAGGTGCATGCGCGGACCGTCTTTCCGCTCCGTGAACCACACGGTGATCTCCTTGCGCACCGCCTTGCCTCCCAGGGCCGCGCGGTCGACCGAGGTCGTCTCCCAGTGCATCCCGGCGGGCCGCCCGGCGGGGGTGCGCCCGTAGACCTCGCGGGAAAAGACCTCAAGCAGCTCGAGCCGGCGCTTCCTCCACGCCGCAGCTTCACGCACCGCGGAACCGTCGGCCGCGACCAGCGGGTCGGGCAGCCGGTACGCCGGCACCTTGCCCTCGTCGTAATTGACCGGGATCTCAGGCGGCCGGGCCGCGAACACAGGGGAAAGGGCGACGCAAATGGCCGCGAGCAGCCGGCACGGGCGGGGGTTCATGTTCGCACGCTGCACCGCCGGCCGCCGCGGATCAATCCGCGGGATGGCGGCGGGCGCGGTCAGAAATCGAGCGTCGTCGTCAGGCGGAAGCTGCGCGGCTCATTGAAATAAACGCGGCGGACGCCCGTGTAGTTGTCGTTGTAGCGGCCGACATTCGCGAGGTACGAGTTCGAGACGTTGCGAACGTTGAGCTGCACGGTGGCGTTGATCCGCGAGCGCGGCACCCGGAAGCGGTGGCCGGCGAAGACGTCGCCGAGCAGCGACTCGTTGCCCCAGTAAACGTAACCGGTCGCCTTGTCCCAGCTGAGGAAGTTCTTGCCGTTGTAGCGCACGGACCCGCCCAGGAAGACGCCCTTGAGCCGGCCCTCGCTGAAACGATAGCGCGCGGTCCCGTTGGCCTTGTGCGGGCGCGTGCCGAACGGCGAGTTCTGGCGGTCGACCTGGAAATCGAGCTCGCTGTAGAGGTCGCGGGCGGCCGTCTCGAGCGACGCGAGCTCCACCGGGTTGTTGGCGAGAAGCTTCCGCCATTCGGGGACACGGGAGTCGAAGAACTGGAAGACCTCGGTGAAGAAGTTCTGCCGCTTGCGCTCGGAGTGAGAGTAGCTCGCGCGCAGCGTGAGGTTGCGCGTGGGGTTGGCCACGACCTCGATCTCCACGCCCTTGGTCAGCACGTCGATCGAGGCCGAGGTCCAGGAGATCGCCTGGCGGTCGTAGTCGGCCTGCGAGATCTTCCCCGCGGTGAGCAGGGCCCCCAGCATGGTGGTGAGGTTGTCGACGCCGAGGGCGTTGCTGCCCGGCAGGATCGGCGAATCGTTAAGCTGCTCGGTCTGGTACCACGTGGTGCGCACGAAGAGCCGGTCTTCGCCCAGCAGGTCGATCATCAGCCCGAAGTCGCGGCCGCGGCCCTCGGTCGGCTCCGGCACGTCCCCGTTGGGCAGCACCGTGCGGTCGAAGCGGGGCTGGCCGTTGTTGCGGGAGAAGTTCACGAACGCCGAGACACGCTTGTGCGCGTGCAGCACACCCCCGGCGGTGAACGTCGTGGGCGTGTAGCGATAGGTGGTGGAGTTGCCGTCGAAATACCACTCGCCCACCGCGACTTCCTTGGACCGCACACGGGGGTGATTGGGGTCGAGGATGCGCGCTTCCTGCGCGTTACGGAACCGGATCTCGTCGCGCCGCGCGCCGAGGGTCGTCACGAGGCGGTCGCGCCACCAGAAGCTCTGGCTGGCGACCATGAACGACGTGATGTCCTTCAGCGAATGGGTGTTGGCCCGCGCGCGGGACGCGTACGTGGCCTGGTAACGCTTCCCGTTCCAGATGAAGGGCGGCACGGGCACGCTGGAGTCGCTCGCATACCAGGTGCGGTAATCGGTCGTCGTGGCATAGTTCCGGCGGATGAGCTGGTTCTGCGCGCTCTCCGCGTTCGTCGCGCTGGTGATCGGCGTGTTGGTGTCGTCGACGAGGATCTCGTCGCGCCAGCGCCGCAGCCGGTCCTGCGCCGAGTGCTCCGCCAGTCCGGCGATCCGGTGGCGGCCGAACCAACGGTCGGATCGGCCGACATCCGCCGCGAGGCTCGCGCGCCAGATCTCGTTGTCCGTGAGGATGCGGTCCTTGAACCAGATCGCCTCGAAATAAAGGCGGCCCGCGAACGCGTTCGGCACCGTGCCGGCCGTGCCGTCGGGGCGCGGCAGGGTGAGGTTCGGGTCGGCGCGAAGATTGGATCCGCCGACGGCCATGCCGTTGGCCTCGACGTCCGCGCGGTTGCGGAAATACGCGAGCTCCAGCATCAGCCCGCGCGGGAGGCGCTGCTGCACGGTGATCTGCCGGTTCAGGAAGGTCTGGTGCCGCACGCCACCCGGACCGGTGAGGTTGTAGTCATAGGGCGAGACCGAAGGAGGCAGGAGCGTCTCCACGCCGTAACGGCCGGTGCTCTGGAACTCGCCGCGCAGGTTGTACGAAACTCCATCCTGCTGGTTGAAGGTGAAGCGGTTGTTGGTCGCGCTGAAACGGTTCGTGCCGGGGACCGCCACCGTGCCGTCAAAGACCGGCCGCCCGCCGTCCCACCACGCCGTGATCTGGTCCGTCGCGTTCCAACCGATCGTGAGGCTGTTGTCGGTGTGGCCCTTCTCGACCGAGACATGCACGGCGGTGTCACGGAACGGTTGATACGCCACCGCGGCCGTCCATCGCGCCGAGTCATTGAAGTCCCAGTGGCGCCAGCCCTGGTTGTTTTGGTAGAGGCCCAGCAGACGCAGCGACAACTTCCGCGGCAGGAGCACCTGGTTATGGTCGGCCTCGTAACGCTCGTAGTGCCAGGAGCCGTGCATCGACTTGAGCGTTGTCCGCGTGCGCTGGAGGTTGGCGCGCTTGCCCGACAGCGACACCAGGCCGCCCGCCTGCCCTAGGCCGAAGAGGATGGAGTTCGGCCCGCTCGCCACCTCCGCGCGCTCCACGTTATAAAGGTCGACCGGGATGCTGGACTCGACGAAGTCACGCGAGGCCCCGGCGGGCGAACCGCGCATGCGGAACTGGTAGTCATTGCCGTCGGCCCCGCGGCCCTGCGGGTTGTTGAAGCCGGCGTTGGCATCCTCGACGTCGATCTCGATGTTGGTCGCATGGGCCAGCATCTCCTCGAGATTGGTCGCGGCGATGTCGGCGAGAAACTCGGGCGTGAAGGCCGCCACGGCCGCCGGCGTGTCGCGCAGCCGGGAGTTGAGCCGCGAGCCACTCGTGGTGTTGGCCGCCTGGTAGCCGACGTCGTTGTCGGCCCGCACCTCGAAGGGCGAGAGCTCGACCACCGGCCTTTCCCCCGCGGCGGGCGCAGGCGAGGCGGGAGGCGCGGCGGTCTGGGCCGCGAGCGGCAGCGCGATGAGACCGAGGACGAGGGAGCGGAGAAGTCCGTGCATGCAGGATGAGGCCCGGAAGGGCGGGGTTGAGCGGGAAAAAAAGCTGCCGACGCGCCAGAAGCAAGGAGTGGTGGAGCCACGAACTACACAAAGCGCACGAAACCGAACCGGGTGGCCCACGGAATTCTCGGAAAACGCGGAATGACCTGCTCCGCCTGATGTATGCGGTCTGAGAGATCCGCGGCTCAACGGATCGGGCTCGGGCGGGAGCGAGGGAGGTTTGATGGAAGGAATCGCCGACCGTCCGAGGGAGCCCGCCACAGGCAGGTGGCTACCCTCAACGGCGCGATCGTGGTTCCATGATCGCGCCGCCGTCACGCCGGAGCCCCGAGCTCCCAATTTCCAGATTCCCCCCGTTCTTCGTTACCTCTGTTTTCTCATGTGCCGCGGTTTGGGCCACTCCGCCCTGCGACGGTCCGGTTGCAGGACGGAGGTGCCGGTAGCGCGCCTGGCAAATCCGCGGCTTCAGCCGCGCCTACATCGAATGCCTGTCCGCATGCGCCGCCGACCTGCACACCGGATCCTGAGCTCCTGATTTCCAAGTTCCCCGGCTTCCCCACCCGCCTGCTCCCGCGGCCAACTCAACCTTCCGAGATGCAGTAGAGGTACCGGTGCCCGCGGAGGAAAAGGTCTTTCCCGAGGATGACGGGCGACGCGTCGAAGCGGTCGTCGAGCTGGTTGCTCGAGACCACCTCGAATTGAGCGGCGTCCCGGATGACCATCGCGGTGCCCTCGCGCCCGATCAGGTAGACATAGCCGCCGGCAGCGAGCGGCGAGGCGTACATCCCGCGCAGGCCTTCAAGCCGCTGGTCCTGGTACAGCACGGCGCCGGTGCGGGCGTCGAGGCACGAGAGAACGGCCTCGTTGCTCTTGATCATGTAGAGCCGGTCGCCCGACAGCACCGGCGAGGGCACGTAGGGCGCGCTCTTGCGCACATTCCAGACGATCGCGGGCGAATCGGTGACGTCGCCCTTCGCGTCGAGCCGGATCGCCTGGATCGCGTAGCCGCGAAAACCGCTCATCACATAAACCAGCCCGTGCCCGGTGACCGGCATCGGGATGACATTTTCCGTGAGCCCGCCGGCCTCCCAGATGATCTCGCCGGTGGCCGGATCATAGCTCCGCGTGCGGCCCGCGGCGGCGACGATGGCCTGCCGGCGCCCCGCGGCCTCGACCACGAGGGGCGTCGACCACGACGAGCGTTCGGCGCGTTCCTTCCGCCAGACCTCCCGGCCGGTACGTTTGTCGAGGGCGACCACGAAGGACCCCTCCTCCTGGTCGCAGGTGATGAGCAGGTGGTCGCCGGCGAGCGCGGGGGAGGAGCCCTCGCCGAAGGAATTGCGCGTGCGCAGATCGCCGAGGTCTTTTTCCCAGATGAGTTTCCCATCAAGATCGTAGCAGTAGTAGCCGCGTGATCCGAACGTGACGTAGAGGCGTTCGCCGTCGGTGATGGGCGAACCCGAGGCAAAGCTGTTGGTGGCGTGTTTGCCCTCGTGGGGCACCTCGCGGCGGGCTACCTGCCGCCATACCGTCCGACCCGTGGCGCGGTCCAGGGCCAGGACGACGAACTCATGCGGCGAGGAGGGTTTCATACCGCCCCCGAAACCGCCGGGTGGCCCTCCGCGCTTGCCGCCGCGGCCCTTGCCGCCCTCCACGGGCACGGGCACGGCCTGGGCCGGTGCCGCGGCGGCCTCACCACCGGTGTCGACCGCGGTAAGGACGTAGACGCGATCCTTCCACACGATCGGAGTCGAGAAACCGAGCCCCGGCACCTCCGCCTTCCACCGGATGTTACGGTTGTCGCTCCACTTCACGGGAGGCTTGGCACCGGCGACGACCCCGGTACCGCCGGTGCCGCGCCAAGCGGGCCAGTCGGTGGTGGGCAAGTCGGCGCGGGCGGCGACGGCGAGCAGGAAAAGAGGCGCAAGGGCGAGGCGGGGAGACGGCATGATCATGGCGGGGGGCGAGGACCCTTGACGAAATCGAGAGTCGCGCGACGGTCAACCCACGCGCCCAGGCGGAATCCTCGCTTGAACCGGCGCGTCATACCTCCGCACGCTTCCCACCATGACCCCGAGCCCCTCCGCCGCCGCGCCGGCGCCGCTGACCCGCACCGCCTGGCTGATCTGCATCATCGCTTCGATCGGTTTCGCGTTCGACATCTACGAGCTGCTGATGCTGCCGCTGATCATCAAGCCGGCGATCGCCTCGCTCAGCGCCCCGCTGGTGGAGCAGTTGGTGGCGGGCGGTATGGACCGCGCGAAGGCCGCGGCCATGTGGTCGCCCGGTGGCGAGGCCTACGTGCAATGGGCGCGGACGCTCTTCTTCGTGCCGGCGATCGCCGGCGGCATCTTCGGGCTGCTCGGAGGATATCTCACCGACCTGCTCGGCCGCCGGCGGGTACTGACGTTCAGCATCCTGCTCTACGCCTTCGCGGCGTTCGCGGCGGGTTACGCCACCTCGCTGGAACAGCTCTTGTTCTACCGCTGCCTCGTGTTCATCGGCGTCTGCGTGGAGTTCGTGGCCGCGGTGGCCTGGCTCGCGGAAATCTTCACCCATCCCGCGCAACGCGAGAAGGTGCTCGGTTACACGCAGGCCTTCTCCTCCTTCGGCGGACTGCTGGTCGCGGGCGCCAATATCCTTGCCGCGCGCTGGGCGGCGGACCTGCCGGCGATCAACGGCGGCCACGAGGCCTGGCGGTACACCCTGATTTCGGGCGTGTTCCCGGCGCTGCCGCTGATCCTGATCCGACCTTTCCTGCCGGAGTCGCCGATCTGGCAGCGCAAACGGGAGACCGGAACCCTCAAACGGCCGAGCGTGGCGGCGCTTTTCGCACCGGAGCTGCGCAAGACGACGATCCTCACCACCATCGTCTTCGCCTCGAGCTACGGCATCGCCTTCGGCGCCATCCAGCAGCTGCCGCAGATCATCGGCGCCCAGCGCATCGGCACACCCGCGGAGGCGGGACACGCCGCGGTGCGCGCCGAGGCCAAGGAAAAGGGCCGAGCGGCGATGGAGGCGGCCAAGGCGGCGAAAAAACCCGAGCCCGTCGCCCAGCGGGAGATGCGGCAGGCGGCCGGCAACGCCAGCGACCAGATGGTGGCCGGCGTCACGGTCTGGCAGGAGATCGGCGGCCTCGCCGGGCGCTTCGCCCTCGCCATGCTCGCCGTGGCCGTCATCTCGCGGCGCAACCTGCTCCGTGTCTTCCAACTGCCCGCTCTGCTGTTCGTGCCGCTGTTCTTCTGGTGGATGTCGGGCCAGCTGGCCGATGCCGGCAGCCTCACTTGGATCAAAGTCGGTATATTCGTCGCCGGATTCCTCACGGTGGCACAGTTCAGCTTCTGGGGTAACTACATCCCGCTCGTCTTCCCGGTGCACCTACGCGGTACCGGCGAGAGCTTCGCCGCCAACATCGGCGGGCGCGTCCTCGGCACCGCCGCGGCGTGGATCACACTCACCCTCTCGGCCTCCGAGAAACCTGATCCGGCCCGCATGGCGATCGTCGGCGCGTGTGTCGCCGGCGCCTACGTCCTGATCGGCGCCCTGCTCACGCAGTTCCTGCCCGAGCCCAAGGAGGAGTCGGAGGAAGGCGCCCGCTGAGCCGGGCGGAGACCAGCTGGAATTCAGGAACTCAGGCGGCCGGTGCGAGACGGCTCGAATCTACAGGCAGGCAGGCCGATGGAATTTCCGGGAGCGGCGGAAGGCCGCGGGACTTCAGCCCTGTTCCGTGGCTTCCGTGAGCTCCGTGGGCCCATCTTGTTACCCTTTCCCCCCCGCCTAACGCCGGAATCCTGATTCCCAGATCCGCCCCGGTCTCTGTTACCTCAGATTGCTGCTGTACCTTCGCTTGGGCCGTTTCGCATTACGGACTCCCCCACGGGGTCAGGGCGTTGAACGTTTTTAGACGCGCCTGTTCGACCCGTTTGTAAACGGTCAACGCCCTGACCCCTTTGGCGTTTACCCAAATTCATCCGTCGTTCAGCCCTCTGCCCGAGGGCACCATTTTCCTCCCCAAGCCGTTCCGCCCATGCGTACCCGCCTTCCGACCCCCGCCTCGCGCCGCTTCCTGGTTCTGCTGTTCACTCTCGTGCTGGTTCCCGCCGGGCTACTCGGCGCCGAAACCGCACCGGTGCGGGTGCTGTTCCTAGGCAATAGCTTCCTCTTCGGGTCGGGCTCGCCCGTGCGGTTTTTCCGGCCCGGTACGGTCAACGACCTGAACCAGGCAGGGGTCGGCGGAGTGCCGGCCTTGTTCAAGGCGTTCACGCGCGACGCCGGCCTGGCTTACGACGTCGGCATGGAGACCGCCTCGGGACAGGGCTTCGACTACCATCTGGAGAAGAAGGCGGCCGTGATCGCCCGTCCCTGGGACATCGTGGTGATGCAGTCGCACAGCGTGCTCAACCAGGCCAAGCCCGGCGATCCAGACCTGCTGATCCGCTCCTCAAAGGCGCTCGGGGAATTGTTCGCGCGGCACAATCCGCGGGTCGATGTGCGCCTGATCGCGACGTGGCCGCGGGCCGATCTGGTCTATCCGGAGAAAGGCGCGTGGCACGGGAAAGGCCTGGAGGGCATGGCGCGCGACGTGCGCGCCGCCTACGACCGCGCGGCGGCCGCCACCCCGCAGGTGCGCGGGGTGATTCCGGTGGGCGAGTCGTGGCTGCGCGCAATGCGCGCGGGCTTCGCCGACGAGAACCCCTACGACGGCATCGCGTTCGGACAGGTGAGCCTCTGGACCCACGACCACTACCACGCCAGCACGACCGGTTACTACCTGGAGGCCCTGATGGTCTTCGGCCACGTGACCAACCGCGACCCGCGCTCGCTGGGCGGAGACGAGACGGCCGCGTTCGAATTGGGAATGTCCAAGGAGCAGGCCGAGGCGCTGCAGCGGATCGCCGCCGAGGAACTGTCGGCGGCCGGCGTGCGGCTCGAGCCGTTCAAGACGACCGCTCCGCCGCTCGTCCGCCGGATCGAATGACGGCGGCAGGGAAAGATCGGGTTGCACAGGAAGGTCGGGGAAGGCGGGAAGGAGTGCGGTGATTCGTCATCGAAGCGCGGGATTTCCCATCCGACGCGTGCCGTGCCATCCCGCCCTTCCGCGGTATCGCCATACTCCCCGAACACGCGGCGCAAAGCTCTTCCCGTCTCCTAACCACTCTTTCCCGCGGAAACTCCGTGTCCTCGGATTTTCCCCGTGAACTCTGGGTCGAGGGATCGGCCGCTTCCGTTCGGGCAACGCGTCCCGTTCAGAACGTGCCCTTCAGACCGAGCGTCCAGAGCGAGCCGAAGTCGAGGCGCTGGCGGAAGCGCGCGTGGGCGGGCGTGCTCGGGCCGGCGATCTGCTGGTCCTCGGTGGCGTCCCCGAGGTTGCGCAGGTTGGCGAAGAGCGCGACGCGGCGCGTGAGCGAGTACTCCCCCGAGACGTCGACGTAGAGGCGCTTCGAACCCCAGTTGAACGTGCCGGGCTCGATGCCGGCGCCGGACGCGACCGCGCCGCGCCGCTGGCGGCCGCGGTAGTTCCAGTTCACGCGCGCGTTCCACCGCTCGCGCGTCACGCTGAAGCCCCAGCTTCCGCTGCGGGGGATGTAACCCGCGAAGTTCTCCGCCGCCTCGCCCGTGGCGCGCTGGGCGCTGGCGTTGACGAAGACCTGCACGCCGCGCGCCCACGGGGGCAGGAACGTCAGGGCCTGCTTGTAGCTGAAGTCCAATCCCGTGGTCCGCAGCCTCCCGCGGACATTCTCCTGCGTCGCCACCTCGTAGCGCTCAAAGGTCGCCGGTTCGAGGCCGTACAGGGCGAGGAACTCGGACGTCGCGGGAAAGAAGGTGCCGCCGAAGAAATTCCGGAAATCGCGGCGGAATACCCCGGCGGAGACCTGGCCGACGCCCTCGAAGTAGTATTCGACGCGTGCGTTGGTGGACTCCGCGGCCCAGGGCCTGATCGCGGCGTTGTTCACCGTGATCAGATTGGAGCGGCTCGGCGGCGCCTCCACGTCGGGCAAGGTGAGACCACCCGCGTACTGGTTGAAATCGGGCCGCCCGATCGACGTGTAGCGCGCGGCGCGCAGGATCAGGTTGTCGCGGACGTTGAACGACACGTTCAGGTTGGGGAAAAGTCGCAGGTACTCCTTTTCCACGGAAGCCCCGCGTTCCAGGTAGGTGAGCTGAGAGAATCCGAGGGTGCCGGACGGAAAGATCGCCGCGGGCACGCGGCGCGCGGGATCGGCGGGGATGGGACTGGCGACGGTGACGACGCGCCCCGCGGCGTCGCGCTGGTAGTTGCGCGTGACGTCGGTGAAAGGCCCTTGGGCGTCGATGTTGGTTTGCTCCGCGCGGAGACCGCCCACGATCCGCAGCCGGCGGTTGAGGAGCGCGAGGTCACCCCGCAGGTAAGCGGCGGAGACGACCTCGGAAGCGAACTTGGACGCACCCACTTGGTTCCGGTAGCGGGCGTTCTGGTCGATCGTGAACAGGGACGGGGTTGCCCGAAAAGCCTCCCATGTCTTCGCCTGACTCACCCATTGCGCGGCCGGGAAACCCCACGGCAGCGCGCGCTCCGAGAGCGCGGTCGCCCAGTAGGGCGCGGCGCCGTCGTCGCTTCCCACCGGCGTCGTGCTGCCGCGGCCGTCGGCCCCGACGTAGGCGTAATTGGTGGTGACGGGACGCAGGTCGCGCCGGGCCTCGCGCACGTCGAAGCCGGTTCGCAGCGAGAAGGGCGCGACGCCGCCGAAGTCGCGCCGGGCGTTCGCAAACGCCGTGCGCTGCCGGTCGTTGGAGTCGACGATGCCGCTGGTGGTGCCGGTGAGCGCGTAGCTGGAAAGGCTGAACGGGTCCACCGCCACGCCAGTCAGCGCGTCGCGCACGTTGATCGCGCCGGGCCGCAGGTAGAAGATGTCCTCGAACGCGATCGCGACGTTGGTGCGCTGGGCGGTGGTGTTCTGGAACATGCCGCGCTCGATATCGGCTCCGGTGTAGCGGGCACGGGAGAGGCCGGCGCCCGCGTCGAGCTTCCAGACGGGCCCATCGTGGCGCCATGTGAGCGTGGGCATGTAGGTGCGGTTGAAGCGGTAGGTGCCGCCGTTGGTCTGCTGGAGGGTGCCGGCCCCGGCGCCGGCATCGCCGCGCGTGAAGGCCGGGGAGAAAGCGCCGGGCGGCACGCGGTTGATGGTGAACGTGAGCGCCTGCTGGCTGTAATTCTCCTCGAAAGTGGAGGCCTGGAGGGCGAGCGTGAGGCGGTCGCGCGGCCCGAGCCGCCAGTCGACGGTGGCCGCGATGGAGTTGCGGATCGTCTCCTTGCCGCCGCCGCGCACGGTGTAGGCGGTGAGGTAGGGACGGTCGGGCGTGGTGTGCGGGAACGCGGCGCCGTTGGTCGCCGCGCCGGTCCCGCGCCAGGTGTTCTGCGAGAAATCCTGACCGGCGTACTGCGTCGTCCGGCCGCCGGAGAGGCTGAAGCCGAGATTCCGGTTGATCGGCACCACCCAGGAGAAATCAAAACCGGGATAGACCTTGCGCGTGCGGGTCTCGCGCGGGATCGCCGTGCGGTGGGTTTCGCGGCGGTTGTCGCGCATCATCACGTACGCGCTGCCGTTGAACACCGGCCGGGCGCGCTCGAAGGCGCTGCGCGAGACCATGTTCACCGAGCCCGCCAGCGCCGAGCCGGGCGAGTCGGGCGTCGGCGAATAGGACACCTCGAGCCGCGACAGTCCGTTGATCGAAACCATGTCGACCGCCGCCGCGCGACCGGTGCCGTTGCCGACCGCGCTCGCGAGGTTGAAGCCGTCCACCGTCACCGGCACGTACGCGGCCGGCGCGCCGTTGATGGAGATCTCGCGGGCGTTGCCGCCGGCGTACTCCATCGTGACCCCGGGCAGGAACTTCATGAACTCGCCCACGTGGCCCTCCGCCACGGTGCCGAACTCGTCGGTCGAGACCACCGTGCGCAGGTTCGAGGCGAAGCGCTGCTCGTTGATCGCGATGGCGGCGGCGTCCATCTCCCGCGAGGCCGCGACGGCGAACGCCTCCAGCCGCACCGTCTCGCCGGCCCGCCCCCCGGCCGGCGCCAGCGTGATATCGCGCCGCACCGTGGCGCCGGCGGGCACCTCGACCGCGAGGACCTGCGGCGCGAGCCCGGTGAAGAAGACGCGCAGGCGCGCCGTGCCGGCGGGCAGGGGCGCGAGCGTGAAAGAGCCGTCGGAACGCGTGGCGGCCTCGAGGTTGGTGCCCTCGAGCGCGACGCGCGCGTTCTCCAGATAATCGCCGCTGCCGCCGTGGAGCACCCGGCCCTCGACGACACCGGACGCGCCGGGGCCTTCGGCCGCCCGGAGCGCGGGCGCGGAGAAAAGGCCGGCAGCAACGATCAAGGCCGCGGCGCAGGCGCGACCCAGGGGCGAACGGGACGAGGTCATGGGGCGGGGAGACGGCCACCACCCTAGCAGGTCCGCGGCCCCGCGCCTAGTGGGCGACCGGCGGGTTTTGGTGGAATCGCGTCCGGAGCCGTTGCGGCGCAGAAAGTGGTTGCCGGTTGTTTTTCACCGCGGCGATAGTCCGCGTCCACCTATGAAAAACGTCCGCCTCGGGATCGTCGGTCTGGGCAACATCGGCCGGTTCCACACCGGGTACCTGCTGGAGAACAAGGTCTCGCGCTGCACGCTGGCGGCGGTGAGCGACGCCTTCGCGCCGAGCCTCGAGTCGTTCAAGGGCAAACCCGGCCTTAAGACCTACGCCGACGCCGGCGAGATGATCCGGTCGGGGGAGATCGACGCGATCGTCATAGCCACGCCCCACTTCCTCCACACCTCCCTAGGCATCGAGGCCCTGAAGGCGGGACTGCACGTGATGGTCGAAAAGCCGATCTCCGCCCACAAGGCCGACGCCGAACGGCTGATCGCGGCGGCGAAAGAACGGCCGAAGCAGGTTTTCGCCGGCATGTTCCAGATGCGGGTCGAGCCGCGCTACCTGAAGATCCGGAATCTCATCCGCAACGGCGACCTCGGCGAGATCGTGCGCGTGAACTGGATCATCACCGACTGGTTCCGCACCGAGGCCTACTACGCGAGCGGCGGCTGGCGCGCGACGTGGAAGGGCGAGGGCGGCGGCGTGCTGCTCAACCAATGCCTGCACCAGCTCGACATGCTCCAGTGGCTCTGCGGCATGCCGGCGCGCGTGCGCGGCTTCTGCCAGCTCGGCCGGTTCCACAACATCGAGGTCGAGGACAACATCACCACCTACCTCGAGTGGGCCACCGGCGCCACCGGCGTCTTCATCTCTTCCACGGGCGAGGCCCCCGGCACCAACCGCTTCGAGATCTGCGGCACGCGCGGCAAGGTGGTGCTCGAGAACAACAAGATCACCTTCACGCGCAATGATGCCGACATGGTCGAGTTCAGCCGCACGTCGAAAAGCGGTTTCGCCAAGCCCGAGGTCTGGAACGTCGAGATCCCGTTCGACAACGCCGGCAACCCGCACTGCACGCTGATCCAGAACTTCGTCGACTCCATCCTCGACGGCTCGCCGCTCATCGCGCCCGGCGCCGACGGCATGGGCTCGGTCGAGCTCGCCAACGTCCTGCTCTACTCGTCGCTCATCAACCAGAACGTCGAGCTGCCGATGGACAGCGCCGCGTGGGAGAAGAAGCTCAACGAGCTGATTGCCGGCTCGCGCCACGAGAAAAAGGTCGTCCAGCAGGTCGCGGAGGACTTCACGAAGTCCTTCCGTCGCTGACGAGCCGCGGGGCCGCCGTGCCGCTCCCGCGCGAGGAAGCCTGGTTCCCGGCCAAGCGCTACGGCTGGGGCTGGGGTGTGCCGCGCCGCTGGCAGGGCGTGGCGGTCTTCGCCGGCTATTTCACCGTCCTGATCGGCGCGGCGATCGTCGCCGGTCGCCGCACCGGCTGGTACATTGTCACCGTGCTCGCCGCGAGCGCGGTGCTTGTGGTGATCTGCTGGTGGAAGGGCGAGAGGCCGCGCTGGCGTTGGGGCGGGGACCAGTGACCGTGCCGGCCGCCGTCAACGACGCGGCGCGAAAAACGACCACGCAATCGCTGCCGTCCTGCGTCGGCAGCCACTCCGGCCGCAGGGCGGCGAACTCGCGGTTGATCGCGGCGTGCAGTCCGCCCACCTCGATCGCGAGCAGGCCG
Organism: uncultured Opitutia bacterium; assembly: GCA_903900845.1. Classification (GTDB taxonomy): domain Bacteria; phylum Verrucomicrobiota; class Verrucomicrobiia; order Opitutales; family Opitutaceae; genus ER46. The sequence goes on from CAIUOU010000106.1 coordinate 40,289, forward strand.
TGTGGCGCGAGGCGGTTTGCCGCCTGGTGGATGAGTTTCCGGATGATCACCAAGCCGTCCCGGCCGCCGTCGTGCGCCATCCGCGGCTCCGCGGCGAACTCAGGCGCCTGCGTGTCGACGTGCGCGCTGGGCTCGTAGGGCGGGTTGCTGATGATCAGGTCGTAGGCGGCTGGCGGCACGGCATCGAACACGTCGCTGCGGAACAGGCCCACGCGATCCGCCAAGTGGTGTTCGCGCACGTTCACGCGGGCGACGTCGAGCGCGTCGGCCGACAGGTCGCACGCGTCGACTTGCGCTTCCGGAAACCCGTGCGCCAGCAGGATCGCGAGACAGCCGGAACCCGTGCAGACGTCGACGGCGCGGCGCACGCGCGTGCCCCGCGGCAGGCAGGCGGCCAGGGCTCCGGGGATGAGTTCGAGAAAATAGCTGCGGGGGATGATGACGCGTTCGTCGACGAGGAACCGGTGCGGTCCGAGCCAAGCCTCGCGCGTCAGGTAGGCGGCGGGCACGCGATCGACCGCGCGCCGCCGGAAGACCGCCTCGAGCCGCGCGCGTTCTTCCGGTTTCAGACTCCGCCGTAGCACGGCCGGCCCGCTCTCCAGCGGCAGCCCAAGGGTGCGGAGGATGAGGTAGAGCGCCTCGTCGTGCGCGTCGGTCGCCACCTGACCGAGGGCGACGCCGGCCTTTTCCAGGAGCGCGGTGGCGAAGGCCAGCCAGGCGCCGGGCGTGGCAAGATCCGCGGCGCCCGCGAGCGGATCAGCGGCGGGCCGCCTCATCGGGGGCCACGACATGCGCGTGGTTCTGGATGTGCTCCGGGCAATAGCATTGGTCGCCGGCGCACTTGGAGCAGTAGCGGAAGTCCAACTCCGGGTTGGTGCGGTCGGTGCGACCGCACACGTGGCAGACATGGCGCGCCCGGACCTCCTCGGCGGCCCGTTCCGCGCGGCGTTCCGCCTGCCGGCGACCGCTGCGGAGCCGCAGGAGGATATCAGGCCCGAAGAAGACCAGGAAGGTGACCACCGGCGCCGCGATCTGCAGGCGCAGGCCGAGGTCGCCACGCACGAATTGCACAAGGTTCAGCGCCCAGGTGATGATCGCGAGCCACTTGATCTTCACCGGCAGGATGAAGAACAGCATCAGCTCGAAGTCGGGATTCAGGAAGGCGAAGGCCAGGAAAACCGAGCCGAGGATGAACAGGTTGGTGACGCCGTTGAGCGGGGCGAGGAACGACAACGCCACGGTGAGGAGGTAACTCAACAGCAGGAAGAGATTGAAGCGGAACGCGCCCCAATGCTGCTCCAGCGCACCGCTCATCAGGTAGAAAATGTACCAGCCGAACACCGTGAAGACGATGCCGAACGTGCCGCCTGGCATGGGCACCAGCAGCATGAAGGTCAGGATGCGCCACCACTCGCCGCCCGCGGTCACCAGCGCCGGCGCGAAGTCGAGGCGCGCCGGATCCAGCAGGCGGAACATCACGGCCAGCAGCACGAACGCCTGGCCGATGACGAGGTACAAGCCCGCGTTGGGAATCGCGAAGCGCCCCAGGGCGCGCTCGAGTCGGTCGAGGAAAGACATGAGACTGGGTCAGGGTGCGGGAGGCGCCGCGGGCTCGGCAAGACTTGCCGCGAGGCGCCCCCTCACTTGCCCGCGTTCTCCAGCAGCGGCTTCAACCGGTCCTTCTGCCCCTGCAGCCCGGGTTCGGTCACGGTCTCCAACAGGATGCGCGCATGGCCGGCCCGGCCGGTCTTGATCAGGATGTTGGCCGCGTGGAGGCGCATGGTCTGCCGCTCGATGTCGCTGGGGGCCTTCTCCTCCAACGCGCTCCACAGCTTCAGCGCGGCGCCCCAGTCGGGTCTCTCCAGGTCGTAGTACGACTCCGCATGACGGTAGGCGAATTCGAAGCGGTCGGGGGCCAGCTCCGAGGCCTTGCGGAACGCCTCGAGCACGGCGTTGTCGAGGTTCGCCCTCGTCCACTGCCCGTTTTTCAGGAACTCGTCCCGCGCCTCCACCAGCAGCGTGCCGAGCTGGTAGTGGTAAACCGGCTCGCCGGGCTCCAGCTTGATCGCGGCGATGAAGTACGGGGCGGCCTGCAGCGGCTTCCCGTCCTCCGCGAGGAGGTTCCCGATCTGGTTCTTCACGATCGCGATGTCGGGATCGAGCTCGTTGGCCTTGAGCAGCATCGCCGCGGCCTCCTTGCGCATGTCGACCTTGCCCAGCAGCAGGCCGTAGGCCGCGTACCCCGCGGCGTAGCGCGGGTTGTCGCGCAGCAGCACCTCATAGTCGTGCGAGATTTCCTGCAGGCGGCGCTTGAGCGAACTGGCGTCAAGGTTGTCGCCCTGCTTCGCGGCGTCGGCGAAAGCCTCCTTCTGGCGGTCGATGATCCGGCGGAGGTTGCGCTCGGCGAGGTTCTCCGCCTCGGCCGCGCGGGGGACGGCGGCGATCAGGAGTGGCAGGGCAAGAAGGAGTCGGAGGCGGCGCACAGGCGGATCCGACACCATCAACCGGCGACGGTGCCGGCGTAAACATTCATCCGCATCGGCGAGCCGGGTCCGCCCGCGGGTCGGAGGAAACCGACAAGCGTCTGGCCGCTCTCCACCGCGAATTCCACCGCGGCGGAGGTCGGCGCGGAAATCGCCGCCACGCAGCCGGCGCCCGCCGCCAGCGCCTTCTGCATGAGCTCAAACGACACTCGCCCGCTCACGAGCACGATCCGGCCCGCCAGCGGCACGCGGCCGTCGAGCACCGCGCGGCCGATCACCTTGTCGAGGGCGTTGTGGCGGCCGACGTCCTCGTGCGCGCCCTCCAGGTTGCCGTCGGCGTCGAACACCGCGCACGCGTGCAGGCCGCCGGTCACCGCGAACGCGGTCTGGGCGGCGCGGAGGCGTCCCGGCAGCGACGCGAGCACGTCGCGCCGGGGTGGCGCGGCGGGCGGCAGCGGGGGGAAAATGCCGCGGATGGCGGCGAGCGTGGCCTTGCCGCAGATCCCGCAGCTGGACGCGGTGAACAGGTGGCGCGTGAGCCGCGCCTCGTCCAGGATGACGCCGGGGGAGGGCACGGCGTCGATCACGTTGGACGAGGGCTCACCGGAATCCCCGCGGCAGCGCACCAGATCGAGCAGGTCGTCGCCCGTCCGGATGATTCCCTCGGTGACGAAGAAACCCGCCGCAAGCTCGCGGTCGTTTCCCGGCGTGCGCATGACCACCGCCACGCTGCGGCCGGCGAAACGGATCTCCAGCGGCTCCTCGACCGCCACCGCGTCCTCGGCCGCGACCGCCGCTCCCCCGCCCTCCAGGCGCTGGATCGGCTTCGCGAGGATGGCGGGCGGCATGGCGCGACCAAAACGAATCACACTGGCGTCGCCACGATTTTCGTTACGGTGCCGGGCATGAGTTCGTCGACACCCGCGCCTTCCGGTCCGCCGGGCCGCGGTGCGGCGACCAATCCGCCCAACCGCTTCGAGCGCCTGCACCTCGCGCCCGACCCCGACGCGGCGGCGGCCGATCCGGACGACGACGGGACTGGTCCGCATCCGCACACGGAGTTTTACGACGACGCCTCGGAATCGATCCTGTCCCGCAACGACAGCCCCGACGTCCCGTACACCTGGGGCCTCAACCCTTACCGCGGCTGCGAACACGGTTGCGCCTACTGTTTCGCGCGGCCGTACCATGAGTACCTCGGCTTCTCCAGCGGCCTCGACTTCGAGACGCGCATCATGGTGAAGCGCCGCGCGCCCGACCTGTTGCGCGAGAAGCTGCTCTCACCCTCCTGGCGCGGCGAGGCGATCACGCTCAGCGGCGCCACCGACTGCTACCAGCCGGCCGAGCGGCGTTTCCGCCTCACGCGCGCCTGCCTGGAGGTGTGCGCGGGATTCCGCCAGCCCGTCGCGATCGTCACCAAGAACGCGCTGGTGAGCCGCGACGCCGACGTGCTCGGCGACCTGGCCCGCGACCAGGCTGCGATGGTGCTGGTGACCGTGACCACGCTGGACACGGATCTCGCGGGCCGGCTCGAGCCCCGAGCATCGCGCCCCGCGGCCCGCTTGCGTGCGATCAGCGCGCTGGCCGCGGCGGGGGTGCCGGTGGGTGTGCTCGTCGCTCCCGTCGTCCCCGGGCTGACCGAGCATGAGATCCCGGGCATCATCCGTGCGGTATCCGAAGCCGGCGCGACTTTCGGCGGGTACCTCGTGCTGCGCCTGCCGCACGCGGTGAAGGACCTCTTCCGCGACTGGCTGGCAACGCACGAGCCGGGCAAATCCGCCCGCGTGCTCGATCGCGTGCGGGCCATGCGCGGAGGCGAGCTCAACGTGAGCGAGTGGGGTGCGCGCATGAAGGGGGAGGGCATTCACGCGGAGCAGATCCGCGCGATGTTCGAGACGGCCGCGCGCCGCCATGGTCTCGATCCGCGGCGCCCCGGGTTGAGCTCGGAGGCATTTCGCCGGCCCGGCGAACAGCTTTCCCTGCTTTAGGCGAAATCCGGAGAGGCGGTTGGCCGCGCTGAACTGTCCGCGAAACCGCTGGTGAACGGGCTTGCGCCGACCAAATCCGCCCGCAACTCCTTGATGCTTTGCAACCGGGCGACGAAGCGCTCCGTCTGCCGTTTGCGTCCCACCCTGAAGTTTTTCCCGGAAATCATGCCCTGCCAAACCTCCCGTCACGTCGCGCGTGCGATCGCCGCGCTGCTCCTTGCGCCCCAACCGGCGCTTTTCGCCGCCGCCAGCGGCACCACGGTGATGACACCGTTCAAGGTGGAGGCCGAGTTCGGGGTGGATGGTCTCCGCATCCAGCCGGCGACCGCGGTTCTGAATCCGTACTTATTGGAGCAGCACGGGATCCGGCAATTGCAGGACCTGTCAGGGGCGGCACCCAATCTGTTTGTGAGCAACAGCGACACCCGAGGGTTCGGGGATGTGATCGCTCTCCGCGGAGTGACGAACTCGATCTTCTTCAGCTCGCCGGGAGTGGCACTCTACATCGATGACGTCCCCAGTGGCTCGGTGTCGGCTTATCCGAGCAATCTGCTCAACATCGCGAGCCTCACGGTCAAGGCGGGCCCGCAAGGCACCGAGTACGGCCGCAACGCGGCGGGCGGGGTGATCGAGGTCCAGACCCGCGAGCCCGGCAACCGCCATCAAGGCAACTTAAAAGTGTCTTACGGTTCTTTCAACGCTTCGTCCGCCCAAGCCTCTTTTGAGGGGCCGCTCAGCGCCGGGTTCGGCTATTCGATTGGGTTTGGCGTAGAGGAGCATGAGGGATTTATAACCAATACCTTACAAAAGCGATCGGCTGACGATCGCCGTTCTGTCTCACTGCGTGGCGCGCTGTTCTGGCGCCCCGATGCAGCCACCCGGGTGCGGCTCTCGGTGCGCCAAGAAACGATGAGCGACGACGCCACGCGGCTCACCTCCCTGTTCAGCCCGGATCGTTTCGCGGCGGCCAGCAACATCAACGGCGAGACGAAGGTCGATCGCGCCCAGTACTCCGCGCAATTCCGGCGCCAACTCAGCTGGGGCTCGTTCGTCGCGACCTCTGCCCGGCAGTCCTGGAAATTGGATCCGTCTCTGACCGATCTGGATCTTTCCCCGCTACCGCTCGCCTTCTCCCGGGTGGTGCAGGAGGAGGATCTGTGGACCCACGAGATGCGGGTGGAATCGAAATCCGCCGCCGGGGAGCGTCGCTGGCGCGCCGGGCTGTTCGCCTCGGACCTTGAAACGGGGTCGGACGCCCAGCGCGAATTCATCGTGCCGCCGAGCGCCTACGTGCCGCCAGGTTTCATCCAAACCGAGCGTACTCAATACGGCATCGGCCAGAAGTCCCTCGCCGCGTTCGGCTCACTGGACCAGCCCTTCACCTCCCGCACCACGGCGAAGCTGGGCGTTCGCCTGGAGGAAAGTGATTCGTCGATCGACCGCTCCAAGGTCAGCTCGAACAACTTCCGCTTCCCGGTTCCGCCGGAGCCGCGTTTGCTTCGCGACCAGAGCCGAAACGAATTCTCCGCCAGCGCCGGCCTTCAGCACAGCGTCTCTAGCAACGCCAACCTCATTCTGCGCAGCGCCTTGGGTAAAAAGCCCGAGGGCTACAGCGGGTTCACGAGCAATCCTAATATTGCTCGCTTTGGCGGCGAGCGCCAGTGGTCCAATGAGGTGGGTCTGACTTTCGGCGACACCCGCAGCCGTTTCGGGGGCAGCGTCTTGGGCTATTGGTCGGTCATCAAGGACTACCAGTTCGAACGCACCGTGCCGAACTCCACCGATTATGTCGTGGTCAACGCCAAAAAGGTCGCCTCCCGCGGCGTTGAGGCGAAGTTGATGTGGAGCCCGATGGAAAACTTGTGGTGGGACGTGCAGCTGGGAACCACCTACGCGACTTTCCGCGATCACGCCGACTCGTCCGGTACCAAGGTCAACGGACGCCAGGTTCCTTTTGTGCCAAAGTACACCTTGCGCACCGGAGCGACCCTCAGCCTGAGCCGGGCTCTTTCGGTCAACGCCAGCTACGCGGCCACCGGCAGCACGGCCTACGACGAGCGCAACACCGCGACCTTCTCCCAGAAGGCCTACGGGCTCTTCAACGCCCAGATCCGGTACCAAGTGGAGGGGTGGACGGTCGCGCTTTACGGCCACAATCTCTCCGATCGCCGCTACGACCAGTTCATCAATCCGGAAATCTTCGCCGG
>CAIUOU010000107.1 GCA_903900845.1 uncultured Opitutia bacterium
CGCCGCCGCCCTTTTCGCCGCGCTGGTCGCGATCCTGCTGGCGCTGGAAAAAGCCCCCGGCTTTCGCGCGGCTCTCGCGGCCGCCGCCGACCGACGGTCGACGCGTCCGGCTCTCGCCGTGATGCTTGCCGCCGCCGTGGCTGTGATCGCGAGCGCCTATCCGATAGTGTTCCTGGGCCGGAGCCTCGTCTCACCCAACCTCGGCACGACGCTGCTCTACGACAAGTTCCCCACGCTGCCGGGCTACCGTTCGAGCGCGATGACCGACCCGAAGCTGTCCGACGTCGGCGCTGTGATGTGGCAGCACGTGCCCTTTTCCGTGATCCAGCACCGTGCGCTTTCGCAGGGAGAATTGCCGCTGTGGAACCGCTACAACGCGCTGGGGGTACCATTGCTCGGCCAAGGGCAATCGATGTTCGGCGACCCGCTCCATTTTCTGGTCATCGCGGCCCGCGGCGCCGCCTGGGCCTGGGACCTGAAATACCTGATCGCGAAGTGGCTCTTCGCGTCCGGACTCGGACTAGCCGTACTCGCGCTGATCGAGGGACGAAGGGACCAAAGAACTAAGGGACCAAGGGACAAAGGGACTAACCGACCAAAGGACGAGGCGCGATCGGAGGCGGGCTCCCACGCCTCACTCTCTGATTCCCTCACTCCCCCACTCCCTCCGTCCCTTAGTCCCTTAGTCCTTTCCTCCCTTGGCCCCTTGATCGTCGCCTTCGCGGCGCCGTTCATCGGCTTCTTCCTCTACCGGATCAACCACCCGGCGTACTTCAGCCTCTGCTATGCCCCGTGGCCCCTTTACTGCCTGCTGCGCGTGGCGAACGCGGGGGATCGCCGCGGGGTCACGCTGTGGTCGGCCGGGTTGCTGGTGGCGAATCTAGCCCTGATGAACAGCGGCACGGTGAAGGAGGCGTACATGCTGCTGCTCAGTGTGAACTTCTCCGGGCTATGCGTTCTGCTGGCGGGGCGCGGCGGCTGGCGCGAAAAGTTCTCGAAACTCGGGACGCTCGCGTGGTTCGGGCTTCTCTTCGTCCTCATCACCGCGCCGGTGTGGAACACATTCCTGAACACCCTGCGCCAGGCCTACACGGGCTACAACGCCGCCAGCGCTTACCAGCTGCAGCCTTCGCTGCTGCTCGGGCTCTTCGACGAGATCTTCCACCGCCCGCTGCTCTCGCGGAACCAGGTCTACGCGCCGTCACTCAACTTCCTGCTCCTCGGCGGGCTGCTCCTGTTTCTCGCCACGCTGCGGCGGCAATTCGACCGGCCGGCCGTCATGGCGCTCGCCGCCAGCTCCCTCCTGCCGCTGGCCCTCGCTTTCGGTTTCATCTCCCCCGACTGGATCGTGAAGATCCCGTTCCTGAGCAACGTCGCCCACCTCGATAACACGTTCTCCTGCGTGCTGATCGTCCTGTGGGCCGTGCTGGCCGGAGTCGGTTTCACGCAGGCCGCCGGGCGACTCGGCACCCGCGAAGGTCGCGACGACCTCATCATCGCCGGGCTCCTGCTGTTCGGGCTAGTCTTCGCATGGCTTGCGTTCGGCCACGCCGCCCACCGCCCGATCTACGGGCCGGTCTTCACCGTGAACCAGCCGGGGCGGACCCTGCTGATCGACCCGTTCATCTTGGATTACCTGATCGCACTCCTCGCCGCGCTCACCGGACTCGCGGTCGCCGCGCACCTAGCTCTGCGCCGCCGACGTCTGACCGCGGCCACCGGCCTGGCGATCGCGGGCTGCACGGTTCTCCTCCTCTGGCGCCATGGCGCGCACGATTCCGCACTGGGTTTCGAGGACTTCGTCAACCGCCCGACGCGCCGGGCCGATTTCCACGCCCGCTCCGAGGCCATGGAGACCGCTCGCGCCGCGCAGGAAGGAACCCCGGCCCGCGGCTACGGCCTGCATGGTAATTTCTTCCCCGGCTGGACCGGTGTCTACGGGCTGGAAGGCGTGCACGGCCCCGACGCGCTCGTGAACCCGTTTGTGCGCGAACTGATGGGCGCGTCCGGCATCACGCGCATGTGGGATTGGCGCTTCTACGCGGAGGCCCGCGAAGCGGGAAATGTCCGGCCGTTTTTCGACGCCCTGAACGTGCGCCACTATTTTGACCTCGCGAGCGACCAGGGCGTGCTCGGCCGCGCCCTGCGCCTCGTGCGCACTGCGGACCTCGACGTCTACGAGAGCCCGACCGCGTGGCCGCGAGCGTTCTTCAGCGACCGGGTGGTGGTGTATGAGACACCCGCCGAGCTCGCCGCGCGCATCCGGGCGGCCGCCGGCCGGCCGTTCGCCGCGTTGCAGAGGAAGGATCACTCCTCCCAAGGAATGCTTTCGGCGGTGCCCCGCGCTGAGACCGGTGCCACGGTGAACCCCGCGCGCGATTACCGACTCACCGCCAATTCCACCTCTTTCACGGTGAAGGCCAACGGTCCCGGGGTGATCACGGTCCTCGAAGCTCACTGGCCCGGCGACTTCCGTGCGACCCTTAATGGCCGGGAGGCCGGCGTCGTCCGCGTTAACCACGCCTTCAACGGGATCGCGGTGCCGGCCGCCGGCGAGCACCGGGTGACCCTTCGCTACCACCCGCGAGATCTTTCCCGCGACCTGATCTTGTCCGCCCTCGGCGCGGCGCTGCTCGCCGCGACCCTGCTCCTCGCGCTCCGCCCGGCGCGCCGCGCATGAGCACGCCGGCCTGCCGCGCCTGCGGATCCGCGCGCACCCGGACGCGCGGGGAGAAGACCGGCGCGCACCTTCGTCGGGTCTTCACGTTCCACGACTGCGCGGATTGCGGCCTGCTGTTCGTGGAGCCCTTCTCCGGGTTCGGAGTGTACGACGACGCCTACTACCGCGGTGAGGGACCGGATCCCTATGTCGATTACGAGACCGAGTACCGCGACTGGCGGTCCAGCGACCGGCGGCACGAACTCGAGGACCTGGTCGGGATCGCGGCCGGTCTCCTGCGGCGCGAAAACGCCCCGGGCCGAGCCGGCGAACCGCTGCGCTGGTTGGATTTCGGGTGCGGCGCCGGGGCGCTGCTGAAATGCCTGCGCGACACCGGCCGCGTGGCGGGGCGAAGTCTGGAACTGACCGGGCACGACGTCGGCTCCTGGGCCGATCGGCTCCGCTCGGAGGACAGGCTGAAGATATTGAGCCTCGCGGAACTCGCGTCGCTGCCCGGAGGGTCGTTCGACGTGATCAGCATGATCGAGGTGATCGAGCATCTGCCGTTCCCGCAGGAGCCGGTCGCGCTGGCGACGCGCCTGCTGCGTCCGGGCGGTTTGCTGCTCCTGACCACCGGCAACCTCGGCTCGCCGGCCGCCCGCCGTGCGGGCCTTGCCCACCATTACTGCGCGCCGGAAATCCACGTGAGCCTGTTCAACCCCGATTCCCTCTCCCGCGTCTACACCCGGAGCGGACTGCGTCCGGTGAAGGTGCGTTACCGTGGGGCGATCCGCTTCAAGGTGCTGAAGACGCTGCGCCACCGGCCGCTACTGCGCTTCGTGGCTTCGATCGCCCTGCGGCTGCCGCCCGTGATCGCCGCCGTGGACCTGCTGTACGGCGTCTCGGCGATGCCTTGCGCGGTGAAACCGCGCCCCCCAGCGTGAACACGCGCCTAGCCCGCTGATGCACCCACGCCCCTTCCCGCCCATCACCGACGGCACGCTTTCCGTGGTGGTGCCCATCTACAACGAGGCGGCCACGGCGCGGCCGGCCCTTGAGGCGATCCTCGCGAAGGAGGTGCCGGGGTGGACGCTCGAAATCATCATCGTCGAAAGCAATTCGACCGACGGCACGCGCGCGATCGTGGAGGAATTCCGCGAACATCCGCGGGCGCGTCTGATTCTCGAGGATCGCCCGCGCGGCAAGGGTTTCGCGGTCCGCACCGGGCTGGCGTCGGCGACGGGTGACGTGGTGCTAATCCAGGACGCCGATCTCGAGTACGACCTGAATGACTACGATGTGCTGCTGGCCCCGCTGGCCGCGGGCCGCCAGTCGTTCGTGCTGGGCTCGCGCCACGGTCAGGGTGGATGGGCGATCCGGACATTCTCCGACCAACCCGTGCAGGCGCTGGTGCTGAATTGCGCGCACTGGGGTTTCACCCTGCTCATCAACGTCTCGCTGGGCGTCTGGCTCCGCGACCCGTTCACGATGTACAAGGTGTTCCGCCGCGATTGCCTCGCGGGCCTGACCTTCGAGTGCAACCGCTTCGATTTCGACTGGGAGTTGCTGATCAAGCTCATCCGCCGAGGCCACCATCCGATCGAGATCCCCGTCAGCTACAAGTCGCGCTCGTTCAAGGAGGGGAAAAAGATCTCCATGTTCCGCGACCCCGTGACCTGGCTCTGGGCGCTGGCGAAGTTCCGCTTCCAGCGCTTCTAGCGGATGCGCCCGCGTCTCGTCCTGCTCGCGCTCCTGGTGTGCGCCGTTCTGGCGGCGGTCGCGCGGTTCTCGCTTCGCACCGGACCGCAATTCACGGGCCTCGCGGCCGAGACGACAGGCCGCTTCACCGAGGGCGGCGGCTGGTTCCAAGGCGATCCGCTGGTCACCCATGCGCCGGTGCGCGCCTGGGGCTCGTGGAACGGTTCCGATGAAAACACCGGCGCGCTGCGGCTCGGGCCTTTTCCCGCACCGGCCCGGCTGCGCCTCGCCGTCGGCGGCTACCCCCCGTACCCGGGGAACACGCTTAGGCTGGAACTGGCCGGCACCGCCGAGACGGTGCCCCTGAAACCGCCCGCCGTCGGCGAACGCTGGCGGATCATCGACCAGGATTTGCCCGCCGCCTGGCGCGGCCGGTCGGTCACCCTCGTCGCGATTGACGAGGCAAAGGCGATCGGCGGCTGGATAGCCGTCACCGAGCCCCTGCGCGGCGGCGTGGGCGACGGTCCCGCCGGGCTCTGGCAGACCCTCGCGGCCTGGGCGGCCAACGGGTTGCTGCTGGGGCTCGTCTGGTGCGCCGCGCTGCGCGCGCTGGCACGACGCGACTGGATCCCGAATGCGTGGCTGCCGGTTGCCGCCGCGGCGGTCGTCGCCGGCGCGGGCTATCTTGTCTTCTGGGCCTACTTCACGGGACCAGGCGCGGGTCTCGCGGCCGCGCTCGCCGTACTCGCGGGGGCCGCGTGGTTCGGCCGGCGCGGAACCGGTCTCGGTCCGGAGGCGGAAAGCGAGGTCCGGCCCGTCGTGCTGCTCACCCTCGCCACGGGACTGCTGCATCTATCGCTGCTGCACCTGTTCCCGTCCTCCCTCGATTTCTACCAGCTTGCCGCGAACCGGTTCCGGCAGGAGCTGCCCACGGACAACCAGCTGCCCCACGAGGCCGGCGAGCGGTTGATTGCGGGCCAGCCGCTGAAGCAGGCCGAAACCGACTGGCTGTCGAGCGACCGTCCCCCGCTGCAGACGGGCTGGCAGTTGATCACGTGGCGAACGCTCGAGGCCGCGGGTCTCGACCCGCGGGCGGCGAGCGGCACGGCGGCGGTGTGGTTCCAGCTCACCTGGGTCGCCGCCGCCTTCGCGCTGCTGCGCACGCTCGGGGTGGGATCGCGGGCGGCCGCCGCGTGGACCGCGGCCCTGGCCCTCAGCGGCTTCTTCCTGCAGAACACCGTCTTCACCTGGCCCAAACTCTCCGCCGCGGCGTTCGCCGGCGGGGCCTTTGCGCTCTGGCTGGCGCCCGGCGCGACGCTCGCGCGCGGCCGCCGCGTCCTGCTCGGCGCGGCGCTGGCCGGAGCCGCCTGGCTCTCCCACGGAGGCGTGGCGTTCTCCTTCCTCGCGCTGGCGCCGTGGGTGCTCTGGCGCTGCTGCCGCGGCGAATGGCGCGAATGGCTTAAGGCCTCGCTCCTGTTCGTGCTCATCGCCTCTCCGTGGGTCGCCTACCAGCGCTTCTACGATCCCCCGGGCAACCGACTCCTCAAGTGGCATCTCGGCGGGCAGATCCCGAAGGACGACCGCGGCGTGTGGCCGACGATCCGCGAGAATTACGCCAAGCTGACCTGGGAGCAGATCCTCACCAACAAGGCGCGTAATCTAGCCCTGCAGAACGACGGCCGCACCGCGGCTCTCCTCGAGACCGCGCCCGCGGCCGCCATGGACCGCCGGAACCAGGAGTTCTTCCTCGCAGGTCGCGCGCTCACGTGGTGGCTCTTCGGCCTGCTGCTCCTGCCGTTCGCGTGGCGCAACCTGCAGCCTCCCGCCAGGCACACCGAGCGACGGCTGCACCTCGCGCTGCTCGGTTGGACGGCACTGACGGTACCCCTCTGGTGCGGGCTGATGTTCGACGCCAATCAGACCGTCATTCACCAGGGATCCTATGCCATGATGCTGGGGGCCTTCGTGCTGCTTTCCGCGTGGTTTCACGCGGCCGGCCGGATCTGGCTTCCGGTCATCACGGCGGCGCAGATGTTCACCCTTCTCACCACGTGGGCACCGGCCAGCGGGATCGTGGGAGGGGATGTGTCTTCCGGAGCCACCATGCTGGGTGCAACCGCGGGACTGGTGCTCATCGCCATCATCGTGCGCGGTTGGCGCGAGGCCCGGCCCGAAGCCGTCGCCCCGCATTCCGCGCCGACAGCCACAATCGCGACGGGTGAAAGCGCTTGGCGGGCGGCGCTGCCTTGGATCGCCGCCGGGCTGGCGCTGTTGCCGGGCGTGCTTTGCGCCCGCGCTCTGGCCGACCTCTGGTGGTTCGGTGACGATTGGGATCTGCTCGACCAGATCCAGCGCCTGGGCTTCGGGCGGTGGATGATGGTGCCTTTCGCGGAGAACTTCGTCCCGCTGTTCAAGGCGCTCTGGGGAAGCCTGGTTTTCGCGGGCGGCGGCGACTACCGGCCGATGATCGCGGCGCTCTGGCTTACCCACGCGCTCAACGCCGCGCTCCTCGCGCGCCTTTTGCTCGCGGCGGGCTTCGCTCCGCTACCGGTGGCTTTCGCCGCGGCGCTGTTCGCCGTATCCTCCGCCAATCTCGAGTCGCTCGCGTGGTCCGTGCAATGGTCGGCGCTGCTCGCGACCTTGTTCTTCTTGGCCGCCGCCGGGATTCACACTCGGTCCGCCTCCTCCGCCTGGCGCCGCCGGCTCCTGCTGGCGGCGTTCTCCGCCGCGAGCGCGCTGGCGTTCTCGCGTGGCGTGCTCACCGGCCTGGCGCTCGCCGCCGCGGTGCTGTTCCCGTGGGTGGCGAACGAGCGCCCGTGGCGTGAACGCTGGAGCGATGCCCTCACGGCCGCCCTCCCCGCGCTCGCGATCGGGGCCGTGATCTTTTTCGCGGCTGCCGGCAACCATCGCGCGCTGGGCGGGCACCTGGGAGACGTCGCCGCTTTCGCGTTCTGTCATTGGTCCGTCGCCCCGCTGCACCGGCTGCTCGGCGCCGTGTCATGGCATTGGCCGCTGATCATGACGCTCGGCGTCGTGAAACTCGCCGTCATCGTGGCCGTACTGCGCACCGCCACCATGCCGCAACGCCGGCTGCTTGTCCTACTGCTCCTGCTCGACCTGGGCAACGCCGCGCTGCTCGGTATCGGGCGCCACCACACCGGGCTGCCCGCGGCCAACAGCGAGCGCTACTATTACACCGCGCTGCTCTGTTTCCTGCCCTTCCTCGCCCTCGCCTTGGAAAACTGGCTGGCGCCGTTCGATCGCTACCGCCGATCCGTCGCCGCCACCGCGCTCGCTCTCGCCATCCTGCTGGCTGCGTGGGGCTGGCCCGCCGCCGCGGAAGGCTTCGCCCAAAATCGCGGCCGCAACACCCGCGAATTGCTGCTGCGCCGGAACGACGCTCCCGCCGAGGGTGCCGTGCCGGGCATTCCCTTCCTGTCCACACGGCGCGCGCGCGAGTTGATCGAGGCTTACCGGCTCCACTGAACCGCTGCCATGCCGGGAACTCCCTTCCCAACCTCCGGACTCGTTCCGAAACTTGCGGCTTGGTGGCGCGAACCGCGGCGTAACGGTTGGGTCTTGGCCGGCCTCGCGGGCCTGCTCCTCCTGCGCCGGCCTGACGCCCTCGCGGCACCCCAGCTCTGGGCCGAGGACGGCAGCGTCTTCCTGCTGGGGCAGGACGCCCATGGACTCGCGGCCGTGCTCCATCCCTACATGGGCTACCTGCACACGCTGCCGCGTCTCACCGCGTGGGTGGCGGACCGGGTCCTCGATGTCGCGTGGTGGCCCGCGTTCTACAACTCCGTCGCCTTCGTGGTCTGGCTCGGCGTCCTGGCGCGCCTTTTCTCGCCGCGCCTCAACCTGCCCCACCGGCCCTGGCTCGCGGCCGGAGTGCTGCTCGCGGTGCAGACGCCGGAGATTTTCCTCAACCTCACCAACGCCCAGTGGGCCGGCGCGCTGCTTTTGCTACAGCAGACGCTCATCGTCCGGCCGGCCGGACACCGCCAGCGCGCGGCCGACCTCACGCTCGTCGCGCTCTTCGGGCTGACCGGACCGTTTATCATCCCGCTGTTTCCGTTGTTCGCGTGGCGCTCGTGGCGCGACCGCCATGGGGACAACCTCGCGGTGCTGGCGCTCGCCGGACTTTGCGCGGCGATCCAAGGCGCCTGCCTCCACCACGCCGCGATCACCTTCGAGCACCAGCACGCGCCCCTCGACGCCGTCACGGCCGCCGTGGCGCTCGCCCGCCGCCTCGTCGTCTGGCCGCTGCTCGGACCGACCGCCGCGCGCGACCTTCCCTCGATCGTCCAAGTCGCCCTCGGCGCCACCGCCCTCGGCTTCCTGATCTGGCGCGCGGCGCGGGCGGAATCCGGCCGCTTCACCCGCGCCGCGCTACTCACCGCAGGCACACTGCTGATGACCGCCGGCTTCATCCGCATGCGACCCGACACCTGGACCGGCGACGACCTCGCGTTCAGCGACCGGTACTTTTTTCACGCGCGCGTCATCCTGTTCTGGTTGTTGGCCCTCGAGCTGGACGCCGCCGGGCGAGCGGCCGCGCTGACCAGCCGGTTCGCGTTGCTGTTGGCATTGTTCACCCATCTGCCCGGGTACCGCTTCCCCGCGTCGCCGGATTTCCGCTGGGCGGAGCGCTGCGAACCCATCCGAAACGGAACGCCCGCCGACATCCCGATCCTGCCGGACGGATGGACGCTGCATTACCCGGGCCGGCCGGCGCCACGTCAGCGATGAGCACCCCGGGGCAATCGACGCAATCGCCTGGGCGCAACGCGGTGGCCGCGATGGCACTGCTGCTGATCGCGTTGCTGGCGCCCTTGGTCTCCCGCCTGATCCCCGTCCCGCGGGAACTGCCCCGCGCCGACGGCGCCACCGGTCTGCCGTGGGTGACCGGGAGTTTTGCTCCGCCGGCGGGTTACCACGAGCTCAACGACCCGCTGCGCCTCGAACGCGTGCAGCGCGCCACCTCTTTCACCGATGGCGACCGCGCCAAAGGCCGGGCCGAAAGCGCCTGGTTTCGCCCTTCGCGACCCGTGGTGCGGATCGCAGTCGCCGGCTATCCGGGAAATCCCGGCCAGCAGCTGCGCGCAGAGTTCCGCGACGCCGCCGGCGTGATCTCCCCGTTTTCCTATGCCGGCCCCGACCCGCGCGAATCCTGGCGCGAGTGGGCGCTACCGCGTCCGGACGCAGCTGTGGCGGTGCGGATCGTGGCGGAGGATGCCGGCGAAGCGACATTCGGTTGGGTGGCGTTCTCCCATCCCTATCGCGCGTGGCCGGGATGGATTGCCCACGCGATCGGCGCCCTCCGCCCCCTCGCGCTCACGGCGCTCGCGTTTCTGCTCATCCAGACCGCACTCGCCCGAGGCGCCGCATGCCGTGGCTCCGTCGCGCTGCTCACCAGCGTCGCGGCGGCCGCAGCGCTCCTCGCGCTCCGAAAACCCTGGGCGCTCCACACACCGCAGCTCTGGGCGGAGGACGGGAGCATCTTCCTCGTGCAGGCGGAGCAGCTCGGACTGCGCTCCTGGTGGGAGCCCTACAACGGCTACCTGCACCTGCTGCCGCGCCTTGTCGCCTGGCTGTCGCTCCGGAGCACCGACGTCGCGTGGTGGCCCGCCGTCTACAACGGGTGCTCCTTCGCGGTGACGGTCGGACTCTTCCTGCGGATCGCGTCCACCCGCGTCCGTCTGCCCGCGAAGCCCGCGCTCATGCTCGCCGTACCGCTGGTGGTCGGAACCGGCGAGGTGCTGATCAACCTCACCAACCTGCAGTGGATCACCGCGTTTTTCCTCGTGGCGCACCTGTTCCTCGAGCCGCCGAAGTCGGCCAGGGCGCGCACCGGCGACCTGTTTATCCTTGGCGTCGTAGGTCTCAACGGTCCGTTCGCCGCGGTGCTCGCGCCTTTGTTCGCCTGGCGTGCGTGGCGGGAGAGAAGCCTCGACCCCTCGCTGGCGTTCGGCGTCGTCGTGGTGTGCGCCGCGGTGCAGGGCGCGCTCGCGCTCGGCACCGGGCCCACGCTTTACGGAGCCGGGGAACCGCTCCGCCCGCTGATGTTTTTCTCGGTGCTGGGGAGCCGGCTCGTGACATGGACTTTTTTCGGCCCCGAGGCCGTGCGCGCCCTGCCCGTCTGGGCGCACGCCGCGGGCGGCATGGCGTTCCTCTCCTTGCTGGCGGTCGCCGCCCTCCAGCCGGGCCGCGACCGGGCCGACCGCGCGTTGCTCGTCGCGACGCTCCTCCTCCTCACCGCCGCCTGCGCCTGGCGGGTGCGGGCCGACCTCTGGCAGGACGACAACCTCGTGAATGGCGACCGCTACTTCTTCATCCCGCGCGTGCTCGTGGCATGGCTCGTCATCCTCGGGTTCCGATCGTCGTTGCGCGCGGCGGCGTGGACCGCCCGCGGCCTGGCCGCGCTCGGACTCGCGCTGCACGCCCCGCATTTTGTCCTGCCCGCCCCACCCGACTACCGCTGGAAGGACAGCTGCGACGCGATCCGCCGCGGCGTCCCGGCCCGGATCAACACGTTGCCCGAGGGCTGGTTCATCGAATATCCGGGGCGCCCGCCGAGACCATGAACGCCGCCACGTTGATGCGCGCCCTGTGGTTCGCCGGCGGGCTGGCGATCCTCCTCGGTTGGGGTCGGGACACGATTCTCGGCTGGCAGCCCCGGCCCCGCGAGTTGCCGCGGGCCGACAACCGGACCGGCCAGCCGTGGATCACCGGCGATTTCCAGCGCGACGAACGCGTCGCGCCGGGTCCGCTCCCGGGCCACATCCAGCACGCCAGCTCGTTCGTCTCGGGGGACGCCTTCACGGGCCGCTCCGAAAGCGCGTGGTTCAGGACGTCGCGGCGCACCATCCATGTCGGGGTCGCAGGCTACCCGAACAAGACCGGCTGCGCGCTGTGGGCGGAGTTCCGGGACCCGGCCGGCCGGATCGCGCGCATCGATTGCCGGCTTCCGGATCCCCGGGAGGTTTGGTCCCGGTGGGAGATTCGCCGTCCGGCCGGATTCACCGAGGTGCGCATCATCGGCGAGGACCGTTCCTCGGCCTACGCGGGCTGGCTCGCCTTTTCCCATCCGTTCCGCGCGTGGCCGCCGGAGCTCGAGGCGGTTTATTCCCTCGTGCAGGTGGCGACGACCCTCGCGCTGGCGCTGGTGCTCGGTTGGGGACCCGGGCTGCTCTGGTGCCCGGCCGGCGCGACATCCACGACGCGCGCCGTTTGGTTTCTCGGCGCGGGCCCGGCCGCGCTGGTGCTCGCCGGCATCGGCGTGTGGCTTACCAGCGGAATAATGAGCCCTCAGGTGACGGGCACGGCGTTTGGCATCGTACTCTGGCTGGTGGTTGGCAGGGGTGCGCGACGGCGGAAGTTCCGGCTCGAGGCCGATCCCTTCCTCATGCGCGCGATCGCCGTGGCGGCGCTCGTGGTGGCGGCGGTCGCGGCCCGGGCGGCCTGCTCGGCCGGTCCGGCGGGGGAGCTTTTCCGTGGCACCATCTCCCGTAACTTCCAGCTGAGTGACCGGATCGACAGCCGGTTCAGCTTCTACGCGGTGCAGGCGGCCGCCCACCACTGGGGTCCCGCATCCCCGACCACGGAGAAATTCTACTACCCCTGGACTTTTTTCAGCCGCGGGCCTCTGGCCGGCCTCGCGGCGATACCCGTCGTGATGGCGACGGCCGGCCGGCCGCCGGCGGGCCACGCCGAGCAGACCTGGGAGCCCTTCGACCGCACCGGCTTCGCGGCCTACCGGATCACGATGTACGCGCTCGCCGCCGGCGTATTGGTGGCGTTCCACCTCCTGCTGGCGCCGTTGGTGGGCGGCCGTTGGGCCCTGCTGGGCTGCGGGCTGGTCGCGCTCGCGCCGTTCGGGCTGCACGAGGTCCTCTTCACGTGGCCGAAGTGGGCAGCAACCGCCTGGCTCGCGACCGCCTTCGCGTTCGTCATCAGCCGGCGGCCGGTCGCCGGCGGCCTCTGTCTCGGGGTGGGATTTCTTTACCATCCGCTGGTCCTGCTGTGGTCACCCTGTCTGGCGCTGTGGTGGGCGGGATCCTCGGGACGAAACATCGGCGCGGCCGCCGGGGGAGTCGCGCGACTGGGCCTCGCGGCCGCCGCGCTGGTCCTCCCGTGGATGGCGCTGGGCAAGATGATGCCCCATCTGCCCGACACCCCCTTCGCGGGACAGGGCGGATTCCTGCGCTATTGGATCCTGGCGGACTCGCATTTCGCGACGTGGGAAACCTGGCTGCGCACGCGTTGGATGAATTTTGCCAACACGTTCGTGCCGCTGCATCTCTTCGCCGACGCGGAGTCGTTCCGCCATTTTCGATTCAGCTCCGCCTACGAGACCTCGGGACCGGCGGAGAAAACCCTTTTTCTGGGGTGGAACTCGCTGCCCTTCGCGCTCGGCCTCGGGCTCTGGGTCGCGTCGGCGGTGGCCGCCACGCGCCTGGTCCGGCGACACTTCGCGGCGGCCGCCGTGCTGCTGCTCGCCCCCGCGGGGCTGCTGGTGGCGTACTGGGGCGGCGACCCGCTTGGGCTCATGCGGGAATGCGGGCACCCGCTTTTTCTCTCGGTCATCGGCGCGACGGTCTGGATCGCGGCTCGCGAAACCAGCCGCCTCGGCGCCCTCCTCGCGCATCCCGCGACGCCCTGGCTGCAACTTCCGGAGACGCTCGCCCTGCTCTGGTTCGCAACCTGGGCCAACCCCGCGCCCCACGCACGCATGCACCATGGTCTCGACGCCGTGGCGCTGGGGCTGCACGTCGTCTGCCTCGCCGGAGCGGCGGCAGTTCTGGCTCGCGCCCGGCGCGACCTTCCCGACACCGTTTCTCGGTGAGCAAGCGTCTTCTCGTCACGGGATCCTCGGGCCTGATCGGTTCCGAGGTTTGTTCCTATTTCGCCCGAGAGCTGGGCTACACGGTGCACGGGCTGGACAACAACCAGCGGGCGGTGTTCTTCGGGCCGCAGGGCGACACCCGGTGGAACCAGAGCCGGCTCGCGGCGGACCTGCCGGGCTTCGTCCACCACGAGCTCGACATCCGCGACCGCGCCGGCGTGCTCGCGCTGGTGAAGGAAGTGCGGCCGGCCGTCATCGTGCACACGGCGGCCCAGCCCAGCCACGATCGCGCGGCGGCGATCCCGTTCGACGACTTCGACACCAATGCTGTCGGCACGCTCAACCTCCTCGAGGCCGCGCGGCAGGCCTGCCCGGAGTCGCCGTTCGTGCATATGAGCACGAACAAGGTGTACGGCGACGCGCCCAACCGCATCCCGCTGCGCGAGCTGCCCACGCGCTGGGATTACGCCGACCCGCAGCACGAGCAAGGCATCGCGGAGACGTTCACCATCGACCAGTCGAAGCACTCCCTTTTCGGCGCCTCGAAGGTCGCGGCCGACGTGATGGTCCAGGAGTACGGCCGGTACTTCGGCCTGCCCACGTGCGCGCTGCGCGGCGGCTGCCTCACGGGCCCCAACCACAGCGGGGTCGAGCTACACGGTTTCCTCAGCTACCTTGTGAAGTGCAATCTGGAGGGTCGCGAGTACAAGGTATTCGGATACAAGGGCAAGCAGGTGCGCGACAACATCCACTCGCTCGATGTCGCCCGTTTCATGGCCGCGTTCGTCGCCACCCCTCGCGCCGGCGAGGTGTACAATCTCGGCGGCGGCAAGGCGAACTCCTGCTCCATCCTCGAGGCGTTCAAGATCGCCGAGCAGTTCTCCGGTCGCACCCAGATCCACACGTACGTGGACCAGAACCGTGCCGGCGACCACATCTGCTACTACAGCGACCTGCGGAAAATGCGCGCCCATTACCCGGCGTGGGACATCACCCAGTCGCTCGAGGAGACCATCCGGCAGATCGTGGAGTCCTGGCGAAATCGCCGGAACTCATGAAACCCGCGGCGGCGGCCCGCGGCGGGTCCGCCGTCCGCGTTTGAAGGCGGCGCTGAAATAAATCCGGTCCAAGCAACGGTTCGCTCCTTCCGCGGTCTCCCGATGAAACCCATGCCCACGAAGCGCTCCCCCTTCGCCATCGCCCTGCTGGGAGTGGTGCTCTGGCTGGGCGGAGTGCGGCCGGCCGGAGCCACCAGCGTCATCCCACCCACTTTCCCAGAACTGGTCGCCGAGGCCGAGGCGATCGTGCGCGGCCGGGTGAAGGACATCGCCGTCCGGCGTTCGTCCGCGCCCGACGGCACTCCGGTCATTAAAACCCACGTGACTTTCTCCGTCGAACGCACCCTGAAAGGCGCGGAGCGGCGCGAAATCACCCTCGAGGTCCTCGGCGGCACAATCGGCGACGCAAGCCTCGTCGTGACGGGCCTGCCGCGCTTCGAGCCGGGGTCCACCGACTACCTTTTCATCGAGCGGAACGGCGTGCAGTTCTGCCCGCTGGTCGCGGTTCGTCACGGCCGCTACCGCCTGCTGCGTGACGCCGCCGGACGCGAGTTTGTCGCCCGGGACAACTCCGTGCCGCTCACCGCCGTCGGGGACGTCGTGCTGGCCCTCGCCGCGCTGCCACCCGTGATTCGCTCCGCGAATGTCGCCGGTGCCCTCGGTCCCGCGGCCTTCGAGGCCGCCATCTCCGCCGAAGTGTCACGCCCCACGCCGGCTGCACGCACGCGCTGATCCTCACGATGTCCGCGATCCGCCGCATTCTCCGACGCGCGACCCTCGTGGCGCTGTTCGCGAGGTCGTCCCTCGCGTACGATCTCACCGGCGGTTCGTGGAACAACGGCGACATCGTGATGCACCTGCAACTCGGCGTGCCCGCGGCGCCGCTCAGCGACGGCGCCTCCGATTGGAACACCATCGCCGAATCCGCCCTCTCGGATTGGAACACGCATCTCCAGCGCTGCCGGCTCACGGTCGTCCGGAACTCGACCGCCGAGGTCCGCAACGGCAACCGCATCAATAACGTTGTTTTCCGCCCCGACATCTTCGGCTCCGCCTTTGGCGGCCGCACGCTCGCGGTGACGGCCGGTTTCACCAACCGCGCCACCGCGCGCTTCACGGAGCAGGACGTGGTCTTCAACTCCAACCTCGCGTGGGACTCCTACCGCGGTCCCCTGCGCGGCTCCACCCGCGATTTCCGCCGCGTCGCGCTGCACGAGTTCGGCCATGTGCTCGGCCTGGACCACCCCGACGAGGCCGTCCCGCCGCAGGCCATCGTCGCCATCATGAACAGCACCGTGGGCAGCCTCGACACGCTCATGAGTGATGACGTCACCGGCGTGAAAACCCTCTACGACGCCGGCACGGGCGGCGGGGCGGCCGGCGGCGCGATTCCCGTGATCGCGGCGCACCCGCAAAGCCGGAATGTGCAGGTCGGGGACTCCTACACGATGAGCGTGACGGTCACCGGAACCGGGCCGTTCACCTACGCGTGGGGTTTTCGCCCCGACGGTTCGACAACAACCGGAACCTTCGACCTCGCGACCGGCCCCAGTTACACCATCGGCTCCGTGCAGGCCGTCGACGGCGGGGTCTACACCGCGGTCGTCCGCGGGCCCGGCGGCACCGTGGTAAGCAACTCCGCGCGGCTCACCGTGACGCCGGGACCAGCAGTCTCGCCGGACACCACCCTCGCCAACATTTCAACGCGCGGCATCGTGACGACCGGCAACGGTGCGCTCATCGCCGGCATCGTGATCGGAGGCACCACTCCCAAACCCGTCCTGGTGCGAGCGATCGGGCCGGGACTCGCCGACTTCGGCGTCGGCGGCGCCCTGTTGGACCCCGCGCTGCGAATCGTCGACTCCCGCGACAACCGCACGGTCGCGGAGAACGATGATTGGGACGCGGGTGGGAGTGTGGCGGCGATTGAGGCGGCGGCGAGACGCCTCGGCGCCTTCACGCTCCGGCGCGGCACGCGCGACTCGGCCGTGCTCACCACCTTACCGCCGGGAAGCTACACCGCGGTGGTCACGGGAGTGGGCGACCTGACCGGGATCAGCCTTGTGGAGGCCTACGATGCGGACGCCGACGCGGTCACGGCACGCAGCCGCCGGCTGGTGAATATCGCGACGCGCGGCCAGGTCTTCGGCGGCGAGAGTGTGCTCATCGCGGGTCTCGTTGTGACGGGGCCCGGGCCCCGCACGTTCCTGATCCGCGGCATCGGGCCCACCCTCCTCAAGGCGCCGTTCAATCTTTCGGGCGCGCTGCTGGATCCGTTCCTGGAGATTTACCGCGGCGAAACGCTGCTCCGCGAGAATGACGACTGGGACTCGCCGGTGAACGGGCAGCCGGCGCTGCGGGAGACAGCGCGTAAGGTCGGGGCGTTTCCGCTCGTCGAGACCCGCGACGCCGCGCTCCGGACCGGGCTCGATTCCGCGATGCTCATCACCCTGCCGCCGGGCAGCTACACCGCCAAACTGAGCGGCTTCGAGGGCGCCACCGGCATCGGCCTGATCGAGATCTACGAGGTGCCGTAGACGGGCGAACAAACCTTGGCTTTCATTTTGCGCGCCGCTCTGGCTCCCTCTGCCCGCCCGCCGCATGTCAGACTTCAAGCACTTCTTCGGCTCCGCGCCCTCCGACCAGAACGCGCTCGATCTCTTCGCGGGGGAATGGTCGTCCCAGCCGCCTTCGAATCGTCCGGAGCTCAAAGCGGGGACGACCCCCCTCTTCGACGACCCGCGGATTGCTTGGGCGCATCACCGGCTGATGGAAATGGGCGTGGCGGGCGGCTTCACCGGACGCCACGTGCTCGAACTGGGACCGCTGGAGGGCGGGCACACGTACCTGATCGACCGACTGGAAGCCGCCTCGGTGACCGCGGTCGAGGCCAACGCCCGGGCGTACCTGAAATGCCTCATCGCCAAGGAGACCTTTGGCATGCCCCGCGCGCGCGTCCTCCTTGGCGACTGCCTCGAGTTCCTGCGGCAAGGGGACAAGCGCTACGACGTAGGCATCGCCTGCGGCATCCTGTATCACCTGACAAACCCGGTCGAGTTGCTGGAACTCCTGGCCCGCCGCTGCAACGCCTTGTTTCTCTGGACGGTATTTTACGACCCGGAGTTCGTGGCCGCCAACCCGGTGCCAGGAGCGAAATTTTCGGAGGCGCTCGCCATGGAGACCGCCGGTTTCAAACATACCGTCCATCGTTTCAACTACGGCCCATCCCTGGACTGGAAGGGATTCTGCGGCGGCGGCGAGGTGTACAGCTACTGGATGGAAAAATCCGAGATACTCGAGGCGCTGCGGCACTTCGGTTTCGTCGAATTCCGCACGGAGCAGCATCCGAACGTCCACGGCAGCGCTCTGCTGGTGGCGGCGCGGAAGCCGTGAGACGGGGCAACGCGGTTTGACGCCCCTTCTCCGGCGAGCACATTTCCCCTCCAATGCCCGTCCTCCGCCTCCTTCATCGCTGCCTTACCCTTGCCTTGGCGGGGGCGGTCACAGCGCTTGCAGCGGAGGCACCCGCTGCAACCGGGGGAAACAAGGCTTCACCCTTCATGCCACCTGCAGCCGCCGTGCCGGCCGCAACCACGGGCGCTACCGGCGAGGCCCTCGAATTCGCCGGGATCAGTTCCATTGGCGACCGCACCGACTTCGTCATCCACGACAAATCGGCCAAAAAGTCGTTCTGGATAGGGATCGGTGAGACCAAGAACGGGGTCGCCTTGGTGAGTCATGATCCACGACGCGATGTTCTGACGGTTAACGCTAACGGAATTCAGAAGCAGCTACCTCTACGCAAGGCCTCAACCTCTTCCGGATCCGGTGCACCAGCATCGGCGCCTATCACCTTTCAACAGGCAAGTCCTTCGTCCGCAGATGCTAATGTAGCTTCTTCGCTTCCCCCGCCCGCCCTGCCCCAGCCAGCCCCGCCTCCGCCTTCCGGCGGTCCGGAACCCAAGTCCCCCTCCGTCCCAGCCAACCCGGAGGCGGTCGTCAAACAGGAGACGGAAGCCCGGATGTTGGTGAGCGACCTTCTTGAGATTGGGATGGCCCAGCGCCGCGCCTACGAGGAAGCCCAGCGGCGTGGCCAGCCTCCCGGCCCCGGGGTTTCCCCGGTCCCTGAAAATCCGAAACAGCCCTGATCCGGATTGGGTCGGTCCGGGGTCGGTCAGTATCCCGATATCCGGACCCAAGATAAACGCTGGACTCGGCATAAAAGCGTCCCTTTTCTGACGCCCCGAAACCTCGCCTTAGATGACCTAGGGGAACCCCTGGCGAAGTCTTAACCCTTTCCGACGCACGTTGGAATTCAGCAACCCTACCTAACCAAACATGATCCCAACCAAAACCCGACCCGCCAACCTCGCCAAGCTCATCTTGGCGTCGTCGCTGGCCGCGTTGTGCATCGCGCCGACGGGCTTCGCCCAGTCGGCCGACGCCTCTGCGCTGCGCCGGCTCCAGGAAGAAAACGCCGCGCTGCGCAAGCAACTGGCCGAAATGCAGGGCAAGGCCGCCCCGGCCGCGCCCGCCCAGCCCGCCGCGGCTCCCACCGCCCGGCCCGCCGCCACCCCGGCTCCCGCCCGCTTGTCGACTGACGAGGGCGTGAGCGCGCTGAGCGCGTTCGAGGTGAAGTCCGATAAGGACTATGGCTACCTCAAGACGAACGCGGCCACGGCGACCAAGATCAACATGGAGATCCAGAACATCCCGCTGCATCTCCAGGTGATCTCGCGCGAGTTCCTTGATGACACCAACGCGCGCTCCCTGACCGACCTGTTCCGCTACTCCGCCTCGGCCTCGGGTGACACCCGCTTCGCGATGCGCGTACCGGCCAACTCCGCCACCCCGCAGGGCACCTTCACGATGCGCGGGTTCGTGGTGAACAGCCTGATGCGCAACGGCGTGTTCCGGTACACCTCGTACAACCTCGAGACCATCGACCGCGTCGAGGTCGTCAAGGGGCCCGCCGCCGTCTTTTTCGGCCAGGGCTACCCGGGCGGCGTCATCAACTACATCACGAAGCAGCCGGACTTTTCGGGCAACAAGACCGACGTCGACTACTACGTGAACAGCAACTCGGGCCAACGGGTGATGATCGACCAGAACCAGACCCTCGGGAAGAAGGCCGCCCTCCGCATCATCGGCGGCTGGGAGGACACCCAGGGCGAGCGCCGCTTCGAGTACCGCCGCGCCAACACCGTCACCCCCTCGTTCTCGCTCATTCCGTTCGACAGCGGCAAGGTGAAGATCACCGCCGAGGCCGAGTTCCTGCGCGAGAAGTTCAGCTGGAACGACTATGACTGGATCTTCAGCGACTTCGCGGGCTGGAAGGAAGCCGCCACCACCGGCCGGTACAATTCCTCCACGGCCACCCTCGCCAACACGATCGTCGCCAACGCCGGCAACGGCCTGACGGCGAACGTGGTGCAGAATACCAACACCCCGACCCTCGCCTACGCGACGTACATCAACAACAAACGTATCGCCACCAGCAATTGGTCCCTGCCGGCCTACACCAACGTGACCCGCGGCGCCTACTACACCAATGCCGCCGGCCAATGGGTCCACGACGAGGCGTTCAACTACACCACCCGCGGCGCCCACTTCCGCAACACGATCGACAACCTCTCGGTCACGTTGGACCTCACGCCCTTCAGCTGGCTCGATGTCCGCTACAACTTCCTCAACGAGAAGTCCGAGAACTACTCGGTCGGCCAGGGCGGCGCGCTAACCACGCCCTACGCCAACGGCATCAACTGGAACGCCGGCACCGGTAACCTTTCCGGCTACTACCGCTACGCCCAGACGCACAACTTCGACGCAGTCGCGAAGTTCGACCTCTTTGGCGTGAAGAACAAGCTGCTCGGCGGCTTCCAGCGTGTCAGCCCCTACCAGCAGTTCCTCGGCGGCCAGGCCTTCGGCGACGTGCAGTGGGCTTTCCTCCCCGGCGCTCGTAACACCACGTCCAACCCGGACTACCGCGGCACCAACGTCTCCCTGTACAATCAAGGTGGCGTTCCGTTCAACCAAGTCATCCGCGACCGCACCGGCGCCATTAAGCCCGTCCGCCAGATCTACTCGAACTTCGACCCGGGCTTTGAGACCTACCCCGACATCAACGCTTACCACCAGGACGACCGCAACGCGCTCGACGGCTACAAGGTCAAGAACGAGTCCCTGTACCTCAACTGGCAGGCGACCGCCTTCAAGGACCGCCTGACCCTGCTCGCGGGATACCGCCAGGAGCGCCGCTGGGAGCGTGGTCAGTACCAGCCCAACAACTATCCGTGGTTCATCTACTTCCCGGATATGCACCTGAACCCGACCCTATATCCCGAGGACGTCTGGGGCCACTCGATCAGCTACCAGCGCGGCCTCTATACCGACCAGAAGGGCAGCTCCTGGATGGGCGGTCTCTCGTTCGCGATCACCAAGGAACTGAGCATCTACGCCTCCAACTCGAAGACGTTCAAGTTCAACTCCGGCCGCATCTCCGGCATCTTCGCGGGTGACGAGGCCCTCTGGTTCGATGAGGCCCGCCGCACCGGCTTCGGCGGCACCCCGGGCCAGTCCTTCCGCTACCTCGGCCAGACGGTCACGTCGCTGCAGCAGTTCCGCGACATCCTTACCGGCCGCGGCGTCTTCGACCTGCTGAAGAACGAGCAGGGCATGAATTGGGAAGTCGGCGCGAAGCTGTCCCAGCTCAACGGCAAACTCGTCGGCACGCTATCGATGTTCCGCGGTGAGCGCGAGAACCAGATGCTCGACGACGGTGCGAAGCAGTCGAACCTCGAGGAGCCGCTCAACTTCAGCACCGATCTGTTCGCGGTCGGCTCCCCCTACCGCAACACGCGCCTGCTCCGCTGGCGCACGACCGACCTCCTCAACCGCATCGAAGGTGGCGAGGCCGAGCTGATCTGGACCCCCCGCCGCAACTTCCAAGCCGTCGTCAACGGCTCGTGGCTCTGGACGGCCAAGACCGTGTACGACAAGACCCGCGCCGCCCCCGGCACCGCCGCGTACAACGCGCTGGCCGCCGCCGGCAAGGTCGCCTCCGACATCTACTACACCGCCCGCATCGAGAACGTGCCGGAGTACCGCATGAACGTCTTCGGCAAGTACACGTTCACCGATGGCATTGGCGGCGTCGCCCGCGGCCTCAACGTCGGCCTCGGCATGCGTTATTCCTCCGAGACAGTCGTCTCCCGCTCCGTTGACTGGAACCCCCTCGCGGGCGGCTACCAGGCCGGCGACTACGTGGTGTATGACCTCACGGTCGCCTACCCGTGGAACGTACTCGGTTACCGCATCAACTCGAACTTCGGTCTCTACAATGTGACCGACGAGAAGTACTCCGAGGGCTCCTTCGCGATGTC
The DNA here is from genome assembly GCA_903900845.1 of uncultured Opitutia bacterium. Lineage (GTDB taxonomy): Bacteria > Verrucomicrobiota > Verrucomicrobiia > Opitutales > Opitutaceae > ER46. The sequence goes on from CAIUOU010000107.1 coordinate 21,646, forward strand.
CCCGGCGCGTAACTGGATCTTCCGCAACACGCTCAAGTTCTGAGCGGCGGGTAATCCCGATATCCTTCCAGGGCGGCGCCTACGGGCGCCGCCCTTTTTTGTCTCCCGGTGTTCCCGCGCCTGGCCGGACGGCGGCCTCAATCGAGCCCGAAAACCGCCTTGGCGTAGGTCTCGGCGCTGAAAGGCTGCAGGTCCTCGGGCTGTTCTCCAAGGCCAAGGAACAGGATCGGGATGCGCAACTGACGGTAGATGCCCACGATCGCCCCTCCGCGACTGGTGCCGTCGAGTTTAGTCACGATCAATCCGGTGAGGCCGAAGCTGCGGTGAAAAACCCTCGCCTGCTCGATCGAGTTGCTGCCCAGCGAACCATCCACCACCAGCCAGCGATGCTGCGGAGCCGCCGGATCGTGCTTCTGCAATACCCGCCGGATCTTGGCCAGTTCCTCCATCAGGTTGTCCTTGGTGTGCAGACGCCCTGCGGTGTCCACGATCAGGTAATCATACCCACGCGCCTTCGCCGCCTGCCAGGCGTCATAGGCGACCGCCGCGGAGTCCGCGCCCGTGTGGCTGGCGACGATCTCAACCTCGAGCCGCGAGGCCCACGCCTTGAGCTGCTCGACGGCCGCGGCGCGGAACGTGTCGCACGCCGCAAGCATCACTTTCGCCCCATCACGCTGCAGCCGCCAGGCCAGCTTGGCGGAAGAGGTGGTCTTGCCCGATCCGTTCACGCCGATCATGGCGATCACCACGGGGCGGCCCGAAGCCGCCGTCAGGGGTGGCAAAGCGGCCTCCGCGCCCGCGAGCACGCGCTTCAGCACCGCGGCACCGATCTCGGCCGCCTGCCGGCCCTGCAGGGATTTGTCGCGCGCGTAGGCCTGGCGGATCTCTGCCAGAATCTCGTTGGTCGTCTCGACCCCGAAATCCGCCGTGTAAAGCGCCTCCTCCAGCTGGTCGAGAGAGGCGGCGTCGATCGCTCGCCCGCCGAAGAGGCCGCGCGTGCGCTCGGTAATCGCCGCGACCGTCTTGGCGAGACCTTCCTTGAACTTGCGGAATAGACCGAACATCGGAATCGGGTGGGGAATGCGGAAAGCCGGAGGAGGAATCTGGGACTCAGGAAATCAGGACTCAGAGCGCTCGCCCCCGATGCGCTTTATCCCGAGAGGCATGGAGCCGAAGTTGAGGATCAGACCTGAATCCAACCCGGCCGCTTTCATCTGCGAGCGGCCGACGGCGAAAAAAATATTCTCAATCTCGCGCACGGCCTTGAGCTCAACCAGCAACACTTCCTCCACGAGGAGATCCAACCGGTGCTCCCCGATTTTCCGTCCCTCGTAAGTCAAAGGAACCACCTTCTGTGTTTCGTGGCGGACTCCGCGGCGCTCCAGCTCCACGCACAAGGCGGACTCGTAAACGGACTCCAAAAATCCTGGTCCGAGGACTTGATTAACCCTGATGGCGGCTTCGATGACACGCCCGCTGACGTCACGATTGGCGAGTTCCCCCATTTCTCCTGATTCCCTGATTTCCAGATTAGTCACCCCGCCTTGCGGGCGTCGCGGCCGAGCTGGCTTTTCAGGCGGTCGAGGATGCCGTTGATGAAGCGCTTGGAATCGGCGTTGGAGAACTGCTTCGAAAGGTCGATCGCCTCGTTGATCGAGACCACCGGGGGCACATCCTGCCGGCGGAGCATCTCGAAGATCGCCAGCCGCAGGATAGCGAGGTCGATCTTGGCGATGCGGTCGAAGTCCCAGTTCTGCGCGAGCGCGCGGATGTGACCATCGATCTCCTGCTGGCTCAGGATCACGCCCTGGATGATCTCCTCGGCATAGGCGTAATGGTCGCGCGGCTTCTCGCAGCCCTCGAAGAAAGTCCCGAGGTCGTCGGCGAGATTGCGCGGCTCGTTGATACTCCAAGCGTAGAGGTACTGCAGCGCGGCCACGCGGCTGTCGCGCCGCTGCATGAAAAGCTCTCGACTCATGCGCGCATCCTCCGACGCAGATCCGCCATCGCGAGGGCCGCCGCCGCGAACTCCGCACCGCGGTCGATCCTTCCCGCGCAGCGGGCGCGCGCCTGCGCGAGGTTGTTCACCACGATCACGCCGTTGATCACCGGTATCCGGGTGTCCAGCGCAACCGCCTGCAGCGCGTGCGATACGCTCTGCCCCACCATCTCATGATGATTCGTGTCGCCGGCGATCAGGACGCCGAGGGCGATCACACAGTCGAAACGGCCCTTCGCCGCCAGGGTCTGCGCCGCCCACGGCACCTCGTGGGAACCGGGCACGCGCACGAGCTCCACGGCCTTCGGTTTAACACCCGCCGCCCGCAGGCACGCCCCGACCCTTGCGAGCAGGGCGTCCACCAGCGCGCCGTTGAAGCGCGCCGCGGCGATGGCAAACCGGAGGCGGGAACCGTCCACGGTTTGCGGGCGAGGTGAATCAAGGCTCATGAACCTGCTATTCGCTAGGCCGTTGACAGACACCGCAATCAGAAACTCGGCGCACGGTCGGTTCCGGTCTCCCACCGTTCCACTACTGCCTGAAATCGACGGTGTGACTTTCGAAGGGCGCGTCCGCCCCGGCGGCGAAAAGCGAAAGGACCAGCCGGAACTGGTAGGGAGGTCGCACGTTCTTCGGCGAGGTCAGCGCCTTGCCGTCCGCCGAGGGTTCCAACGCGTAAAACTCGGAGCCAGGTCGGCTGGCCGGAGTCCAACGCACCACGGCCCGCGCGGCGTCGGGCGGCACCGCCTCCCGGCTCTCATCGTGGAAGGTTAGGCGAAAATTGCCCGCGAGAATCTCCAGTCCGAGAAAGCCTTTCCCGGGCCGCGCGATCTCCCGTCCCGCGATCCTCGGGGTCTCCCCGGGCTTACCCGCGGCTTTTCCGACAGGCGACGCGGCCGGAGCGGCGGCAGCCAGCAAGCCCAAGATCAAGAGGACAAGGCACCTCATCGAGCGCAGCGTACCTTCCGCGCCTCGGCCCGCAAGCCACCGGCTTGCGGGCGAAACCTTCATCCGCCGTTGCGGAGGCGCGCCTTGAGCTCCCGCCAACGCGCCAACCGATCGGCGATCTTCATCTCCCAACCGGCCGACTTCGGGGTGTACAGCGTGAGCGGGCGTTCCAGGTACTCCTGACCCGAAATAGCCTCCGGAAAGTCATGCGAGTAGGCGTAGCCCTGACCGTGGCCGTGACGTTTGTTCGCCTGTCCGCCCTTGCTGCGCAGCACTGCCGGCACCGGCTGCACCGGCTCCTCACGGAGCACCCGTTTGGACTCACCCAACGCGAGAGTGGCTGAATTGCTCTTAGGCGCGGTGGCGATGTAAAGCGTGGCGTGTGCAAGCGCGTACTCCGCCTCGGGCAACCCCACAAAATCCACGGCGTGGTGCGCCGCCACCGCCAGCGGCAACGCCTGCGGATCCGCCAGACCGACGTCCTCGCTCGCTAGGATCACCAGCCGCCGGGCGATAAAGCGCGGATCCTCCCCGCCAGCCAGCATCTTCGCCAGCCAGTACATGGCGGCGTCGGGATCGCAGCCGCGGCAGCTCTTGATGAAGGCCGATATCGTGTCGTGGTGCTCATCCTCGTCGGCATCGTAACGGATCCGCCGCTCGCGCGCGAAGACCTCGAGGTCGGCGGCCGAAATTTCGGCGCCCTCCGGCAGACCGAGCACGATCACCTCGAGGGAATTGAGCGCTCGCCGCAGATCACCGTCGGAAAGCACCGCCAGCTCCTCCAACCGCCGCTCAGGCGCTGTCACCCGTCGCGAACCCAGGCCCCGCTCCATGTCGGCCAGGGCGGTGCGCAGGACGCCCCCCACGGCCGCGGTCGAATGAGGCTCGAGCCGGAAGAGGTGGCTGCGGGAAAGCAGCGGCGGGTTCACGTAAAAGCCCGGGTTGTGCGTGGTGGCCCCGATCAAGCGCACGACCCCCTCCTCGACGTCGGGCAGCAGCAGGTCCTGCTGCGACTTGTTGAAGCGGTGCAGCTCGTCGATGAAGAGGATCGTCGCCTCGCCCGGACGCCGGCGCGCGGTGGCTAGGACTTCCCGCAGTTCGGCGACGTTGGACATGACCGCGTTGACGCGGACAAACCGGCAGCCGGTCTCGGCCGCGATCGCCTCGGCAAGGCTGGTCTTGCCGCTGCCCGGCGGGCCGTGGAACAGCAGGGACCCGAAGCGGTTCTGCGCCACAAGGCGTGGCAGCAGGCTGCCGGGTCGCAGCAGGTGATCCTGCCCCACCACCTCGGACAGGCGCCGCGGTCGCATGCGCGCCGCGAGCGGCTGATGCGCGGGACGCGGAGCGGGCGATCCCGGGGCGGCCGGCGCGACCGGCTCGTCGGCGAAGAAATCCCGTTGGTCGGCGGCGGACACGAATACGAGGTTTCCGCGCGTCCCGGACCTTGGAAAGGCATTTTCGACCCATACCCGATTTTAGGCGGAAACGCGTTCGCGCCGCCGGTGCGGGCCGGTACGCCGTGACGGCATGGAGGACCGCACTCTTGGGTACCGCGCGCCACTGCTCTGGCTGGTGATGCCGGCCGCGGCCGGACTCACGGCCGGGCATTTCGCGGGGCTGGACCACGCGGCCGCACCCCTCGCGCTTGCACTGCCCACCGCGGCTCTCGCGCTGGCGGTAGTCGATCGGCCGCGCATCTGGGCCGCCTGCCTATCCGTCGCCTTGTTTTGCGCCGGGACGGCCGCCGGAACGCTCCATCGCAATCGCCTCTCCGCCTGGGAGGAACTCCCTCCGCGCGAGGCGGAGCTGCGACTGAAGATAGAGCGCCTGTTCGCCTCACGTGACTCCGGAAGAGTCTCCGGGCTGGCGGAAGTCGTATCCAGCGAGGTTCATCTCGCCGACCTCTCGGGCCAGCGGCTGCATTTCTCGCTCAGTGCCCCCGGCCCGGGACCAGGGCCCATCCGCGGAGCGGTGTTCCAGGCCGTCGGCGTGTTGACGGCCCTGCCGAAACGGCCCCCGCCCGGATCGTTTGAAGACTACCTCGTCGCCGCCGGAATGAACTTCCGGCTGAACCGCGGGCAGCTGCTCGCGGAGGAACGGTCGGCACCGGCTTACCACCGGTTTTGCGCCGCCGCCGCAACGCGCTTCCGCGAGATCCTGAACCTCGGATTGGCGGGGAAACGGCCGGAAATCGCCGCGCTGCTCCGCGGCATGATGCTCGGCGAGAAACACGAGATAAGCGACGAGCAGCAGGCGGTTTTCATGCGCAGCGGAAGCATGCATCTTTTTGCGATCAGCGGGTTGAACATCGGCGTGATCGCCATCGCGCTGAACGCGCTGCTTGCGCTGGGTCGTGTTACCCGCGGTCCCCGCTTCGTCCTCGCGGCGACGCTCCTCTGGGTGTTCGTGGACATCACCGGAGCGTCACCCTCGGCGGTGCGCGCGTGGCTGATGGCGACCTTTCTGCAGGCCGCGTTCGTTTTCGGCCGGCCGGGCAACGTGCTGGCAGCCCTGGCCGCCTCGGCCGCGGCGTCGGTCGCGGTCGCGCCGCTGCAGGTCTTCAGCGCGAGTTTCGTGATGAGCTACGCGATCGTGCTCGCTCTGCTGCTGCTGGGCCTGCCGCTGGCCGCATGCTGGGCACGCCGCGGAAGACTATGGCGGGACGTGCCGGAGGTGGCTTGGACCCGCGGCCAGGTGATCGTCGCCGCCGCGTGGACTTGGATCAGCGGGGCGCTCGCCATCGGGGTCGCCACCTCCCTCGTGAGCGTCCTCACCGGCCTGCAGTATTTCCAACTGGTCACGCCCGGAGCGCTCGTCGCCAACCTCGCGCTGATCCCGGCCGCAATCGGCGTGACGGTCGCGGGATTCGCCTCGCTGCTGTTCGGACTCGGCGGCCTCGACGCGGCGGCGATCCTCGCCAACCACGCCGCGGCGCTGGTGCTGCTGCTGATCGAGCGCGCCCTGCAGGTCGGCGTCGAGGTGCCCGGCGCCTTCCTCGCCGCCCGCTACACCGCCCCGTGGATCGGCCCCGCGGCCCTGACGACGCTGATCGCCACCATCCTAGCCGGCTACGCCCGCGACTGGCGCCACGCAGCCGGGAGCTGGTGGCCGCCGTTCGCCGTGGTGCTGGTCACGCTGCTGCTCGGGGTGAGCTACGGCGCGGATTGACGTCCGGCGCGGAGAGTGCGCTTGAACCCGCCGCGGGCCGCCGCACCTTTAAACTCATGAAAAGCGCCTACGAACTCGCCATGGAACGCCTCGCCAAATCGGACCCGCAGGCCTCGCGCCCGCTCACGCCGGAGAAAAAGGCACGGCTGGCCGAGATCGACCGCGTTTACCAAGGCAAGCTGGCGGAGCGGGAGATATTCCTGCGCAAGCAACTCGATGACGCGCTCGCCGAGCAAAAGCTGGACGACGCCGAGAAGATCCGTCGCCAGATGGCGGGCGAGCGCGCGCGGATCGAGGAGGAGCGGGAGGAAGAGAAGGAGCGCGTGCGCCGCGCCTGAGCGGACGTTTGCCGCGGAGCCGCTCAGGCGAACTCGAAGTCCGCGGCGAGAACGAGATGGTCGCTGGCCGGGGTAGGCTCCACGCGATGAGCCACGCAGCGGAGGTGGTTGTTGTGGAAGATATGGTCGAGGACGTAGGGGCGGCGCCGCCAGGTGGGGCGCATGTCCTGGACGGTCCTGAACCCGCGCGCCGCGAATTCCGCCACAAGCGACGCGTGGCCGCTCACGTTGAAGTCACCCGCCAGGAGCATCGGTCCCTTCGCCGCCTCCAGCTGCTCCGCCACCATCCGGCGCTGGAAAGGATTACGCGTGCTGCTCGAACCAAGCATGAAGAAAGCCAGCAGATGGGTGTTGAGAAGCTGAACCTCGCGCCCGGCGATGATCGTGCGCGCGCCGATGAGCAAGCGGTCGGTGGGCGTCGTCCGCCGGCCCTGGAAATCAAACTCGATCGGCGGCGACGGCAGGTCCAGCCGCGTGCAATCGCTCAGCTCGGCGCGCGCGAGGATCGCCAGGCCGACGCCGAACGGCAGCTCGCGGGGATCGGCGCGGGGATAGCTGAACCAGCCGTGGTACCCGGGCAGCGCATCCCGCAGCCGGGTGTAGTTGGGCGGCGGCACCACCTGCCTCCCGCCGGGCTGCGCGTGCTCGACCTCCTGCAACATCACGATGTCGGCGTCATGCCGGCGGATCTCGGCCAGGGTCAGATCCAGTCGCAACGGGGCCTCGTCGGGACGCTCTTCGTCCCAACACTGCCCGAACTGCATGTTGAACTGGAGGACCCGGAAGCGGCTCATGCGGAGCGCGCCTTCAGCGGGCGGGAGCGGCTCCGCCCGCCGCCGGAGTCAGGGGTGCGTCAGCCAAAGCCCGGTCCGGCTCCCCGGAATTCTTGCGGAAGACGAAGCGGTTGATCTTCGCGGTCGTAGCGCCACCCAGGGCGGAAAATCGCGCCATGTTGCTCGCGCTCGCTGCGTCGAGACTGTCCTGGTACCTTTTCACCGTGGGCGGGCGGATCGTCTCCTCCTTGGTGGAACGGGCGGATGACTGGTGATCGAAGGCGCTCATCGGCCGCGGCAGCGTCTCGGGCGCCCGAACCTCCTTGCCGATCATTTCCTTTTCCCGCGTCTCACCCGTGCTAACCGGCGCCCGACGCGCGCCGAGGGAGGAGTCCTTCCGTTCCACAACGGGGGGCACCACGCGGCTCTCCTGCACCTGCGTGTTGACCGAACCGGACGGCGCCTGTCGATCGGGCGCAAGACCGGGTGCCGGGGCGAACGGCGCGTTGCGCTGCGCCGGGTTGACCGGACTGGTGGCATCGGCACCCCGCGCGCCCGGGATCACGGACAAAAGCACGACGGCGGCGATTCGGGAACGCATAACGGGGGACGTAGGTTTGATGTCCTTCGGCGGAATCGCCGCCAGCTAAAACTCCGCGCGGGACCGGCGGTCCTACTCCGGCTCCGCGGAGCCCTCGGTCACCCAACCGCGGGCCTCGGGAACCGCCGCGAGGAAGCGGGCGAGCGCAGCGCTCAGGTGTTCGGCATAGCGGAAATGCGCGCCCATGCCCGTGCGCAGCTCGGCCTCGTAGATGAACTTGTCCGCGTGCGTTCCGTGCTCGAAGGGCGTCTGGGCTCCGAGCAACAGGGAATGCACGTAGGCCGGGGAGCCGCGCGCCAGCAGCTCGCGGGTCAGCGCCAGCTGGTCCCCAAGCAACCGCGCATGAACGGAGCGATCGACCTCTGGCGGCAGATAGAACCCGGCTTGAATGAAAGGCGTGTAGCGATGGCCGGTTCGATGGCGGTTCAAGTCGCGCAGTTCGGCGATCGCCATGTTGTTCCAGGCGAAACTAACGCGCATCCGGCGCGTGGCGGTTCCCTGCTGACCGTAACGGTTGACGCGGTGGCGCAACGCCTCGGCGACCGGCTGCGTCTCCGGCAGCCAGGGAGGAGTGGCGCGGTCGACGTGAACCCAAACCTCGTCACGCAAGGCCTCGCACGAAAGCCGCTCGCGCCCCAGCGCGAGCGAGCACTCCAGCTCCTGCCTGGCCTGCTCCCGATAGGATTCGTCGGCCTGGCTATGCCGCATCAGCCGCGGCGACTGCTTTAAAAGCTCCTCCCGGATGAGGCGGGCCGCGGCCTGGGCCTCGGGATGCGGAAGCGACGCGAGGTGCTTCACCGTCATCGCCCACATCCGCGAGGACTGCACCAGCCCGAGATTGGTGCGCGTCGCCACCGGAATGAAGTAGCGGGCCCGATCGAGGGCGAAGTTCTTCCGCAACCGGTTCGCCACCGCCGGGCTCGCGCCAGCCGGCAGACGCACACGGTGTGGCTCCGCGGTTCCGAGCGCATCGAGCCGCGCATACTCCGCATGGTAGGCGGCGAACGCCCGGCTGACCATGTCCCGCCAGCGACCTGCGAGGTCAGCCGGGATCCCGAGTTCCTCCGCCGACGGCACGTTGGCGGCGTCCATGGTGATGTAGCGCGTGCTCGATTCCTGGCCGTCGGCCATGGTCGCGATCTCAAACACCTTGTACGCTAGCCACATCGAGACGTCATCGAGGGCGATCGCGAGCCCGCCGGTCAGGCCGCCGATCGAGGCGTGGCCGTAGTCGACAAACTTCAGGATCCGGTCGATCGAGGCGTCGGGATGGGCGAGGTCGACTTTAGCGAGGATGGCCGCCAGGCCCTCGTTGCTGCGCGAATAACGCGCCAGCACCGAGGCGAGCAATTCCGGGGTGACCTTAGGAAGGTCGGCGGCGGAAGGCGGGGGTACGAGTGCTAGCCCGGTGATTCTCATGCGGCGCGGAAGATGGCCGCAAAGCGGGGCCTCTGGCGCAAGCCCCGAGGGGAGGTCCGCGGCGGAATGATCCGGGGGCGGCGGCCGGCCCGCGACCGAACCTCAGCGCAGGGTCAGGAGTTCCCCGAGCGGGCCGGGATAGAAGCCGATGGCGATCGAGGCCAGAGCGAGAGCGCCGAGCACGAAAGCCGCGACGGGCGTGACTGGCGAGCGTTCGGGACGAGCGGGACCCGCTCCTTCGCCGGACGGAGGCGTCCAGGTCTCGAAGAAGGCCGCCTTTATCCATCCGAAGTAATAATAGATGGAGATCACCACGCCGAGCGCCGCGACCGCGAGCAAGGCACGTGCCCCGGCCTGGAAGGCGGATACCAGGATGAACAACTTGCCCATGAAGCCGGCGAGCGGCGGGATGCCGGCGAGCGAACCGAGCCCGATCGCCAGCACCGCCCCGAGTAAGGGATTCTCCTTGGCGAGCCCGTGGTAATGGTCGAGTTCCTGTTCGGAGTCGTCCTGACCGGCCACATGGGCCATCACGCCGAAGACCGCGAAGGAGGCCGCGAGGTACGCAAAGAGATAGAAGTAAACCGCGCCCGCGGCCATTGGGGTCTGCGCCGAGGCGATGACGCCCAGCAGCAGGAAACCCGCGTGCGAGACTCCGGAGAGACCGATCAACCGCTTCACGTTGTGCTGGGTGAGGGCGGCGATGTTACCGAAGAGGAGCGTGGCGGCGGCAATCGCGGTGAGCACCGGCGTTGTGAGCCAGCCGTAGGCCGCGAACGCCCCGCCCTGTCCGCACAGCGCCATCAGCACGGCGAAACCGGCGCCCTTGGAGGCGACTGCGAGGAACGCGGTGACCGGCGTAGGCGCGCCCTGGTAGACATCCGGCACCCAGATCTGGAACGGGAAGGCGCCGATCTTGAAGGCCACGCCCGCCAGCACCAGCACCACCCCGAGCGAGGCCACGAAGTTGTCGGGGTTGGCAGCGAGGAAGCGGGAGAGCTCGGCGAAATGCAGCGCCTGGGTGGTGTGGCCGGGTAGGGCCGGGTTGCCGGCCACGCCGTAGAGCAGGACGATACCGAAGAGCAGCAGCCCGGAGCTGAGCGCGCCCATCACCACGAACTTGAGGCCGGCCTCGAGGGAGGCGGTGCTCCCGCGGAAATAACCGACCAGAAGGTAGAGACCGATGGTGGCGGCCTCGAGCGCGACGAACAGCATCACGAAGTGGTTGCTTTGGGCGAGGAGCATCATCGCCGCCGTGACCACAAGCAGGATGTGGTGGAACTCGACCCGCGGGGCGGTGTGGCGCGGGAGGGTCACACGGGCCAGCAGGCAGACGAACAGCGCGGAGAGGACAAAAAACACCCGCATCAGCTGACCGCTCGTGCCATGGAAGAGCAGGCCGTTGAAGGTCTCGCGGCCGACCGCGACCGAGCTCCAATTAAGCGCAAGCCCGAGCAACGTGCCCAGCAGGCCCGCGGCCGCGACGTCGGGAATGACACCGTGCAGCCGCCGCGGCAGCACGATCTCCAGGCCGAGCAGCAGCAGCGCGATGCAGCCGAGCATGAGCTCGGGCATGATGGCGCCCCAGAGATTGTCGGCGGCGGCGAGACGGAGCGCTTCGAGGGTCATCGGGAGGCGGAGGCGGCCGCGACCGGGGAGGCGGGTAGCGCCGGGTTGATGGCCGGGGAGAGCGAACGCGGCCAGAAGCCGATGAAGAGAAGGGCGGCCAACAGCACGAGGGCCGGCACCCGCTCGGACCAGCGGAGATCAGAGGGCGCCTGGCGCGACGCCACCTCGTTCATGCGCTCCGTGGCGGGCCCGAAGAACACCCGGGACGCGGCGCGCAGGCCGTAGACGGCGGAGATCACGACCCCGGAGACGGCGAGGGCGGTGATAAGCGGCGAGTATTTCCAGAGGGCCACGAAAATCGCGAGTTCACCCCAGAAGTTGGCGAAACCCGGCAGGCCGATGCTGGCGAACGTGGCCGCGACAAACAGCGCGGCGAGCACCGGGGCCGGCCGCGCGAGCCCGCCCATTTCGTCGAGGGCGAAGGTCTGGGTGCGGTGGTGGATGCAGGTGGCGAGCTGGAACAGCAGCGCGACCGACAAGCCGTGCGCGACCATCATCAGGATCACGCCGCCTACTCCGACGGCGGAACCGGCGGCGATGCCGAGGAAAGCATATCCCATGTGCATCACCGAGCTGTAACCGATCATCTGCTTGAGATCCCGTTGGGCAATGGTGACGAAGCCTACGATCAGCACGTTTCCGATCACCGCGAGCCAGGCGAGCGCCGAGGCCCAATGGGCGTGGCCGGCCGGCAGCAGCGGGAGGGCGACCTGGATGAGGGTATACAGGCCGAACTTCTTCAGCACACCGGCGTGGAGCATGGCGTTGGAGCTCGGCGCGGCGCCGTAGCCGAGCGGGGCCCAGGTGTGGAGCGGCCAGAGCGAGACCAAGACGCCGAGGCCGAGCGCCAACAGACCGAACAGGTCGCGTTGCACGGCCTCCGCCAACGGAAAGCGCGCCAGATGCTCGCGGAGCGCGATGAGATCGAAGGTGTTCGCGCCGCTCCGGGCGTACAAGGCGATCAGGCCGAGGAGCGAGATCATCGCGCCCAGCGTGAGATAGATCGTCATCTTCATCGCCGCGTACCCGCGGTCGCGCCCGCCCCAGACACCGACCATGATGAACGTAGGGATCAGGGCCAGTTCGTGGAAGAAATACAGGAAGAGGATATCCACGCTCGCGAAGACGCCCATCAGGCCGCCCTGCATCACGAGCAGGAGCATCAGGTAGATCTTCAGCCGCTCGGCCTGCGACTGGATGGCATAGAGACCGGCGGCGAAGCCGACGATGCCCGCCATCACGAAGAGGGGCAGGGCCACGCCGTTGAGCCCGAGCTTCAGCGAGACGCCGAGGCCGTCGAGGCCGGTCGAGTACTGTCGGAGAAACGCGTAGCCGGAAACCGGAGTCTGGGCCGAATAGTGCCACCAGACGTGCAGCGCCATCAGCAGCGGGATACCGAAGCCGACATAGGCCAGACGCACGGACCACCGCTTGGGCAGTCCGCAGCCGATCGCCAGCGCGACCGCGAGGGGCGCGACGATGGCGATGAGCAAGGGATCAAACAGGGCGGCCATGGGGTCAGAAGGTCAGGTAGCCCGTGGCGGCGGCCCAGAGCGCGGCGATGCCGAGGAGAAACCAGTAGGCGTAGGTGTTGGCGTTGCCGGTGTGCAGTGCGCGCGCCCCGAGGCCGAAGAGGCCGACCACGCCGGCCAGGCCGCGCACGATCAGGCCGGCCAGCAGGATCTGCTCGAGGAAGTTCAGCAGCATGGCGAACCGCTGCTGTACTTTCGCGACGTACCAGCCGTAGCCGCGATCGAAAGACTCGCGCAGCGCCCCGAGCAGCCCGAAAAGACCGGGGGCGCGCCGCGCCAGGGCGTCGTCGCCGGCGGGACGATAGAGAATCCACGCGGCGCCCGCCCCGACGAGCAGCACGGCGATACTGGTCGCCAGGATGACACTGTGAGCGGCACCCGTCGGGTGGACGACCTCGTCCATGATGCCGTCGAAGCTCCCTCCCAGCGCGACGTTGAAGAACCATCCATGACCGCTGACAACCGAAAGCGCGGCGAGCAGCCCGAGGGGCGCCGTCAGCGTGAGGCCGCCCTCGTGCGCATCCCTCGCCCCCTCCCCGCGCGCCTCGCCGAGGAACGTGATGCGCCAAAGGCGCAGCATGTAAAACGCGGTGAGGGCCGCGGTAAACGCGAGCACGCCGAAGACGGCGGGATCCTTCGCCCAGGCGAGATAGAGGATCGCATCCTTGGAGAAGAATCCCGCGAGACCCGGCAGGCCGATGATCGCGAGTACTCCGACCGTGAACGTCCAGAAGGTGAATGGCATCCGGCGGCGCAGCCCACCCATCCGGAAGATGTCCTGTTCGTGGTGACAGCCGTGGATGACCGAGCCGGAACCGAGGAAGAGCAGCGCCTTGAAGAAAGCGTGGGTTGTGAGATGGAACATCGCCGCGCCCGCACCCGCCGCCATCAGATGAAAGTGATCGTCGTGCGCCACCTTGAGCGAGCCCAGGCCGAACGCGGCCACCATGTAGCCGAGCTGCGAAAGCGTGGAGTAGGCCAGGACCTTCTTGATGTCGCTCTGGGTCACCGCGCAAAGCGCCGCGTAGAGCGCCGTGACCACTCCCGTCCACATGATCACGGTGAGCGCATCGGGTACCATCAGCATCTCGATGCGGCAGAGCATGTAGATGCCGGCGGCGACCATGGTCGCGGCGTGGATCAGGGCGGAAACGGGCGTCGGGCCCTCCATGGCGTCCGGCAGCCAGACGTGCAGCGGGAGCTGGGCCGACTTGCCCACCGCCCCGCAGAACAGGAGCAGCGGAATACCCGCCGAAACCACCGCTCCACCCTCCGTGGCCGAGGCGAGTGCGTCGAGCTGCGTGGTGCCGAAACGGGCCTGGCACCAGACGATGCCCAGCAGGAAGCCGAAGTCCCCGACCCGATTGACGATGAAAGCTTTTTTCGCGGCGTCGGCGGCGGACTGGCGCTCATGGTAGTGGTTGATCAGCAGCCACGAGCTGAAGCCCACCAGTTCCCAGAAGAGGAACATCATGACCAGGTTGTCCGCGAGGACGATGCCGGTCATCGAGAACATGAAGATCGAGAGCCCGCCGAAGTAGCGCCCGCGGGCCTCGTCGTCGCGCATGTACCCGAGGGAGAAGACGTGAACGCAAAGCCCGACGACGCCGACGACGGTGAGCATCAGCGCGGCGAGGTCGTCGAACTTGACCCCGAGGGTGAAGGTCCAGTCGCCTACCCGCAGCCATTCGGCCGAATCCGTGAACCGGTGCCCGCCGAGGGCGAGCACGAGGGCGTTGGCGGCTAAGAGGGCCGCCGCGCCCGCGGAGACGACGGCGGCCGCCGCGCCACGCCGCCGCAGGAAGAGCGCGATGACGGCGGCCGAAAGCAGCGGCACGGCCAGCGCGATGACGGAGAACGGATTGAACGTCATGGGCTCAGTTCCGCAGCGTGTTGAGTCCGTCGAGCTGCACGGTCCGACGGCGGCGGAACAACGCGACAATGAGCGCCAAGCCGACGGCGACCTCGGCCGCGGCCACCGTGAGGATGAAGAACACGAGGACGTTGCCGTCCATCGTCCCGTTGTGGCGCGAGAACGCGACCAGCGCGAGCGTCGCGGCGACGAGCATCAGCTCCAGGCACATGAAGACCACGAGGGTGTTGCGCCGGATGAGCACGCCCAGCAGACCGATGGCGAAGAGCAACACACTCACGGCCACGTAGGCGTTGAGGGAGGCGGAGATCATGCGGCATCCTCCGGGCCGTCAGGCCGGCGGCTCAGCACGATCACGCCGATCATGGCGATGAGGAGCAGGAATCCCAGGACCTGCACGGGCAGCAGGTAGGTGGTGAAGAGCTGGTGGGCGTAGGGTTTGAGGGCGGCACCGACCGCGGTGGTGGCCGCGCGGCCCTCGGGCAGGCGGCCGCGCACAAGGAATGACGCCACGCCGCCCAGCACGAGTCCGGTGGCGATCACGCGCGCGGCGAGCGGCAACCGGTGCAGGACAGGACGGCTGTCGCCGCGGGCGTCGAGCAGCATGATGATGAAGAGGAAGAGGGCGACGACCGCGCCCGCATAGACCAGCAGCAGGAGAAACGCCAACAGGTAGGCGTCGAGCGCCACGAACAGGCCGGAAACGCCGACGAGCGACAGAAGCAGGCAGAGGGCGGCGTTGACGGCGTTGCGGTTCAGGACGACGCCGGCCGCGCTCACCACCGTGAGCAGCGCGAACGCGTTGAAGAGGATCTGGCCGGTGCCCATGGTCTCAGTGGTGGCCCCCGCCGCTCTCCTCCGCGGCCTTCTTGCGGTCCCACTTGAAATGCTCGTCGGGCAACGTGCCTCCCAGCTCGTAGAGCCGGGCCTTGTTGTTCACCATCTCCTCGCGGGAATAACCGGTCATCGAGTACTGAGACTGGAGCCAGATCGCCTCCTCGGGACAGACCTCCTGGCACATGCCGCAATAGATGCACCGGAGCATGTCGATCTCGAACTCGCGGGGCGCCTTCTCAACGTGCGCATGGGGGGCGTCCTCGGCGATGCCGCCGGGCGTGATGCGGATCGCCTTGGGCGGGCAGACGAACTCGCACAACTGGCAGGAAACGCACTTCTCGCGGCCGTTCGGATCCTTCACCAGCGTGGGCACACCACGGTAGCCGGGAGGCACCGCGGGCCGCTGCTCGGGATACTCGAGCGTGGTCTTCGGGCGCACCAGGTGCCGCCACGTGGTGCGAAGGCCCTCCGCGATCTGCGGCAGGTAGGTACGCTCGGCGAAGGTGAGCGGTTTACGTTCGAGAGGGACGACGGCCATGGCGCGGGGAAATCCTGACGGCTACCGGGTTTGAATGACGGCGATCGCGGCCGCGTAGAAGACCAGATTGGCGACCGAGAGCGGCAGCAGCTTCCGCCAGCCGATCTCCATCACCTGGTCGTAGCGGAAGCGCGGGACGGTCCAGCGCACCCACATGAAGAAGAAGATCAAAGCGATCACCTTCCCGAGGAAGATACCGATCGAGAGCAGCCCCACGAAGAGCGGATGCGAGAGCAGCGGATGGAGCGGTGCGAGCCAGCCGACCAGCGTGGCGAGCGGCACCCAGGGCAGCGGATTCCAGCCGCCAAGGAAGAGTAGCGTGAAGACACCGGATCCGATCAGCATGTGCGCGTACTCGGCGACGAAGAAGAGACCCCACTTGAACGCGCCGTACTCGGTGTGGAAACCGCCCACGAGATCCGACTCGCCTTCCGCCATATCAAAGGGATGGCGGTTGGTCTCGGCGAACAGCGCGATGAGGAAGACCAGCGCCGAAACCGGCATGAGAAACGCGAACCACATCCCGCCCCAGAAACCGGGCAGGCTCTGGAACTCGACCGCGCGCGCGAGGCTCATCGTGCCCGGAGTGCCGGGAGCATTGATCCAGAGGAAGACCGGCAGCACCGACATCGTCAGGGAGAGTTCGTAGGAGATCAGCTGCGCCGAGGCGCGCACGCCGCCGAGGAACGGGTACTTCGAATTGGACGCCCAACCCGCGAGGATCAGGGAGTAGACGCCCAGCGAACCGACGGCGAAAACGGCGATCAACCCGATGTCCACGTTCGCCAAGCCGAGGGGCACCACGCGCCCGGCCGCGTCGAGGTAGGCGCCGAACGGCACCGTCGTCACCGTCGTGAGCGCGGGCATCATGGCGACGACGGGCGCCAGCACGAAGTAGAACTTGTTCACGTGCCCGGGCAGGGCGTCCTCCTTGAACAGCATCTTGCCACCGTCGGCCAGCACGTGGAAGAGCCCCAGCCGCTGCAGGAACGGACCGATGACCGGGATCCAGGAGACCCAGGGTACGATCGCCCGGTTCGGCCCCGGGCGACCCTGGATCCACGCCGAGACCTTGCGCTCCGCCATGGAGCAGATCCCGCCGATCGGGAATATGACCATGATGACGGCGAGCCCCTTGAGCACGCCCTGCGCCACCGGGTGCAGGCTGAGATAGAGGTCGATCATCTCAAAACAACATGGCGAGGCAGAGCAGCGCGCCGACGCCGCCCACCACGGCCCCCGCGATCCGCATTTTCCGGTTTTCCTCGGCGAGGGCCACTTGCTCGCGCTGCTGGGCCTTGGTCGGGTTTACGGTATCCTTGCCCGGCTTGCGCAAGGTCAGCGCAAACAGGCCGGCGCCCATGAGTATGAAACCAAGTCCGATGGCGAAGAAGGCGGGGGTGCGCATGGGTCAGGTTTTGGCGGCGGGCTTGTAGTGCAGCGTCTCGCCTTCGACGAAAGGCAGCGACGCGTATGGGGTTGAGTCGAGCACGAGACCAGCGTCCGGCACACCGGCGAAGGCGACCTCGCGCAGCGCGGGCACCGCCGCGGCGAGTTCGCGCCACACCGCGTGGAGTTCCGCGGGCGCCGAGCAGTTGGCCGCGCCGGCCAGCCGCGACAGGGCCGCGAGGTCGTCCATCGCGCCCGCCGGACCCGGCACGGCCTTATGAAAACGCTGCAGCCGGAACTGCTGGTTCACGAAACAGCCGCTCTTCTCGAAGACGGTGAGCGTGGGGAAAGAAACGCGCGCCGCCGCACTGGTGGCGTTGGCGTGCGTGCCGAGGTAAACCACCGCGACCTTCCCGAGCTGGGCGGCGCTGAGGCCGGCGGCGGCGAGATCCTCTCCCACGGACACGACCGCGCGAACCTTGCCAGCGTCGATCGCGGCCGCCAAGGCCTCGAGACGCGAGGAGGGCAGCGCGGAGATGAGACCGGAGACAAGGGCGCCGCGGACATTCGGATTGCGATCGGCCGAGACCAGCAGGCCGTCCCCAGCTCCCGTGCGGCTGACCAAATGAGCGGCCGCGCCGAGCGACTCGGCGAGGCGGCGGGTGAGAAATTGCTCCTCGACCGAGGAACGCCCGGAACCGACGACCGCGATCGCGCCCGCAGACTCGCGGAGGATGGCGCCGGCGGCGAGGACCGCGGAGTCCAATGTGGCCTCGGCGGAGCCGATGCGGCAGGCGGTCAGACGATCGGCGGCGCGCACCGCTTTGTAGAGCTCGCGGCCGCTGTCGGCCATCCAGGCATCGTTTACCGCGTCGTTCTGCCGCGGTGTGATGCGGTGAATGACGCCCTCGCGGGACCAGACCACGGTGTTGGCGCCGACGCTGGACTCGGTGTCGATGCTGTTCGTCTGCTTGAGGAACCAGACGCGCATCTTGAACCGGAAGTCGGTGCTGGTGAGCGCGCCGACCGGGCAGATGTCGACCGTGTTGAGCGAGTAGTTGTTGGCGAGCTCGCGGCCCGGGTAGCAGGTGAGCGTCGAGTAGCTGCCGCGGTCGACGAACCCGAGGACGTCGTCCTTGGCGATCTCCTTGCTGAAACGGATGCAGCGCGAGCAGAGGATGCAGCGCTCGTCGTCGAGCGTGACGCGCGGCCCGAGACGGGTGCGCTTCGGCTTCACGTTTTTCTCCTCGACGTAGCGCGAGTAGCCGCGGCCGTAGCCGGTGGCCTGCTCCTGCAGCTTGCACTCGCCCGCTTGGTCGCAGATCGGGCAGTCGAGCGGGTGGTTGACGAGGAGGAACTCCATCACGCCCTCGCGGCAGTCCTTGATCTGCGGCGTCTGGGTGCGGACGTGGAGACCAGGGGACGCGTTGGTCGCGCAGCCGATTTGGGGACGGGGGATCCAATTGATCCGCTGCTTACCGGTCGCCGGATCCATGATCGGCGCCTTGGACGCAGGATCGACCGCGGGCATGCCGATCTCGACGAGACACATGCGGCAATTGCCGGAGATCGAGAGCTTCGGATGGTAGCAGTAGTAAGGTACGTCGACGCCGACCAGGCGCGCCGCCTCGATGACGTTGGTGCCCTTGGGCACGGAGATATCCCGGCCGTCGACGTTGACGGTGATGAGGTCGGGTTTCGGCGCGGCGATCATCGAGGTGGGATCGGAAAAAGGTTCAGGCCAGCTCGGCGGCGCCCTCGGGGCGCGGGGCCCGCTTCGCCGCGGGATAGGCGGTGAACTCGTCGCCGAACTTGGCGACGAAGCTCTGCGTCGGCCACGAGCAGGCCTCGCCGAAGGCGCAGATGGTGCGGCCGGCGATCTGGTCGGCGACGCTGCGCAGGAGCGCGCCATCCTCGGCGCGCGCGTCACCATGCACCATGCGGGAGGTGATGCGCTTCATCCACAACGAGCCCTCGCGGCAGGGCGTGCACTGGCCGCAGCTCTCGTGGGCGTAGAACGCGTTGATATTGGCGAGGGCCTCGACCATGTTGACGGAGTCGTCCATCACGATGACCCCGCCGGAGCCTCCCATGGTCCCACAGGCGGCCATGGTGTCGAAATCCATCGGCAGATCCTCGACCGCGAGCGTGCGCGACGAGCCGTCCTTGTTCTTCAGCGTGAAACTCTCGCCCCAGCGGAGGATCTTGGCGGAGGAGCCGCCGGGGATGACGGCCTTGAACTTGCGCCCGGGCAGCGGCCCGCCGCAAACCTCGTGGAGCAGCTGGCCGAGGGTGATACGGCCCACCTCGTACTCGTAGTAACCCGGTCGCTGGACGTGGCCGCTCACGCAGAGGATGCGGGTGCCGGTGTTGTTCGGGGTGCCGATCTGGGCGAAGGCCTCGCCGCCAACCTCAACGATGTACTTCACGTGGCAGAGGGTCTCCACGTTGTTCACGATCGTCGGGCACTGGTAGAGACCGAGCACGGCCGGGAAATACGGCGGCTTGATGCGCGGGTAAGGGCGCTTGCCCTCGAGCGACTCGATCAGTCCGGTCTCCTCTCCGCAGATGTAGGCGCCGGCGCCGCGGTGGACGTAGATCTCGCAGCCGTAGCCCGAGCCGAGGATGTTGGGCCCCACCAAGCCGGCAGCGCGCGCCTCGGCGATCGCCTCCTCCAGAATGCGGGCGCCGTGCGGAAACTCGCCGCGGATGTAGATGTAAGCCTGCTTAACGTTGTTCGCCCAGCAGGAGATCATGATCCCCTCGATCAGCTGGTGCGGATCCTGATGGATGATGTAGCGGTCCTTGAACGTGCCAGGCTCGGACTCGTCGGCGTTCACGACCAGGTAGATCGGCTTGCCGCTCTTGCGGTCGACCAAGCTCCACTTGAGGCCGCAGCCGAAGCCGGCGCCGCCGCGCCCGCGCAGGCCGGATTTCTTGACCTCGTCGATGATGGCGGCCGGGGCCATGGCGAGCGCCTTGCGCAACGTGGTGTACCCGCCGTTCCGCTGGTAGCACGCGAGGTCACGCGAGTAGCCGGGCTCGTCGATGTGGCGGAAAATGATGCGGCGCTCAGCGGGTGCGGGCATGGTCATTGCTCCTTGCTTGGGCTCAGCCGCGGCGGGCCGCCTCGGCCTTGATCCCGTCGCTCAGCCCCCGGGCCGCGGCGGGGTCGACATTCTCGTGCAGCTCGTCGTCGATCATCACGATCGGCGCAGTGCCGCAGCTCGCGAGGCACTCGACGAACTCGATCGTGACCTCGCCGTCGGGCGAAACCTCGCCGCGCTTCGTGCTGAACTCCTTCTCGAACGTCGCGCAGGTGCCGTACGCGCCGCGCAGGGCGCAGGAGAGCGTGCGGCAGACCTTGATGTGGCGGCGCCCGATCGGGTGCTGCCGGAACATCGGGTAGAAGGTCACGACCTCCTGCACGTTGATCGGCTGCAGCTCGAGCTTGGCGGCGACCCACTGCACCGCCTCGGGCGGCAGGTGGCCGATGTCCTCCTGGATTGCGTGCAGCAGCATGAGCACGGCGCTGCGCTTCACCGGGTAATGGGTGATCACCTCGTCGATCCGCCGCAGGGTCTCGGGCTTGAGGTTCATCGCGGGTGGGTAGCCGGGGTGGTGTTCAGCGGTCGCATTCGCCCATGACGAAGTCGAGGGAACCGAGGACGGCGACGACGTCGGAAATCAGGCAGCCCGTGCAGACCTTGGGAACGATCGAGAGGTTGCAGAAGGAAGGGGAACGGATCTTCAGGCGGTACGGCACTCCCCCGCCCTTGCTCACGATGTAGAAGCCGAGCACGCCCTTGGGATTCTCCGCCTCAAAGTAGACCTCGCCGGCCGGGATCTGCGGGCCCTCGGTCACGATCATGAAATTCTGGATGAGCTCCTCCATCGAGGTGAGCACCTTGTCCTTCGGCGGCGCGAAAATCCGGCGCGCATCGGTGGCATGCCACGCCCCCTCGGGGAAACGCGCGATCACCTGACGGATGATCCGCACCGACTGCCGCATCTCCTCGCCGCGGACAAGGTAGCGGTCGTAACAGTCCCCGGAGGTGCCCACCGGCACGTCGAACTCGTAATTCTCATAGCCCGAGTAAGGCTTGTCCTTCCGCAGGTCGAGACCGACGCCGCTACCCCGGAGATTCGGACCCGTGAGACCGTAGGCGAGCGCATCGGCCTTGCTGATGACACCGACGCCGACCGTGCGGTCCATGAAGATCTTGTTCCGCGTGAGCAGCCGCAGGGTTTCCTCCAGGATCGGCAGGAACTGGTCGCAGAAAGCACCGACGCGGCCCAGCCAGCCCTCGGGGATGTCGCGCGTGACGCCGCCGATGCGGGTGTAACTCGTGGTGAAGCGCGCGCCGGTGAGTTCCTCGAACAGCTTGTAGAGCTTCTCGCGCTCCTCGAGCGAGTAGAGCAGCACGGTCCAGGCGCCGACATCGAGGCCGAAGGCGCCCAGACCCATCAAATGGGCGGAGATGCGCGCCATCTCAGCGGTGATCACGCGGATCGCCTCGCAACGCGGCGGCACCTTCACGCCCGCGAGCCGCTCAACCGCGATGGCGTAGGCCATGTTGTTCGCCAGCGGGGCAAGGTAATCCAACCGGTCCGTGTACGGCACGAACTGGTTGTAAGTCATGTTCTCGGCGATCTTCTCGTCGCCTCGGTGCAGGTAGCCGATGACGGGATCCGCCTTGGTCACCGTCTCGCCGTCGATCTCCAGCTGCAGCCGAAGCACGCCGTGGGTCGAGGGGTGCGAGGGACCCATCGAGAGCGACATCTTCTCGGGCTGGAACTCGTCCGGCACCGTGGCGGCGCCAGCGGCGAGCCGCGCCGCGCTGTCGGGAAAGGTATGTTCGGCGGCCATCGTTATTCCTTCACCTGCCGCAGCGGCGTCTGGTCCGGCCGGGCGACGCGGTCGCTCCAGCTCTCGTCCTTGGCGCGAGGCTCGGCCTCGGAGAGGTTGATCTCACCGCTCGCGGCGACGAACGGTCCACCCGCCATCGGCGCGGCGACGACCTTGGTACCGGTCTCCTCGACGACGTCCGCGCCGGGCAGTTCGGTCTCGATGCCGGCCAGCGGGAAATCCTTCCGCAACGGATGGTACGGGTAACCCTCCCACATCAGGATGCGGCGCAAGTCCGGGTGCCCCTCAAAGCGGATACCGAACATATCGTAGCACTCGCGCTCGTGCCAGTTGGCGCCCGGCCAAAGGGACGTGACGCTCGGCGCGACCGGAGCCTCATCGTTACCGCCGCAAGGAGCGGCAACGCGGACGTAAGAGCCGGACCGGGTGGTCGAAAGCAGATGGTAAACGACCGTGAACCGCGGATTCGCCCCCTCGGCCCAGTCGATCGCGGTAACATCCATCAGCAGGTCGAACCCATGCTCGTCCCGCAGGAACTTCAAGACCGCGACCACATCGGCCAACGGCACGTTCACCGCCGGGTGGTCCGCCGAGGCGCGATCCGCCGCCTGCGGGAAGCGTGAGCGGAGGGCGGCGAGGAAGTCGGCGGACATATCGGCTCGGACGGGGCTCAGGCGGAGAGCAGCCGACGCGCGGACGGCTCGCGCTGGACCTTGGCCTGCAGCTTCATCAGAGCATCCAGCAGCGCCTCGGGGCGCGGGGGGCAGCCGCTGACATAGACGTCGACGGGCACGATGCGGTCCACGCCCTGCAGGGTGGCGTAGCTGCGGTACATGCCGCCCGAGCTTGCGCACGCCCCCATGGCGATGACCCACTTCGGGGAGGCCATCTGGTCGTAGATGCGACGCACCTGGGGCGCCATCTTGTAGGTAACAGTCCCGGCAACGATCATGCAGTCGGCCTGCCGAGGGGAAAACCGCATCACTTCGGCCCCGAAACGCGCGATGTCGAATCGCGCCCCGCCCACCGCCATCAGCTCGATGGCGCAACAAGCGAGCCCCATGGGCATGGGCCACATGGAGTTAGTGCGAATCCAGTTAATGGCGGCATCGGCCCGAGAGACGATCACGCCCCCCTCGACCTTGCTGTCATAGCCGTAGTCTGTGCTAGCGGAAACCATCAGAGGATACCGGTTTGAGTGAAAAATCTTTCGCAGAGTTGGTTCCGACCCCAGATCGCGCAAGTCGCTTTTCCGTAAACGTTCATTTTGTAGCGAGAGAGCGGGATGGGCGGGCGGCCGCTAATGCGGCAAACAGGCAAACCGCCCGCATCTCCCCGGAGCAATCCGCGTGCCGCTCGGAGCGTTCAGCGGGACTTTAACAGCCCGTGACCCTCCATGTCGTAGATTCCGGTGAGGTAACCGCCCTCCCAGCGCGCCTTCACCTGCAGTTTTCCCGCGAGAAAGACCGGCACGTCCTGCACCGGAGGGAGCCCTTCCGCGCGCATCCGCACGTGGATCCATTCGTTCATCTCCGGCATGATCCCGTAGCAACAGAGCGATGAGTTGCTCAGGAGGAAGAACTCGGTGGCGAAGCCGTTCTCGAGTTTCAGCGGCAGCATGAAGCCGGATAAGACGACCTTGCGGCCGTCGAGTCGGCGGATCAGCTCCGGCACCTGCGCCACGGCGTCCGGCGGCGCTTCCCCGGCCGGCACCGGCTGGGGTGGTGGACGGTATTTGAAGCCCGCCAACTGGCTGAAGTGCACCTTGGCGTAACCCGAGACCATTTCCGGGGGCTGCTCCAAGGAGGAGAGCGGCGGTCCCTCGGGCAGAGCCGGAGCTGGCGGCTTGCCGGTCCGATCGCCCAACCCCGCCGCCCCCGGCGGCGCGGAGTAAGCCACGGCGGAGTCTCCGCCTCTTTGCAGCCCCGCGAGGGCGTTTGGATTAAAATCCCCCGCCATTTCCCGCTCTTCGTGCCGGAGGGGATTATACCCCCGGGGACAACAAAGGGAGTGGTCAACCTTGGGTCCCGCGAAAGGCGCTCCCCATGACACCGCCGCTCCGGCCGCCCACAGGAGCGGAAGCAGAGTTGACGGTGTTGCCCGCATGGACCGGAGGCGGATTATTTCGCGGCAACGCCGACTTTACCCGAAAGTCGCTCGAAACGACGGCCCTTGATCTCAATTGATGGCACGCTCAGTTCGACCGACGCGGCACCCTTCAGCCAGTCGGCCTGGGCCTCAAACTGGGAGGTGTCACCCACGGTCTCGCCGGTCGCCGCGTTGGCGACGGCCTTGAGCGCGAGGGATTTCTTTTCGCCGCCGACCGTCACCGAAGCCTCGATGGCGGCGGCCTTGATGCGCACGAAGTTTTCCGCGTGTCCATCCAGCACCCAGACGGTGATTTTGCCGGACGCCGGGTCCCGCAGCAGCTCAAGGTTGTAGGCGTGGTCGCCCAACTCGATCAACATGCCGCCGTGCGGAGCGGTGTGCACATGGCCGCCGCTGTGCGCGGCGGGAGCGGGCTCCTTGCGGCCGCAGGCAACCAGCAGCAGGGAAACGAGCGCGAGGGAAAGGGTGCGCAGGGTTGGATTCATCCCGCCATCCTAGCCTTTTCGTCGGGCATTTCCAGCCTGGCGGCGCGGTTTCTCGAGGGCCTCAGGGCACCGAGCGATAAAGGGTGTTGAAGAGCAGCTTAAGCGTCCCGTGCGTCTGCGCCCGGAAAGTGATTTCCGGCGCGAAGACGTAGATCCTACCCTCCCCGACCGGCGCCTCGAACGCCGTGACGCCGTCCTTGAGATGATGCTGACCCCACGCCCAGCCGCTCCGCAGGGGCGCCACGCTGGAAAACCAGCCCAAAGGCCGCACTCCAGCCTTCACCGCCTCAGGCGCGAGACGGAACACATGACTGGAATCAAAATAAATGTCGGCCTCGCGTTCCATCCCCGCCGTCGCGGGAGCGGACGGGTCGAGGCTCAAGCGCAGGATGCTGCCCGGCACGAAATACTTTTCGCGGGACAGGGGCTGATCGCGGCGCGGCCCGCTTGTCTCCACCAGCGCGTTGCGCACCGGCAGATCGAGGTGATAAGCGAGGTTCGCGCTCGTGCCCACGGTGACGATGACGCCACCGGCCTCGAGGAAGGCGCGCAGCGCCGGCACCGTTTTCGCCGTGGTGAAGCGACCCGACCGCCCGCGGTATTCCAGAGGCATCTCCGACTGCGCCGGTTCGCGCACCGCGGAATATCCTCCCGAGACTCCCTCACCGCCCGAGGCGCGCGGGACGGCACCGGAAGGGAACACGATCACGTCGTACTTCGCGCGGAGGCTGCCCGCGTCCAGTTGAGGGGGGAAGACGACGTCGAACTCGAATCCGAACTGCTCGAACAAGAGACGCGTCCAGCCGCTGGGCATGGAGCCGCCGTAACGATCCCAAAGCGCGATCCGCGCGCGTTCGAGCCGCTTCAGGCCCGCGGGCGCCGCCGCGAGGGGAACCGGCGTCACGCCCAGCTCCGCCGCCAACGGCTCGAGCGCCGCGCGCGCGGTGGCCGGCACATGGAAATCGCCGCCCTCTGACGCGAAGGACACCTCCGCGCCGGCGCGCAGCAGCCGATTGACCAGCGTGAAGCTGTCGTTGGTCGCGCGGCTGATCCGCCATCCCGCGGCCGAAGGCATGAGACGGCCGGGCGGCGGCGACTGCAACTCGCCCCAGGGCACGCGCGCGAATGGACCATCGAAGCCCTCGAGCACGCGGTCGAACTTCACTCCCATCTCGAAGGCGAGCGTCCAGCCGGCCGAGTCGTAGGGTGCGATCGGCGGCCCGCCCTCGTACGCGAAATCGTTGGGGTGGTCCTGCGGCTCGAACATGTCGATCACGTGCGGGCGGAAGGCCTGCCCGGTCTTCACGACGTAGGAACCGGCCGGATATCGCCGGCCCGCCACGGTGAAATCCGCCGTGGCGCGGTGCACCAGGATGCCCGTCTTCAGCAATGCGTTGATGAATTTCACCGCCGTCGGGAAGTCGCGCTGGTCGGCGGGCAGAATATACCCCCGGGCATCGCGCAATTCCGGCTTGCGCAGCACATCGTCGAAATACCGCGTCGGAATCCGGCGCCGGCCCGCCGCGGAGGCGCCGGAATCGTCGTCCTCCGTGGCACCGGATTTCGCCGGCGGGTTATCACGCGCATGCGCCTCCTGGATCGCGGCGATCCGGCGCGGATAATGCGTCCAGTGGTCGCGTCCGCCGCGCTCGATCGAGTTGCGACCCATGCGCCAGATGCCGAACAGCAGCGCGTCGCGGTTGCGGGCCGCGAAATCCAGCACGGCGTAATTCAGCGACAGCGAGTAGGCGATGGAGTCGGCGTAGCGCCACGGCCGCGGCGTGACCGGAAACGGCGTCGCGCCGTTCGGCAGCAGCCGCGCCGGCACCAAGGGCACCTCCGACGGGGTCGGGCTGCCGATGATCTCGCTCAGGATGCCCACCATGTTGTGGAAGTAGGTCGTCGTGCGCAGGCCGCCGTTGAACCAGGTGGAGAAGACCGAGCCGTTGCGCTGGGTGTAGCCGGGCTTACCCTCGAGGTTGAGGCGGCTGCTCATAGCGGCGCCCACCGCGTCGAGCGTCGTTATCACCAGCGGATCGTAGACGTGGTTGAAGGGATCCCGGTAGGGAGGTCCCGCCACCACCGAACCCGCCGGTCCCGACTGGTGATGGTTGTACATGATCTGCGGGATCCAATCGAGGTACAGCTGCCGGTTCATGTTCCGGGACTCCCGCAGCGCGCTCATGAAGAAGTCGCGGTTGTTATCGTGACCGGCGTACTTCTGGTAAAGCCGCGGCAGCTGGTCCATGACCCGCTTCGGAGGCTCGGGCCGCCGCATGTACCACGAGCTCATCAGCTCCTGCCCGTCGGGGTTGGCATGTACCAGCAGCACCACCGTCTGGTCGAGGATACGCTGGGTTTCCGCATCCTCCCGGCTGGCGAGCTGCCAGACCGTCTCGATCAGCTGGTGCGTGCCCACGGTCTCGGTGGAATGCAGCCCCCCGTCGATCCAGACCACCGCACGGCCCTCGGCCGCCAGCGCGCGGGCGCCTGACTCGTCGGGGTCCTCCGCGCGCGCCAGCTGGCGGGAGATCTCCCGGAGCCGCTCGAGCCGGGCCAGATTGGCGGGCGAGGAGGCCACCACCATCCACTGCGTGCGGCCCTCCTCGGTGCGGCCGATGTCGACCAACCGGAGCCGCGGCGACTGCGAGGCCAGCCGCTGGAAATAGGCCTCCGTCTGCGTGTACGTCGCGAGGTGGTAGTCATCGCCGATGGCGAAACCGAAGTGCTCCTTCGGCGAGGTGAGCGGGGCGGCGCGGAGCGGGCACGCGCCGGCCAGCAGCAGCCCGAGACCGAGGACCATGAGGGGCGAAAGACGACGCATAGGGTGGCGTCGAGCGTGGTCCGCGCCAACGGCGAGGCGAGCCCGGAACCGGCAGGGCCGACTCACGCCTTGCGCGCGCCGCGCGTCGCCGCACCGTCGGAACCGATGGACCTGACGAAGCATTGGGCCGCGACCCTCGACGACTACGCCATCGACCTCGCTTGGTCGTCCGACGGCGCGCTGCTGGCCGCCGCCAGCGCCGCCGGCCCCGTCGCGCTGCTTGCGGCGGCCGACGGCGCCCGCGCGCACCTGCTGCCTGGCCACCCCGACGGCGCGAACTGTGTCGCGTGGCAACCCGGGGTCGCCCGCGCCCTTGCCTCCGGCGGGCAGGACGGGGCGGTGCGTTTCTGGGACGCCGCCGCCGGCCAGCACACGGCGACCGCGGCCCTGGGCGACGCCTGGGTCGAGCACATCGCCTGGGCCACCGGCTCGGGGGGCGCGCCCCTGCTGCTCGCGGCCTCCGGCCGCGAGCTCCACGCGGTGCGACCCGACGGCTCCCCCGTGCACGCCTTCAAGCCGGCACCGCGCACGCTCTGCGCCCTCGGCGCCCATCCCCTCGGCGGCGCCGTCGCCGCCGCGCATTTCGGCGGCGTGACGCTCTGGGACACCGATGATTTCCTCGTCCAGAAGGAGTTCCCCTACGCCAACGGCATCCATGCGCTCGTGTGGTCGCCCGACGGACGCTGGCTCGTCTCGGGCAACCAGGATCCGAGCGTGCATCTCTGGCTGCCGGAGGAGGACCAGGAACTCCACATGAGCGGCTACGAGGGCAAGGTGAAGTTCCTCTCCTTCGACCACACCTCGCGCTGGCTCGCCACCAGTGGCGGCCGCGACGCCTGCGTGTGGGATTGCTCCGGCGCGGGCCCCGAAGGACGCGAGCCCGCGATGCTGCCGCACGAGGCGCCCGTCTGCGCCGTGCGGTTCCAAAACGCGCACGGACTACTGGCCACCGGAGCGGCCGACGGCACGGTGCAGCTCTGGAGCCCGGAGCGCCGGCAACCACTGCGCGCCACCGTGCGCATGCCCAGCCCGGCCACACGGCTCGCCTGGTCGCCCGACGACCGTCTGCTCGCCATCGGCACGGAGCGCGGCGCCGTCTACGTATTGCGTTGCTCGGCGTGAGCCGGTCTGGGCGAAAGACAGGCGGAAGAGACGGGCGGAGCGCCCGGGGCGCCCCGCCAGCGGAAATCGATCCGGCACCAGCCCGCGAACGCACCTTTGCGTTGCGCGGCGGCGAGGCAGGTGCGAAGCATCCTTAGTCATGGCCGACGTCCCGCCGACCACTTCCCGCCTCGTCACCTTCCGCAACGCCTTCCTTTCGGGCGCGCTGCTGCTCGCGCCGCTGATCGTGACCGTCTGGGCGTTCCGCACGATCATCGACGTGGTCGGCGGCACCGTCCGGCCGTTCTACGAGGCCGTCCTGCCCGCTTCGGTCCGCGGCAACCCCCTCCTTTGGGACATCCTCGCGACGCTCGCCGTCCTCCTCGCCGTCACCGGCCTCGGGTTTCTGTCCAACTACGTCCTCGGGAAATATTTCGTGAGCGTCGGGGAGCGCGCCATCCTCCGAATCCCCGCGGTGGGCGCCGTTTACCAATCGGTGAAGCAGATCGTCGCGACGTTCGGCACCCAGAACCGCAACCTCTTCAGCAAAGTGGTGCTCATCGAGTACCCGCGGAAGGGCGTCTGGACCCTCGGCTTCCTCACCAGCAAGCAGCCGGGCGAGGCGCAGACGCGGATCGGGCCCGAGACGTGGACCGTGTTCGTACCGACGACCCCGAATCCCACCAGCGGTTTCCTGCTGATGCTGCCCCGCTCCGAGGTCACCGAGCTGGAGATGAGCGTCGGGGACGGCATGAAGATGATCATCTCCGGCGGCGCCGTCGTCCCGCCGTGGCCCGCCGCCCCTGCGCCGGCGGCGCCCCCGGCCCGGTTCTGACACCGCCGCGCCCCGTCGCGCCATTCCCTCACTTCCGCTCAACACCGACGCCTTCATCCTGGGTAAGCGCCCCGCGACCGACGCGTTCCAGGGTTTCACCGCTTTCTCCGGCGAGCACGGCGCGCTGCTGGTGCTGCAGCGCCTGCCGCGGAAATCGGCGCCGACGGCCGTCGCGCTCGACCTCTTCGACGAGGCCGCCCTCGTGCTCGAATCCTCCAACCAGGGCCGCACCTGGTTCGTGAAGGAGGCGCGGCTCCTCTTCCGCCACGCCGCGATCGGCGCGTCGTACGAGACCCTCCTGCGTGCCTCGGCGCTGGCTGAACTCGTCGCGCGCAACCCCGTGCTGGAGGACAGCCGCCGCGGGGTCGCGGAACTGCTGCGCTCCGCGTTCGCCGCCTTCGCCGCCGGCGGCCGGGCGGACATCATCCACTTCAAGGCGCTGTACCGCTTCGCGCGCGACGAGGGCTACCCGCTGCGCGAGCACTGGTTTCCCACGCTGCCTTCGGCCGACCGGGCGGTCGTCGCGACTCTCCTCAACCGCCCGCTCGCGGAACAAACGGCGACGGGCGAAGAGGTCGCGCGGCTCGAGGGCCGGCTGGCCGAGTACCTCCGCGGCCACACCGAGATCTTGGTGGACTGAGCGGGCGCACGATGACCATCGACCTTGAAACGCGGTCGGCGAGCCTGGGCGTCGGAGACTTCGCCGGCTTCTCCACCGGACCGCGCGGCGACAAGGACGGCGCCGCCGGCGGGCTCTGGCGCGCTCAACTCGGCACCCGCTGGCATCAGGAGTTGCGCCGCCAGGCCGAGGGCGAGTACGGCGCCGCCGCGCGCTTCGAGATCGCGGTGAACGGCGCGATCGCGCACCGCGGCTGGCGCGTCAACCTCACCGGCCGCATTGATCAGCTGGTCGCGGGCACCGGCGGCCCGCGCCTGCGCGAGGTGAAATCGGTCACCCGCGAATTGCCGGCCGACGAAACCGTGCTGCGGGCGGAGTTCCCCGGCTACTTCATCCAGCTCGCCGCCTACGCCGCGCTCGGCCGTCTCGGGCTCGCGCGGATGGGCGGGGCCGAGGGCGAGGCGTTCCCCGCCCCGGCGACGGCGGAGCTGGTCTTCGTGGAGGTCGGCTCCGGACTGGTGCAGGTGGTGCCGCTGGGGCCCGGCGACGACCGCCTGTTCGAGCTGCAACTGGAGCGACTCGTCGAGTTCCTCGAGCACCGGCGCCGCGCGCGCGAACGCCTGCGCGGGCTGCGCTTCCGCCCCGCGTTCACCGCGCCCCGGCCAGGTCAGGAGACGACGCGCGCCGAGCTCACGGCGCTCTTCGCCACGCGCCCGCTCGTGTTCCTCGAGGCGCCGACCGGATTCGGCAAGACCGGCGTGCTCCTCGAGTTCGCCCTCGACCAACTGCGCTCCGGACATTTCGACCGCGCCCTCTACCTCACCGGCAAGTCCACCGGGCAATTGCAGGTGCTGCAAACGCTGGCCGGCATGACCACGACCGACGCGCCGGGCGAGACGCCCGTCGCCGCCTGGCAGGTGCGCAACAAGGCCGAGCACTGCGTCAACACGACCTTCCACTGCGTGCGCGAGACCTGCGGCTACCTCGACGGCGCCGCCGCGCGGTGGCCCGCAAGCGGCCTCGCGCGCTTCTGGCTCGACGAACGCCACGCACGCGACCTCGAGGCGCTGCGGGCGGCCGGCCGCGACGCGCGCATCTGCCCCTACGAGATCACCCGCGCCGCGCTCGCGTTCAACGACCTCTGGATCGGCGACTACAATTACGTCTTCGCCCCGCGGAATCGCGGGCTCTTCGGCGACCAGCCGGGCTTCGATCCCGCCCGCACGCTGCTGATCATCGACGAGGCCCACAACCTGCCGGCCCGCGTGGCCGACGCCCACTCGCACGCGTTCATGGCGACGGACGCCTTCGCGACGCGCGAGGAACTCCACCGCGTGCGGGCCGCCTCCCCGCTCACGGGCGCCTGGGATCATTGGTGCCATTTCCTGCACGGGCTCCGCGCCGGCCGGGGCCTCACCGCCGGCGACGAGGACGACGCCCGCCACTTGCTCGGGGAGATCGCCGCTCGCCTCGCCACCGGCGGAGTCGACTTCGCCGCCCTCGGACCGACGGCGGCCGACGCGCTCTGGTCGGTGCCGCCACTGCTCGACGAGCTCGGGGGGAAAAACGGCGGTGGGCCGCCCCGCCTGTGGTGGAGCCCGCGAGACACCGAGCTCGCCCTCACCTGTCTCGACGCCGCCGAAGCCATCGGCGCCACGCTGCGCGAATACGGCGGCGTCGTGCTCGCGAGCGCGACGCTGAGCCCGGTCCAGGGATTCGCCGCCGCCTGCGGGCTGGACCTGCCGCCGGACCCGGCGGCGGAACCGGCTCCGCGGTCCGCGGCACCGGAACGCCTGGGCGCCCTCAACAAGCGCGAGACACGTCGGCTTTTCCGCCAGCTCACCAGCGCGGCCGACCTGCTGCGCGTCGAGGAGTCGCGCGCCGCCGCCTCCCCCGCCCTCCTGCCAGCCCGGGCACCTTGGCGCGACGGAGCCTACGACGTGGCGTTCGATGCGCGAGTCGACACGCGCTTCCAACAGCGGACACGGCATCACCCGACCACCGCGGCGACCCTCGCGGCCCTGCGCGCCGGGGCCGGCGGCGCCGTCGCGGTTTTTCTGCCCTCGTACGCCTACGCCGAGTCGATCCAGCGCGAAACCGCGGCTATGGCTCCGCACCTGCGCGTGGCGCTGCAACCGCGCGCGCGGGATCTCGCCGCCCAGAACGCCTGGGTGGAGGAATCACTGCGGGATGCCGACGCCCTCCTGCTCGTGCTCGGCTCCAGTTTCACCGAGGGCATCGACTCCCTGGGCGGCCGCGTGACCCATGCGATGGCCGTCGGCCCCGCGCTTCCCGAGGTCAACGCCGTGCAAGAGGCGCGCTTGGCGGAGGCCGTCTCGTCCGGGCTCACGCGCGAGGAAGCCTTCCGCCGCGTTTACCAGATCCCCGGGATGACCAAAGTGAACCAAGCGCTCGGCCGTCTGGTTCGCGCGCCCGGCCAGCACGCCCGCGTACTGCTGCACTGCCGGCGTTTCCTCGAGCCGGATTACCGCGGACTCCTCGCGCCCGAATACCAGGCAGGACCGGCGATCGCCGACGAAAACGAACTCGCGACGTGGTTGCGACCGGATCATCTTAACCGGGCTCCCTAGCGCGCACCCGTCAGCCGGAAGTACCGGAGGACGATCGCCCATAACCGACCTGACCATGAACCTGCGAAGATTGCTCCCGGACCGACTCCTCGCCGCCCTGCTCCTGCTGCTCACGGCCATTCCGGCGCTCCGAGCCATGAGCGTGATCCCACCGACGTTCGCCGAGTTGGTCGCCGAGGCCGACGCCATCGTGCGCGCCCGGGTCGTTTCCATCCAACCCTACCTGGATCGCACTGCCTTGGGTGAAGTCGTGCGCACGCGCGTGACCTTCGAGGTCGAGACCACCCTGAAAGGCCGCCACGAGGGCGGGCTGACGCTCGAGTTTCTCGGCGGCGAGGTCGACGGCCGCGGCCTGCGGGTGCCGGGCATGCCAACCTTCGCGCCCGGCGCAACGGAGGTTCTGTTCGTGACCCAACAAGGGGCGGGACTTTGCCCGCTGGTCGCCGCCGGGCACGGACGCTACCGCGTGCTCACCGACCGTGCGAGCGGCCGTGAATTCATCGCGCGCAACGACGCCACGCCCCTCGCCAGCGAGCACGACGTGCAGCTCCCGTTCTCGAACGCCGCCGCCCTCGTGCGTCCCGGGGCCGCCGGACTTTCCCCCACGGTATTCTCCGCCCGGATCCTCGCCGAGCTCGAGCGCGCCACCGGCAACCGCCAGACCCGCTGACCATGAAGACCCGACTCCTTCTTTCCGTCTTCGTCCTCGCCTCCGCCGCGCACGCCTTCAACGCCAGCGGCCAACGCTGGTCCGCCGGCGAAGTCCGCTTCCAGCTCGCTCTCCCGCCGCCCACGACGGCGCTCAGCGACGGCTCCGGCTCGTGGAACGCGGTCATCGAGGACGCGATGGCCATCTGGAACAGCAACGTCTCGGCCGTGCGCCTCGCCGCCACCCGCGACTCCGCCGCCGCGGTCGGCGAGGGCAACGGGGTGAACAATCTCCTGTTTTCGACCACCGTCTACGGCACCACGTGGGGCAGCCGGGTGCTCGGGATCACCCTGCAACGGTACGACCCCCGCAGCAGCCGCTACTCGGAGGCGGATGTGCTCTTCAACTCCACGGCTCGCTGGGATTCCTACCGCGGCGCACTGCGCACCCAGGGCGGCGAGACCGTGAATGATTTCCGCCGAGTCGCGCTGCACGAGCTCGGACACGCCCTCGGGCTCAACCACCCCGACGACATCGGGCAGAACGTGACCGCCATCATGAACGCCCGTTCGAGCGACCTCGACACGCTGGCGACCGACGACATCACCGGCGCGAAGTCGATCTACGACAACCCCGCCGCCGCGACGTCGATCCTCAGTTTCACCGGGTCCTCGTTTTACGAGTTTCTCGGTACCGAGCTGACCATTTCCGTCGGCGGACTGCGCAACCAGGGCGAGGCCGCCTCCGGTTCGCTCCGCATCGACCTCTGGGCCAGCACGGAGCCCTACACCAACAGCGTGCCTGCCGGCGCCATCCTGATGGGGCGGCACGCGCTGAGCGCTCCCATCGCCGCCAATGCCTCTGGTCCGGCTTTCACCGCCAAGACGACCTTCACCTCCCCGCCCGACGGCAGTTACTATACCTACTTCACCCTCAACGAGTCCGTCGGCGGCGCCCAGTTCGCGGTCCGCGATGTGCTTCGGTTCAACTCCTTTCTGAACCTCGGCCCCCCCAAAGCCCCCACCATCACGGCGCAACCCGCCGCGCAAGCGGTCACACCGGGCGGGGCTGCCTCGTTCACCGTCACCGCCACCGGCACCCAGCCGTTCACCTACCAGTGGCGGAAGGACGGCGCCGCCATCGCCGGCGCCACGAATCGCACTTTCACGCTCGCTACGGTCAGCGCGGCCGCCACCGGCACCTACTCGGTGGTCGTCACCAACGCGCAGGGCGCCGCGACCAGTTCGCCCGCTGCCCTCACCATCAACGACGGCGGCAACCCCGGCCGCCTCGTCAACATGTCGATCCGCACCGTGGCCGGAAGCGGCGACGACACCCTTATTGTGGGCGTCGGCCTCGGCGGAGCCGGCACGACGGGCAACAAGGCCGTGCTCATCCGGGCGGTCGGCCCGACCCTCGGAGCGTTTGGCGTAACCGGCGCGCTCGCGGATACTGAGATGGCGGTCTATCGGGGTGACACCGTGGTGGCGCGCAACGACGACTGGGGTGGCGGTTTCAATTTCAGCTCGGTCGGAGCTTTCGATTTTCTCGGCACGCCGCCGAAGGACTCCGCGATCTACAACCCGGCCCTCGCGAACGGCAGCTACTCGGTGCAGATCCTCGGCAAGGGCGGCGCCACCGGCGTGGCGCTGGCGGAGATCTACGACGCCTCCAGCGGCACCTTCAACCGC
>CAIUOU010000108.1 GCA_903900845.1 uncultured Opitutia bacterium
CAAGCGTGGCCGCTGCGGTTGCCGGCCGCGGAGATCGCCCAACTAGTCGAGGCTAACGGCGTGACCTGCTCGCACTTCGACGCCTTCCGGTTCTTCACCCCACCCGCCCGGCCCCTCAACCGCCTGCAGCCGACGCGGGAAAGTGCGCCCGCCTTGGAGCAACGCGGCTGCCTCCACGCCAATATGGACCTCTACAAGTGGAGCTTCAAACTGGCGCCCTTCACGCCCGCCGAACTCACCGCCGACTGCTTCGCCCTCGCGCGCGACATCCGCGAGGTCGATATGCGCGCCAGCCCCTACGATTTCCGCCCCCTCGGCTACGCGCCCATCGCGATCGAGACCGCAGCGGGGCGGGCGGAGTACGAGGCGCACCAGCGGGCGTTCTGTGCCCGCGGGGAACCCCTGCGCGCCCGCCTGCGTGCGCTCTGCGCCCGGCTGCTCGAGTCGGTCAGCGCCCCCGGCCAAAGCGCCGGAAGCCCCGTTGCGGCCTGAGCGTGCCCGCCGGACTGCCCTGGGCCCGCTGCGGCACCGTCGCCGCCGGACGCGCCACCAGCGGGCGATACTCAAAGCCCTCTAGCTTCAGCTCCGGGATCTTCTGGCCAATGAAACGTTCGATCGCCCGCACATCGCCGGCGTTCTCGGGCGTCACCAGCGTAAAGGCATCGCCCACCGCCTGCGCCCGGCCCGTCCGACCAATGCGGTGCACGTAATCCTCGGGATTCGCCGGGATATCAAAGTTGATGACGTGGGTAACTCCAGCCACGTCGATCCCGCGGGCCGCGATGTCGGTCGCGACCATAATCTCGTACTTGCCGCTGCGGAACCCCGCCAACGCCTCGAGCCGCTGGTTCTGCGAGCGGTTCGCGTGCAGCACCGCCACTTGATGGTTAGCCACCTTCAGCCGACGCGCGATCTTGTCGGCGCCGTGCTTGGTCCGCGAGAACACCAGCACGCTGTCGAAATCCACCTTCGCCAGCAGCGCCAGCAACAGGTCAAACTTCTGGTCGTGCGCCACCGGGTAAATGGCGTGGGTGATGGTGCGGTTGACCGAACGATTGGCACCCACCTCGACCCGCGCCGGATCGCGCAGGGCGAAGGACGCCACTGCCTGGATCTCCGGCGGCACGGTCGCCGAGAAAAAGAGGGTCTGCCGGTTCTTCGGACACCGGCCGATGATGTCCTTCACCACCGGGAGGAAGCCCATATCCAGCATCCGATCGACCTCGTCCAGCACCAGCACCGAGATGTCCCGCAGGGTCAGGGTGCCGTCCTTGAGATAATCCATTAGCCGGCCGGGAGTCGCGACGATGATATCGACGCCCTCGCGCAGCGCCGCCCGCTGGTTGCCGTAGCCCACGCCCCCGAAGACCGCCACCGCCCGAAGATCCGAGAAGCGCGCGAAATCGCGGAACGCCGTCTCCACCTGCGCGGCCAACTCGCGCGTCGGCTCCAGCACGAGCACCCGCGGCCGCCCCCCCCGCACGTGGGCACCCAGGCGGGTCAGAATCGGCAGCGCGAAGGCCGCCGTCTTGCCGGTGCCGGTCTGAGCGGAACCGATGAGGTCGCCCCCGCCCAAAATGACCGGGATAGCCCGCAGTTGGATCGGGGTCGGCTCGGCATAGCCGGCGGCCTCGACGCCGCGCAGAACGGCCGGGGAGAGATTGAGGGAGGCGAAGGACATACGAAAAAAGAAAGGGAGAAAAAGAAAAGGGACGGGGTCCCGGAGGACCACGTCCCTGGAAATCCGGATTAATGGACCGGCTTAGTAACGGCGCTCGCCGCGGTCGCGACCGCCGAAGCCGCCGCCACCACCGCCGCCGCCGCCGAAGCCACGGCCGCCGCCGCCGCCACCGCCGCCGAAGCCGCGGCCACCGCCGCCGCCACCGAAGCCACCCGAGGGACGATCTTCCTTCGGACGGGCCTCATTGACGGTCAGCTGACGGCCACCGAGATCGGTGCCGTTCATCTTCTCGGCCGCGGACTTGGCCTCTTCGGCCGTGCCCATGGTGACGAACGCGAAGCCGCGGGGGCGGCCGGTCATCTTGTCCATGGCGACGTAAACGTCGGTCACGGAACCGAACTGGCCGAAAGCGGAGCGGAGCTCGTCTTCGGTGGTCTTGAACGACAGGTTACCGACGTACAGTTTGGAGTTACTCATTGTGATGTCTCGTAGATCGACCGTCCGCTGCCAGTCCGTTCCCACCAGTGGGTTTCGAAATCATCACTTAAGCCAAACGCTCAGCCAACGACTCACCAGAAACTGTCATCTAACGTGTGCTCTCTAACGAAGGCCTTGAAGCTTGGGGGCGCCTGACGATTACGCAAGGCAATTCGCGCCGCGGCGGCGGACACCCCCCCGGCGGGCTCAGGCGCCGACTGCCTTCTTAGCCGCCTTCAGCTGCGCGAACTCGGGCCGGTTCTTGTAGTAATCGTCGAGCGGGTAACAGCCGCTGATGATGCCGTTGCGCGGCGCGGTGGTGCACTCGCTGAAGGTCCGGCAGATCAGCCGCGGGGTGAGCGCGCCCTTGCTGGTCGCATCGGCCAGCATCTCGGGGTAACTGAGCACCGCCCGCCCCAGGCCCACGAGATCGGTCCAACCCGCCCGCACGACGTGCTGCGCCACGTGCGGCAGGTACTCCTGGAGGTAACTGTAGGCCGTCCCCAGCACCAGCGGGGGCTCGGCCCCCGGCGTCGCCGCGGCGAACCGGACGGCGTGCGCCTTGATCGCGCGGACCACGTTGAGCTGCCGCGCCACGTCGATCAGCGGGTCGTGGGCCGGCTGGTACCCATCGCTCGGCGGGTACGCCGCCGGCCGCTGGATGTGCGGGTTGTAGTAGGGCGAGCCGGCGCTGAGGTTCAGGATCTTCACCCCGAGGCGGGTCAGCAGCTCCACAAACTGGAAGGTCTCGGTCAGATCCGGCTCCACCGGATGGTCCGCGCGCACCCCGAACCCGTACCGATAGGGCAGGCAATGCGAGAAGTCCTCGGGGATGCCCGGCCCGAGCTTGCCCGGCTCGGCCCGCGTCGGATCCGGCTTGAAGGGCACGAAATCGAAGGCGCTCAGGCGCACGCCGATATCGATCGGGTTCCCGTCCGCCCGGATACCCGCGATAATGTCGCGCAGGATGCGGGTCCGGTTCTCAAAGCTGCCCCCGAACTTGCCCGGCCGGGTATGCGCCCCGAGGAACTCGTGCAACAGGTAGCCGTGGCAGTGCTTCAGGTCGACGAAGTCCGCCCCCGCCTCGCGCGCGAACCGGGCCGCCCGCACATAACAGCCGATCAACTCCTCAATTTCCCCATCGGTGAACACCTGGCTGTCGCTGGTGACGTTGAACTTCCGGTCGAGGATCGGGTGGCGATAGGCCACGCGGGGCTCCATCCGCTTCTTGTCGGTCGGCTTACAGAAGCGCCCCGAATGCGTGAGCTGGAACCCGACCACGAGGTCGTCCGCCGTGCCGTGCCGCTCGCGATGCGCCTGCACCAGCAGCTCGCGGATCTCGGCCAAGTCGCGCCGGGTGTCCTCGAGGATCATCAGCTGGTTGGGGTTCGCGCGCCCGTCCGGCCGCACCGCCATCGCCTCGCCACCAAAGATCAGCTTCGCCCCGCTGTGGCCAAATCGCTGCCAGCGCCGCCGCACCTCATCCGTCGCGTGCCCCGTGGTCGTCGCGTCCCAACCCTCCATCGGATGGATCGCCCAGCGGTTGCCGATGCGCTTCCCGTTCACCAACGGCCCGTCCACCGGCCGCGTCAGCGGCGATTCGGCCCCGGTCTGCAGCG
>CAIUOU010000109.1 GCA_903900845.1 uncultured Opitutia bacterium
TCTCTCTGCGTGACTCCTCGAGCACTCAGGACAACCTACCAACCCATAACCAAAAACTGACACCCAGGTGTTACCTATGTCCTGACACTAAAGTGTTACCCATGTCCTGATCGCGCCCGGGTCGTCTCGCCCCATCGCCTCTCGCCTCTAGCCTCTCGCCCGGTCTCACACGTCTCCCCCTCTCACCGCATCTTCCTATTTCCCTAGTCTTCCCTCCGCTCCCTTGGAACTTGGCAGGCTCCGGCGGCGGGCTTTGCTCTTTGTCACCCCGCCCCATGTCGCGCTTCGCTGAGATCCGTCGTGCTTTCGTTTGGACCGTCGCGCTTGGCCTGAACGGCCTCTCGGCGGCCGCCCCCGTTGATTTTGCGCGCGAGATCCAGCCGTTGCTGGCCTCGCGCTGTTACGACTGTCACGGCCCGGCGAGCGCGAAGGGCGGGCTACGGTTAAACGAGGCGACGCACGCCCGTAAAGGCGGTGAATCGGGCGAACCCGCCATCATTCCCGGACGCGCCGCCGACAGCTTGTTGCTCAAGCGCGTGCTCACCGAGGACGAGGAGGAGGTGATGCCGCAAAAGGGTCCGCGGCTCACGGCGGCGGAAGTCGCGCTGCTGCGGCGCTGGATCGACGAGGGCGCAGTCTGGCCGGAGAACCTACGGCACTGGGCCTATGAGAAACCCCAAAAGGCGCCCTTGCCCGCCGTGCGCGACACCGCGTGGGCGCAGAATCCGATCGACCGCTTTGTCCTCGCGAAAATCGAGGCCGAGGGCCTGCGGCCCTCGCCCGTCGCCGACCGCGCGCGCTGGTTAAGACGTGTCTCGCTCGATCTGATCGGGCTCCCCCCCTCGCCCGCCGAAGTGGCGGCCTTTGAGGCGGACAGCACGCCCGGCGCCCATGAGCGAGTCGTCGACCGATTGCTCGCTTCTCCGCACTATGGCGAACGCTGGGCTCGCCCGTGGCTCGATCTGGCGCGCTATGCCGACTCGCACGGTTTCCAGCGCGACGACCTGCGCGACCTGTGGCCCTACCGCGACTGGGTGATCCGCGCGCTCAACGCCGATCTTCCGTTCGACCGGTTCACCGTCTGGCAGATCGCCGGCGACCTGTTGCCGGAAGCACGTGAACGGCGCGATCTCGACCCGCTGATCGCGACGGGCTTCCACCGCGCCGCGCCCACCAACGTCGAGGCCGGCACCGATCAGGAGGAAGGACGCGTCAACCAGGTCTTCGACCGCGTGAACACCACCGCCGCGGTCTGGCTAGGCTCCACCCTCGAGTGCGCGCAATGCCACGACCACAAGTACGACCCGTTCTCGATGCGCGACTACTACCGGCTGTTCGCGTTCTTCAACCACACGGCGATCGAGACCGACTTCTCCACGCCCAAGGCCATGGCCGCGCTCAAGTTCACCGGCCCATACCTTAACCTGCCCGATCCCGCGCAGGAGGCGCGTCGCCCCGCGTTGGAGGAGCGCGGCCGGGAGCTAGACACCCGGATCACCGCGCGGACCAAAGAGACCTTGTCCGGCCTCGCGGACTGGGAGAAAGCCGCGGTCGCCGGGCTGGATTCCGCCCCGCGGGAACACCCGCTCGACCTCGCGGCGTTTGAATCGCTCGGGGAGTCACATCATCGCGTGCTGCCGGACAAGTCGGTGCTTCTCACCGAGGACGCGCCCGAGCGCGACACTTACGTCATCACGGTGCGGACGAAGCTGACCGGCATCACCGGATTCAAACTCGAGGCGCTGACCGATCCCTCGTTGCCCGGCACCGGGCCCGGACGCGGCGAGGCGTCACGGCCGAACTTTGTACTGAACACCTTCCGGGTCACCGCGGCCGAGGGGAAATCTTCGCCGGCGCCGGTGAAATTCGCGCGCGCCACCGCCTCGTTCTCCCAAGCGCGCTTCCCGGTGGCAAATCTGCTCAAGGAAGGTTCCGACCCGCAGGGTGGCTGGGCGATCAATCCGCAGTTCAAGCGCGCGCACTGGGCGGTGTTCACCGCGGAGCGCCCGCTCGGCCACGCGGAGGGCACCACCTTCACCTTCCGCCTCGAGCAGAACTTCGGCGGCGGCCGCACCATCGGCCGGCTGCGGCTATCGGCGATCACGGGTGACACCACGCGGGAGACCGTACCCGCGGATGTCGCCGCGGCGCTGCGCGTTTCCCCCGCGAAACGCACGGCCGCGCAAACCAAGCGCCTACGCGACCATTTTCTCGCGACCGACCGCGCGCTTTCCGACCTTAAGGTCCAGCGCGATCAAGTGACGCAGGAACTCGCCGCAACCACCGGCCCCCGCACGCTGGTGATGCAGGAACTCACCCAGCCGCGGCCGACCGCGATCCTCCGCCGCGGCAACTTCCTCGACCGCGGGGAGACGGTCGATCCGGGCACCCCGGCGAGCCTGCATCGCGCCGCGACCGACGCGCCGCGCGACCGCCTCGGCCTCGCGCGCTGGCTCGTGGACCGGGAAAACCCGCTCGTCGCCCGGGTCACGGTGAACCGCTGGTGGGCGGAATTCTTCGGCCGCGGGATCGTGGGCACGCCCGAGGACTTCGGCGTGAAGGGCGACCTTCCCACGCATCCGGAGCTCCTCGATTGGCTGGCGGTGGAGTTCATGGAGGGCGGTTGGAGCGCGAAACACATCCATCGCCTCATCGCGCTTTCCGCGACGTACCGTCAATCCTCTCGGGTGACGCCGGAGCTGCTCGCCCGGGACGACCAGAACCGCTTGCTCGCGCGCGGGCCCCGCTTCCGCCTCGACGCGGAGGCCATCCGGGACAACGCGCTGGCCGCCGCGGGCCTGCTGAGCCCGAAACTCGGCGGACCTCCGGTCAAACCCTACCAGCCCCCCGGGCTATGGGAGAGCAAGGTCGGCGGCGACAAGGTCAGCTACGACGTTAGCCAGGGGGAGGACGGCGTCCGGCGCGGCATTTACACCATCTGGAAGCGCACCTCGCCTTATCCCAGTTTCATGAACTTCGACGCGACGGCACGCACGGCCTGCACGGTGCGGCGCTCGCGCACGAACACCCCGCTCCAAGCGCTGACGCTTCTCAACGATCCCGTCTACGTCGAGGCGGCGAAGGCCCTGGCACGCCGCGTCGCCGCCGATCTGCCCGCGGCCGGCGCCGACGAACGCCTGCGTCACGCCTTCCGCCTCTGCCTGGGCCGCGCACCATCCCCCGTCGAGTTCGAGGCGCTGCAGGGTCTGCTCAACGCCCAGCAGACCGCACGCGGCGAGGAAGCCGCGTGGCAGGCGGTCGCCACCGCGCTCCTCAACCTCGACGAGATGATCACAAAAGGCTGAACGATGCATCCCCTTGAAGCCCACTGGCAGAAACTCACCCGTCGCGCGTTTCTGCAGCGCTCTGGAGTCGGCCTCGGCGCGATGGCGCTGGGCGGCTTGCTGAGCCACAGCCTCGCCGGCGCTGACGGCCGTCCGCGGCCGACCCATTTCGCGCCCCGCGCCAAGCGCGTGATCTACCTGCACATGGTCGGCGCCCCGTCGCAGCTCGATCTCTTCGACCACAAGCCGGCGCTGGAGCGTCACGACGGGAAACCTGCACCCGATGCGTTCATCAAGGGGAAGCGCTTCGCGTTCCTCCGCGGCCACCCCAGCATCGCCGCCTCGCGCTTCGCGTTCCGCCGCCACGGCGCCAGCGGCGCCGAGATCTCCGAGCTCCTGCCGCACCTGGCCGGCGTGGCCGACGAACTCACGTTCGTGAAGTCGCTGCACACCGACGAGTTCAACCACGCTCCCGCGCAGCTTTTCCTCCACACCGGCTTCGGGCGCCTCGGCCGCCCGAGCATGGGCTCGTGGGTCACCTACGGTCTGGGCTCCGAAAACGCCGATCTCCCGTCGTACGTCGTGCTGCTCTCCGGCCCGCTCGCCGGCGCCGGCACCAGCCTTTGGGGCCCGGGCTTCCTCCCCAGCGTGCACCAAGGCGTGCAATTCCGCTCCAGCGGCGAACCGGTCCTGTTCCTGCGCAACCCCCAGGGTCACGACACCGCCGACCGCCGCCGCGTGCTCGACACCGTCAAGGCCCTCAACGAGGCGCAGCTGGCCGACGTGGGCGACCCCGAGATCGCCACGCGCATCAGCCAATACGAGATGGCGTTCCGCATGCAGACGTCCGTTCCCGAGTTGATGGACATCTCGCGGGAGTCGAAGGCCACGCTTGAGCTCTACGGCGCCCAGCCCGGCAAGGCATCGTTCGCCAACAACTGCCTCCTTGCCCGGCGCATGATCGAGCGCGGCGTGCGCATGGTGCAGCTCTACGACGCCGACTGGGATCACCACGCCGATCTCGGCGCGCGCCTGCCCCGCAAGTGCCAGGACGTCGATCAAGGCATGGCCGCACTCATCAAGGACCTGCGGCAACGCGGCCTGCTCGACGACACACTCGTCATCTGGGGAGGGGAATTCGGCCGCACCCCTATGGGCCAGACGGACTCCGGAGCAGGCAACGCGACCAAGGTCGGGCGCGACCACCATAAGGACGCATTCACGATGTGGCTCGCCGGCGGCGGCGTGAAAAGCGGACTGACGTACGGCCGCACGGACGAGCTCGGCTACTCCATCGCCGAGAAACCCGTGCACGTGCACGATCTTAACGCGACCGTGCTCCACCTCCTTGGCCTAGACCACGAGCGCCTGACCTTCCGCTATCAAGGCCGCGACTTCCGCCTCACCGACGTGCACGGCCAGGTGGTGCGCGACCTGCTGGCGTAGCCGCTCGAATCGTCGGCGGGAAACCAAGCGGCCAATTCCGCAGGAACCGCCTTCCGTCGCACCGGGCCGGACCATCTTTCCTCGGGAAATGCACGCAATGTAGCCGAGGGTGCTCCCTCGGTTGGTCGGGGATTCATCCCGCCAGCCATCGCCAGCCGGCGTGATTTTGCCGATCCTCGGGCTCGAGTCACCCGCTCGCTGATTCCCCTCGAACACGCGGAACGAAATTCCGCTCATCCGCACCATCCGGGAAATCCGCGGTCAAAAAACCCGGAAGCGATTCGGCAGCGCCTTCGGCGGTCGCATTCCCGACCTGGTCCGCGGCTGGCAGCCGCGGCTACACGAAACACCCCTCGTTCGGAAAAGCCGCACCGACCTTGGTAAAGAAATGCGTGCGATGTAGCCGAGGGTGCTCCCTCGGATGGTGCGGTTCCAGGACATGGGTGACAGTTCAGTGTCAGGACATGGGTGACACTATCGCCAAGGCAGGTGAGCGGTGGCGAGGAGCCGAGTATGCCACGGTAAAAAACCGATATGAACGAAGGGCGAAAAGAGTCCGTGGCTGTTGGCTCTGGACCTCGAGGCACCTCGCCCGGAAACGAAATCCACCGGGTAAGTCGGACCCCCAGGGGCTTGCTAGGCTCCGGAGCGCGGACTTTGCTCCGCCCGTGCTTCGCGCGCTCTTCCGCCTGACCTTCGTGCTCTGCCTGCCGCTCCTTCGCGCGGCCGAGCCGGCCGCGAAGATCTCAGGCGACGTGCTCGACACCTCGTTCGACTCCGGGGGCGACCGCGTTTACCGCGGCAACGCGATCTTCCGCAGCGGCAACCTGCTCGTTACCGCCGACGAGCTACGCTACGTCGGCGCCACCGAGACCGTCGTCGCGACCGGCCGGGTGACCTTCACCCGTACCGATACCCGCTTGCTGGCCGACCGCCTCGAGTACCGCCGTACCGACGGCCGGTTTGTCGCCCTGAACATCAGGCTCGGGATGCCACCCTATTTCGCGGAGGCCGCATCCGCCGAAGGCACACGGGATGAGATTACGCTCCGGAAAGCGCGGGTCAGCTACGGTGAACCGGGGCCGTGGCAACCCACGGTGACCGCCGACGTGATCACCCTCGCCCCCGGAAAATCGCTCCGGACGGAGCAGGCGACCGCGGGCCTGGGACGCGTTCAGCCCATCTCACTGCCGCAAATCGAGCACAACCTCGGACGGCCGCTTCCGGTCACCGTCGAAGTCGAGGCCGGCTTTCGCCGGTCCCTCGGCGC
Organism: uncultured Opitutia bacterium; assembly: GCA_903900845.1. Taxonomy (GTDB): domain Bacteria; phylum Verrucomicrobiota; class Verrucomicrobiia; order Opitutales; family Opitutaceae; genus ER46. Next base: position 6,001 of record CAIUOU010000109.1, read on the forward strand.
GTTCGCGGACGCACTCCTGTTACTGCCGGCGACTGGACGGAGCCGGGTGGGCGCCGAGGTGGGACTCTATACCTCCCGCGGCCTCATGGCTGGTCCAGCCGCGAGGTATGAATCCCCGGACGAGAGGGAGCATTGGAGCGGGGAGCTGCGATCGGGGTTCATCCGGGACCACGGCGATCGCCGGAACGACGTGCTCGGGCGGCCCATTCCGGTCGACCGCGGCTACGCCGACTGGAGTCACCGCCAGCGGCTGGCGCCGGACCTCACGCTGAACGCGCGACTGAATTGGTGGAAGGATTCGGATGTCCTGCGCGATTTCCGTCCGGAGGCTTATTTCCCGGTGCAGGAACCCGACACCTTCATCGAGGCGGTGCACCGCGGCCCCGATGCGATCACGTCGTTGTTCCTGAGGGTGCAGCCGAACGATTTCCAAGCCGTGCAGCGGCGCCTGCCGGAGCTGCGCTACGACCTGCTGCCGCGGCCGATCGGCTCCGGTTTCCACCACGCCTTCAGCGCGGGCCTCGCCGCGCTGCGGGAGGAGCCGGTGGGTGGCGGAACGGGTCTGCGCAGCGACCGCTTCGACGCGGTCTACGAGATCATGCGGCCCTTGGTGCCCGCCGAGTGGCTGAGCTTCACGCCGGTGGCGGGAGCTCGCCTGACGCATTACCGCAACGTTCGGGGCGGATTCAGGGCCGGTGATTCCCACACCCGCTGGTTGGGCGAGGCGGGTTTCGACGCCGCACTGCGGATGAGCGCCGTCTTCGACGTGAAGTCGCCCCGCTGGCGCGTCGATGGCCTGCGGCACCTGCTGACTCCCCGCCTCGCCTACCGCTACATCCCGGCCTCGGGGGCGGAGGCGACGGTGATCCCGCGCATCGACCGAGAGTCGTTCTCCACGTACCTTCCGCCACTGGGTCTCGGCGCGGCACGGCACGTCGACGACCTGGGCGCGAGGAACACGCTTCGCCTCTCCCTCGACAACACGCTCCAGACCCGCGATCCCGCGGCGGGATCGCGCGACCTGCTGCTCGCCCACTTTGCCGCGGATTTCCGGTTGCGCCGCCGCGCGGGCGAAAAGGACCTCTCAGACCTTCACGCCGAAATCATCGCTCAACCCGCCGACTGGCTGCAGGCCGACCTCTACCAGAGTTTCTCCCCCCGGACCCGCCGGCTGCGGGAACTCAACACCGGTGTGACGCTGCGCGACGGCCGCGAGTGGTCCGCCCGCCTCGGCAACAATTTCCTGCGCGGCGAGCTGCAGGACTACACGCTCCATGCCAGCCGCCGCCTCGACGAACGGCTCTCGGCCCTGCTGCGCCTCCACTACGACGCGCGCCGCCGCCGGTTCAACGAGCAGACCTACGGTGTCGCGCACACTCTCGCGAACACCTGGATCGTCACCTACTCGGTGAGCGTGTTCTCGGGCCGGCGGCGCGAGAGCAACTTCGGCTTCGACGTGCGGGTGGACGCGATCCGTTTCTGACGACCGCGTGAGCGTCGCCGCCAACCAGCTCCGGACCTTCCTGCGGATCGCCGCCGAGCTGAGCCCGCACTGGCGCCGCGATCCGGCGCTGCCCGCCCGGCTGAAGGCGATCCTCGCCGCGCACAAGGACTTCGGTTCGCGCGACCGGCGCCTGTACCGCGAGTTGTCCTTCACCGCGTGGCGTTACCTCCCGTGGATCGAGCCGCTGCTGGAAAATGATTCCGCGGAGGCCGCGCGGCGGCTGGCTTGGCTTTGCGCCGATCTTCCCGCGACGAAGCTGTTCCGCGCGGCATTCGCCACCGGCGCTCCGATCAGCGGCGATCCGGCCGAATGCCTGCCCGGCTGGTTCCGCGGGCATTGCCCGGAAATATTCGCCGGCGAGGAACTTGCCGCGCAGTTCCGGCGCGCACCGCTCTGGTTGCGATTGCAGACCACGGACGCGAGGCGCGTGAGCGCGGAGTGGGAGAAACTCGGCTGGGCGTGGCGGCACTCGTTGTTTCTCCCGCAGGCCTTCGCCCTCGCAGGGGAAGTCGATATCACGCGCACACGCGCGTGGGAGACCGGCTTGGTCGAGGTCCAGGATCTTGGTTCTCAGCTGGTGCTGGAGTCGGGCCCGGCCGCGGTCGGCGAACGCTGGCTCGACGCCTGCGCGGGAGCGGGAGGCAAAACACTGCAACTGGCGCGGATGTTGGGCGCGAACGGCCGCGTCGACGCGCACGACATCCGCCCCGCGGCATTGGCCGAGTTGCGCACCCGGGCCGCGCGCGCGCGCTTGCCCAACGTGCGCACGGTCGAACGCCCCGACGCCGCCGGCTACGACGGCGTGCTCGTCGACGCCCCGTGCAGCGGCAGCGGCACCTGGCGACGCGCGCCCCATCTGAAGTGGACGACCACGCCGGAGCAGATCGAGGCCGAGGCGGCGCGCCAGACGGAGTTGCTCGCACGGTTTTCGGCCAACGTGCGCCCGGGCGGGAGGCTGGTTTACGCGACCTGTTCATTGAGCCGGCGGGAAAACGCCGGGGTGATCGCGGCGTTTCAGGCAGCACATCGTGACTTTCAGGTTGAGACCGCTGCACGCGACTTCGGGTACACGACCGACGGCGGCGGCCTCGTGATCCGGCCGGCACTTCACGACACGGACGGATTCTTCGTCGCGCACCTGCGCCGACGTTGAATTCCCTTGCGGCGCCTCCCGTCGTTTCAACCATCGCCCGACCGTGGTTCCCGACGCCGACTACCGCATCAAACTCCAGGTCTTCGAGGGCCCGCTGGACCTGCTGCTGTTCCTGATCCGGAAGAACGAGCTCGATATCTACGACATCCCGATCGAGTCGGTCACTCGGCAGTACATCGACGCCCTGCACCAGATGCAGCAGCTCGACCTGGATGTGGCGGGGGAGTTCTTCGTGATGGCCGCCACGTTGATGGAGATCAAAAGCCGGTTGCTGCTGCCCAAGGGCCTGCACGCGGTCGATCCCAACGCGGAGGACGAGGAGGTGGATCCGCGCTGGGAGCTCGTGCACCAGCTCATCCAGTACAAGAAGTTCAAGGATGCCGCGGGCGGCATCGCGCAACTCATCGAGAACCGGCAGAACCTGCTGCCGCGTCTGCTCGCCTCCTCCTCCGAGCCCGATGCCGAGCGCCCGCTCCGGGGTGTCGATCGCATCGAGCTCTGGAATACCTTCAACATCGTGCTCCGCCGGCTTGCGGAAAAGCTCGTCGTGGGTGAGATCCACGACGAGGTCGTGACCGTTTCCGACCAGATGGAGTGGCTGCTGGGGCGCGTCGCCCCGGGGTCGAGCTGCGTGTTCACCTCGCTGTTTCCAGAGGGCGTCACGCTGCGCCGGCTGGTCGCCACCTTCCTCGCGATGCTGGAACTCACCCGCATCAAGCGCCTCCGCATCCGGCAGAACGAGGCTTTCACCGACATTTACCTCGACGGCCTCGCTGAGGCCACGGAGACCACCATCGCCGTGACGGCTGGCACCACGGAGGAAAACCCGCTTGAAACGACCGGCATCCCACCCACGGTGACTTCGTGAGCGACTCCCCCAAGAAACCTGCGCGCCGGAAGCGTCGGCCCTCGGTCAAAGGCTTGCTGGGCGTCGGCCTCGATAATGAGGACGGCCACAAGCGGATCACCACCGGGGATAAATTCGTCCTCGTCGGCGGCTCGCAGCAGACGCACGAGGTGATGACGGAGACGATGATGAAGACCTTCGAGGAGTTGAAGCGACGCGACAAGGTGCTGGAAACCGTCGACCACCGCGAACTGGCCGAGATCATCGACCGCTCGCGTCCGCGTTGATCCGCCGATGCGCCCGGACCCGTCGCCCGAGCGCCCCGGAACCGAGCCCCTGCCCTCCTGGCTGGTGGGGCTCTGCGGGGTGGCGGCCTTCGGCTCACTGCTCTTCACCCTCCTGCTTTTTCTCAACCGCTGAAATCCATGTCCGAAAAGATCACGAACCTGACCACTGAATCACTCAAGAGCACCGTCGCTTCCTCGGCGCTGCCCGTCCTCGTCGACTTCTGGGCCCCCTGGTGCGGCCCGTGCAAGGCCATCGCTCCGATTCTCGAGGAGCTGGCGACGGAATTGGACGGCAAGCTGGTGATCGCGAAGGTGAACATCGATGAGAACGACGCCGCCGCGACCGACCACGGGGTGCGCGCGATCCCGACGATGCTCCTCTTCAAGGGCGGCAAGGTCGTCGAAACGCTCGTGGGCATGATGCCCAAGGCCGGCCTCAAGGCGAAGCTCACGCCGCACCTCGGCTGAAGCCAGCGGAGTTCCCAGGTTTTCAGGGCGCGGGCGGAAGCCCGCGCCTTTCTTTTGGCAAAGGCCGGAAAGCCACCGTCAGCGGCCGGCAGCCAGACCCGCCGCGAAAAGCCCCGCGTAAGCCGCGAGTAACCGGCCGGTGTCGCCCAGCAATGCGATCAGCTCGGCGGGAGACCGCGATTCCCTCAATCGCAGCGTCTGCCGCCAAGCCCAAGGCGCCAGCAGGCATGGCAGCAGCACCGCCGGGGAACTCCCGCGCGCGAGAAAAACGATCGGCAACAAGAACGCCACGGTGGCCGAGAGCCCGAATTGCGCGCGCGCGAACGGCCTTCCGAGCCGCACCACCAGCGTGCGCTTCGCCACGCGCGCGTCGGTGTCGGCGTCGCGATAATTGTTCACGACGAGAATGTTCGCCGCGAGCAGGCCCACCGGCACGCCGGCGAGCAGCACTTCGGCGCCGAGCCGGGCCGCCTGCGTGAAGTAGGTTCCTCCCACGGCCACGAGGCCGAAAAAAAGGAACACGAAGACGTCACCCCAGCCATGGTAAGCGAGCGGGTAAGGGCCTCCCGTGTAGGCGATCCCGCTCAGGATGCTCAGGACTCCGATCACCAGCAGCCAAGGCCCGCCCCAGGCGATGAGGCCCAGACCGAGCGAGAAGGCCGCGCCGAAGGTGAGGAACATCGCGCGGCGCATCGTCGCGGGGGAAACCAACCCGGCCGCCACCGCTCGTCGCGGCCCCACCCGGCCGGGAGCATCGGCCCCCCGGATGAAATCGTAATAGTCGTTGGCGAAATTGGTGCCAATCTGGATGAGCAGCGCGAATCCGAGGCAAAGCGCGGCGGCTCCGGCGTGGAATGCGCCGTCGCGCCACGCCAGCGCACACCCCACGAGCACGGGAGCCACCGCCGCCGGCAGCGTGCGCGGCCGCGCGGCCTCGAGCCAGATGTTCGGTGAGGTCACGCCGCGGCCCGCGAAAGCTGATTTCGCAGCGGGCGGTTGAGCAGGAGACTCAGCAGGAGGGGCAGGAACACTAGGAGCGCAGCGGAAATCACGTTAAGTCTAAGCGGCCCCTGGAACATCGCCCCGAAGGCGTAAGTGAACACGCTGAGGGCGAACAGGAAAACCTGAGGATTGGGGAGTATCGCCGTAAGGCTCCACGTTATCGCGAACGAGAATAAGGCGGGCTGCCAGCCGGCCAGTCCCAACACCACTCCCGCGAGGTAGAAAACCGGCGGGAAAAGGCTGACCTTGAACGCGCTCAGGCGGACGGTTTGAGCCACCACTCCGACCAGAAACATCGAGATCACCAGCGCCACCGCTCGGCCGCCTCCGAGCTCCGAGCGGGGGAATCCCCATCCGCCCCAAAGCAAAGCCGTCCCGGCGGCGGCGCGGAAGGTATCAAGGTAGTTGTCCACCTTGGAGAACTCGACCGCCGCCTTGAATCCCTTCTCACCGGGACCGCCAGCTTTCCAGGGATCCCCGATGCGCGTTGCCGAACGGCGACGCCGCCTTCCCTTCAAACGGGCGCGGAGTCCCTGGATCCAACCGCGAGGAAACCAGAGTAAGGCGCACCCACCGGCGAACTCAGCAATGGCGAGGTTCATGGGAATCTGAAAGGCACGACGCGGAAAATGACTTTGGTAAACGCTCCGGCACTCACAACCTTTCATTCCCGCGCGGCCGGCCCTCGGTAAACGCGGTCCGCCGGCACACCAAGTTCCCGCTCGAGATCGCGGATGCGGCCGAGGACCAATTCAGCCGCCGCACCTTCGTCCGCCGGCGGCAGGGTCGGATGGAGACGCAGCAGCCACTCCAGCGCCTCCGCCCGACGGCCCGCGCGGCGCAGCACCTCCGCCCGCAGCCGCGCGACGTAGTACGGCGCCCCCGGCAATTGCCAGGCCCGGCGGTAGCTCTCAGCCGCCGCATCCAAGTCGCGGAGCCGGTTCAGCTCAATGTTCGCGCGCTCCACCCAGAGTTCGACGCTCGCGGGGTGGAAACGCATGGCGGTCTCCAGGCCGCGGAGCGCAGACCGGGATTGCTCGTGCGAGAGGCGCTGCTGCACCTCCTCGGGCACCTGCTCGAATCCACCCGCCGCCAGTATGCGCCAAAAGGGAAAATCATAAGCCGTGATGCGGGCAGCGTTCAGCCAGAAGTAGACCGGGCGCGGGTCGATCGTGGTCACCAGCCGCAACAGCGTCTCCGTACCGGGGAGATCGCGCCGCTCCCAGACCGCGTACATCCGGATCCAA